>QHTB01000139.1:1982-186776 GCA_003220615.1 Candidatus Rokuibacteriota bacterium
CGGGAGCTGGCCGGCTTCCTCGGCATCAACACGAACACGGTCGCGCGTGTCGTCGAGGATCTGAAGCAGAGCGGATACGTGGAGGCTCGGCGGGGGAAGGGCGTGTTCGTGGCCCCGGCGCCGCCCGTTCGCCCCGCCCCTCACCTCCGCGAGGGCTTTTTACAAGATACGGTGATGCGGGCGGCGGCCATCGGGATGACCGCCGACGACCTGGCGGTTGCCGTGCTGAGCGTGGCCAGCGTTCGGCCTGCCGCCGTCCAGGAGACCGTCGAGGTCCTCCTCGTGGAATGCAGCCCGCCGGAGCTCGACTTCTTTGCCGGGCAGCTCGAAGCTCACCTCCCGGTTCGCGTCGACAAGGTGCTCCTCGGCGACCTGGCGACGGTCGCCCGCCAGAAGCAAGCCGGTCGTTGGCGAGCCGCGGTCACGAGCTTTTGCCATCTCCCGGAGGTGGAGCGGCTGCTGAGCGGCCGGGGCGTCCCGGTCATCGCGCTCCTCGCCGAGGCGCATCTCGAGACGCTCCACCGCTTGGCCCAGCTCCCGTCGGGCACGCGGGTGGGCGTCGCCTCCGCCGCCGTCGCGACGGCGCACAACCTGGAACACTCGATCGCCAACGCCGGCCTGCCCAACATCGTGCTGGTCGGGGCGAGTCCCGCCCAGGGGGCGCGCCTGGGTCGTCTGCTGCGACGAGTGGACGTCATCGTGTGCTCCACCGCAGCCGCAGAGTGGGTCCGGGCGCTCGCGGGCCCCGCCGTGCAGGTGATGATCGACGACCGCGCCCTGGACCGGCGAGCGATCGAGATGCTCGCCGCCCTCCTGGTGCGGCAAAACGGCGACAGGCCGGCGGCGGCTCCCCCCGCCGGCCAGAGGCGCCTGAGCCCTCGTGCGTCCAGCGGGCGCAAACGGCGACGAGGCGGAACGCGTGCAACGGTGCGGGGGCAGTGATGCGGGCGCGTCGTAACGGAGTGACGAAGGAGGACGAGTCATGAGTTTCACTATGTTCGTGACGTGGGTTCTCGTCGGAGTGCTGGCAGGCGTGCTGGCCGGACTGGCCATGAAACGCGGAGGCTACGGGCTCAAGAAGGACATCATCCTCGGTCTCGTCGGGGCCATCGGATTGAGTTGGATCTTCCGTGCCGTCGGGCTGTTTCCGCAGGCCGGGATCGTCGCGATGGCCTTCGTGGCGGCCGTCGGCGCGGTCATTCCGATCGCCGCTCAACGCAAGTTCTGGCCGACCGAGAGTGCTGGCGAGGAGAAGGCCGATAAGTGGTGGCGGTGGGGGCTGGGCGCGGCGGTCGTGGCCGTGGTGGTCTGGATGACCCTCGGCCCAGTGCCGCAGCCGGCAGCGACGGCCGCGGTGATAGAAGAACGGACGTACGCCGTGACGCCCGCGTCCGTGAAGGTGCAGGCCGGGATCGTGACGGGCGAGGTCACCGCGATGAAGGTCGCGGAGCGAATCGAGAAGGGATCCGACCGGATCGTCACCCCGGCGAAGCTGACCGCGACGCTCACGCTGAAGAACACGTCGGCCAATCAGACCGTCCGGCTGCTCGACGGAAAGCTCCTCTACATCGACGCCCAGGGGCAGCCGATCAAGCTTGAGGACGGGCGGACCGAACCGACCCTCAAGTTCGCTTCGTACGGCAGCGAGCGGCTCGATCCAGGGCAGGAAGCGACCCAGACCGTGGACGTGGAGTTTCCCGTCGAAGCGCTGAAGGCGAAGAGGCTGAAGGAGATCCGGCTCGCCTTCGCGTATATCCCGTCACCGTACCGGGCGGAGACGGTCAACTTCGCCGTCTCGCTCGGCGCGGGTAAGTGAGCTCCGGGAGGTGGCTCCGCCCAGGAGCCACCTCCGAGGCCCACGATCGGGCACCGAGGGTATCGATGAACGTCAGTGAATACCGTGACGGTGATTCGCAGCGGCTCGCGACCTCCAGCGAGGCACCGGCGAAGTTCATCCAAATCTGTGCATCGCAAAACGACCTCTTCGCCCTCGATAAGCACGGGAACATCTACCAGTATGACTTCAACGCGAAGACGTGGGGCAAGCTCGTCGCGAGCCGCTCGATGGACTCTCGCTAGCCAGCCTGAAACGGCAGAGAGGGGCAGGCTTCATGCTTGAACACGTCCTGCAGATGGGTCCGATGCTGGTCCTCGCCGGGCTCGTGGCCGGGTGGGTGGCTGAAGTGGTCTCACGGGCGGACGGCCACGGCTTCATTCGCGATCTGGCGGTCGGTCTCGTCGGGAGTGTGGTCGGGGGCGCGACGCTCTGGGTCGTCGTCTCCAGCGAAGCTGGAATGCTGGTGATGTTCCTGATCGGGTGCGGAGGCGCAACGCTCGCGATCCTCGCTCAGCGGCGGTTCTGGCGCTCGGTCCGACTCGGGACCGAGCATCATGTCGGCACTGTTCTGATTCCTTCACGACCTGACGGCGGAGGGCGCGCAGGTCACTGATCGGAACGCGGTCCGGCGGGCGTAAGCCGCGGCCGGCGCTCGGGCCCGCGGGGCGGCGTGGCGCTGGAATTCGCTGACCAGGTCGGCGAGGAGGAGAGGCTATGGCACGGTGCGAAACGTGTGGGACGGAACTCCAGGATGCCTCGCAGCGGTTTTGTGGCGGCGACCGGTGTCGCGCTGTGTTCATGAAACGCCTCGGCCCCTGGGGAAGCGCTGCGCATCATGAGCCACTTCGAAGGGAGTACGACATGACCAGGCTGGACAAAGTTGTGACCGTGCTCGCCCTTATTCTTCTCGGTTCGCTCGCGACGACGCGGATGGCCGACGGCGAGGTCCCCTCCAGCGCCGACTTCGCCGCCTGCAATGCCGCAGCGCCCCACACGGTGAAAGCAGGAACCGTTTCACCGACGATGGCCGACCACGCCCGGGCCGATCGCGTACGCGGCGGCGCGTTGGCGACGAACTCGCCAGATTTCCCGGGCACCGTCATCGAGTCGGCCGATCCGCAAATCCACGGCATGGAGGCCGAAGGAGCAAAGAACGCGAGCTATCAGGCCGCCTATCGCGCGTGCATGAGACGGAAGGGATTCTGACGTCCGCCCTGCGCGCGGGTCATGTCCGGCGCTTGGCGTGCGTCGCTCGATCGCGCTGGCGCGCCACCCTCCGGATGTGGCGGACGACGTGGACCTGCCGTTCGATGTTGGCAAGAAGCGTCCCGTCGTTCCCACGCTTCAGCCCCTCCTCGATGAGGGCGCGGAGGACGATCTGCAGGCTCACGGGTAGCTTGAGCGTCGTCGTCGCTCGCCCGGCGGCGACCCGAGCCCGATCCAGAACCTCCTGGGACAGGATGAGGAGAACCCGTGTCTTGTTCGCGAACATCGCACCTCCCGTTCATCTCATGACCTTGGCGAGCACGGCGAGCATCCTCGTCCGGCTCGACCACACTCCACTTGTTATATAAATTATGAATGCCATACGTCAACACGCCAGGAGGCGAGTGATGACTGCCGGGATGTTCGCGACGTGGCTGGTGGTTGGACTTCTCACGGGCTGGCTGGCCGGGGTGGCGATGCCGCAGGGAGGCCACGGGCTCCTTCGCGACATCCTCCTCGCGCTGGTGGGGAGCAGCGCAGCGGGCGCGACCCTCACGGCCCTCGACCTCGCGCCTGACGCCGGACCGTTCACGATGGCGCTCGTCGCGTTCCTGGGTGCCGCCCTCGTGATCGTCGGCCAGCGCAAGATCGGGCATGCGCACTCCTGACGGGCCCGTGGCACCTTCGGCCAGCGTTCACAACGGGAAGGTTCCTCTCTGCGGGGTTGGACTGGCATGCCACTGAACGACATCCAGCGAACGCTGGTCGCAACGAAGTTCGAGATCCTCCGGAAGGTGAGCTTCGGATTCACTGAAGATCGACTCCTGCATCTTCAGGGAGCGGACGTTTCGCGGTGGACGGATGAGTGCACGGCTGACCTCCGCAGAGAGATCGCCTCGGCCGCACCACCCCGCGTCGACATCTCGCTCCTCGACTTCCCCGAGCTCAGGTGTCTCTCTCGAATCCCTGACCGACAGTTCGCGCCCGAGCTTCAAGGTCGGAGCAGGCGCGCCTCGGCGCGCTGGGCGAAGCGGGTCAGCGGGAAGCAGATCACGAAGTAGATCGCCGCCGCCGTCAGGTAGATCTCGAAGGATCGGAACGTCCGCTCGATCGTCTCCTGGGCGGCGCGCGTCAGCTCGAACACCCCGATGATGGCGGCGAGCGAGGTGTCCTTGATCAGGATCGTGCACAGCCCCACGAAGGGCGGGATCATCCGCCGCACCGCCTGCGGGAAGACCACGTAGGCCATCGCCTGGACCTCACTGAGGCCGATCGAGCGGGCGGCTTCGAACTGGCCGCGTGGGATCGACTGGATGCCGCCGCGCACCACCTCGGCTGTGTTCACCGCCATCCACAGGCTCATGGCCAGGACGGCGGCCGGGAAGGTCGGGATCCTGATGGCCAGGGCCGGCAGGCCGAAGAAGATGAAGAACAGCAGGAGCAGCAGCGGCACCGCTCGGACCAGCTCGACCAGCCAGGCCACCACCGCGCCGACCCCGCGCCAGGGCGCGAAGCGGAGCAGGCCGAGCGCGACGCCGCCGGCCGTGCCCACCACGATCACCGCAGCCGCGATGGCAACGGTGCTCAGCGTCCCCCGCAGCAGATAGGGAAGCGTCTGCACGACGACCTGAACACTCATGCGGGCTGACCGCTCACGCGGGCGCGCGCAGCAGGCGGCCCTCGGCCGCTCGCAAGAGCCGGGTCAGGGCCAGCACGATGACGACGTACATGACGGCGGCGGTGCCGTAGATCTCGAACGTGCGGAAGTTGTTGAACGAGATGTCGTTGGCCACGAACATCAGCTCGACCATCCCGATCGTCGACACGAGCGACGAGTTCTTCACGAGCGAGACCAGGTTGTTGCCGAGCGCCGGGAAGCAGATGCGCACGGCCTGGGGCATGATCACGTAGCGCAGGATCTGCAGCTCGCCGAGCCCGGCCGAGCGTGCGGCCTCGAACTGCCCGTGGGGCACCGCCTCCAGCCCCGCCCGAAAGATCTCGGTGTTGTAGGCGGCGGCGTAGAGCACCAGCGCGGCGAGGCCGGACAGGAACGGCGACAGCTTGACGCCGAGCTGGGGCAATCCGAAGTAGACGATGAAGATCTGGATCAGGAGCGGCGTGTTGCGGAAGACCTCGACGTACGCGGCCACCAGGCGGCGCGCCACCGGGCCGGGAGCCTGGGAGATGGCGGCCAGCGCGAGCCCGAGCACCAGGGCGAGCACCATCGCCACGCTCGAGATCATCACCGTGAGGCCGGCCCCCTCGAGGAGGTAGGGCAGCCCTCGCGCAATGGCCGCCCACTCGAAGCCGTAGGCGGTCAAGGCTTGATGAGGAACTGCTCCACGTCCGCGAAGTACTTCTTCCAGAGCCGATCGTACGTCCCGTCCGTGTGCATCTTCTTGAGCTCGGCGTTCACCCAGTTGATGAACTCGGTGTCGCCCTTACGCACGGCGATCCCGTACGGCCTCGGCACGAAGGTCTTGCCGACCGCCTTGAGATCGGCGTTCTCCTTGGCCAGGCTGAGAATCACGATGTCGTCGTGGACGTAGGCGTCGGCGCGCCCGCCCTTCAACGCCAGCACCGCCTCCGACACCTTGCCGAACTTCACGCGGCTGGCCTTCGGCTGGAGCTGCTCGACGTCCTTGTCCTGAATCGCGCCCTGGATGACTGCCACCGTCTTGCCGCCCAGGTCGTCGAGGCTCGTCACGGCGCTCGCCCTGGGCACGAGGATCAGCGAGCCCGACATGAAGTAGGGCTCGGAGAACTCCACCACCTGGCGGCGCTCGTCCGTGATCGTCACCGTCGCGATGATGATGTCGATCTTGCTCGACTGGAGGAACGGAATGCGGTTGCCCGACGTCACCGCGACCAGCTCGACTTGTTGCTCGTCGTTGAAGAGTGCCTTGGCGAAGCGGTGGGCCACGTCGACGTCGAAGCCCACGTTCTTGCCGGCGGCGTCGACGGTGCCGAAGGGCGGAAAGTCGGTCTTCACGCCGGCGATGAGCTTGCCGCGCTTCTTGACCGTCTCGAGCGTGGACTGGGCGCCGGCGGGGGCGGCCACCGTTGCGATCAGCGCGGTGGCCAGCGCAACCAGGATGGAGCGTCGAATGGGGCTCATGCCTGTCCTCCTCGCAGGAAATCGAAGTCGCAGCCGAGATCGGCCTGGAGCACGTGGTCGAGATAGAGGCGCCGGTAGCCCCGCTTCGGCGCCGCTGCCTGCCCTCCGTTCGCGCGGCGCCGCAGCTCGGCGTCGTCCACCAGCAGGTCGAGTTTGCGGGCCTTCACACTCAGCCTGATCCGGTCACCGCTCTTCACGAGGCCGAGCGGGCCGCCGTCGGCAGACTCGGGCGTGACGTGCAGCACGATGGTGCCATAGGCGGTGCCGCTCATGCGCGCGTCGGAGATCCTCACCATGTCCGTGACACCTGCGCGCGAGAGCTTCTGCGGAATCGGCAGATAGCCCGCCTCCGGCATTCCGGGGGCGCCCTTGGGCCCGGCGTTCTGCAGCACGAGGAAGTCGTCGGCGGTCACGTCGAGCGCGGGATCGTCGACGCGGTTCGACAGGTCTTCGAGCGACGTGAAGACCACGGCGCGGCCCTCCCGCTCGAAGAGCCGGGCATCGGCCGCCGAGCGTTTCAGGATGGCACCCCGAGGCGCCAGCGAGCCGAAGAGCGCGACGAGCCCGCCGACCGGCTGGAAGGGTTCGGCCGCGCTTCGGATCACCTGGCGATCCACCCAGGCGCCGTCGCCGTTCAACCGATCGCCGAGCTTCTGCCCGGTGACCGTCACGCAGTCGAGATGGAGCTTGGGCTTCAGCTCGCGGAGAACGCCACCCATACCGCCCGCGGCGAAGAAGTCCTCCATGTAGTGCTGGCCGGAGGGCTTCAGATCGACCAGCACCGGCGTGTCGTCGCTGAGGCGGTTGACCGTCTCGAGCGAGATCGGAATGCCGAGCCGCCCGGCGATCGCCGTGAGGTGGACGATCGCGTTGGTCGAGCCTCCGATGCAGAGCAGCACGCGCAGCGCGTTCTCGATCGCGTGCGCAGTGACGATGCGGTCGGGCGTCAGTCGCGAGTGGGCCAGCGCCACGGCCGCCTCGCCGGTCGCCTCGGCCGCGCGTAGCCGGTCGGCGTGAACCGCCGGAATGGCCGCCGTCCCCGGCAGCGCCATGCCGAGCGCTTCGGTGATGCACGCCATCGTGCTCGCCGTGCCCATCACCGCGCACGTCCCCGCCGTCGTCGCGAGCCGACCTTCGATCCCGTCGATCTGCTGCGGCGTCAGCTTGCCGGCGCGGTACTGACCCCAGAAGCGGCGGCAGTCGGTGCACGCGCCGAGCCGCTCACCCTCGTGGCGTCCCGTCATCATCGGCCCGGCCAGGAGCTGAATCGCCGGAACGCCCGCCGATGCGGCGCCCATCAACTGGGCGGGGACCGTCTTGTCGCAGCCGCCGACGAGCACGGCCGCGTCCATCGGCTGCGCGCGCACCATCTCCTCGACGTCCATCGACATGAGGTTGCGGTACAGCATGCTCGTCGGGTCGAGAAAGACCTCGCCCAGCGAGATCGTCGGAAACGTGATCGGCGTCCCGCCGGCGGCGAGCACGCCGCGCTTGACGGCCTCGATGAGCTCGGGGAAGTGGCGGTGGCAGTTGTTGAAGCCGCTCGCCGAATCCGCGATGCCCACGATTGGCCGCGCCAGCGCCCGGGTCGAGTAGCCCATCGACCGCGCGAACGACCGCCGCAGGTAGAGCGCGAAGTCGCGATCGCCGTAGTTGGTGAGTCCGCGGGCGAGTCCGGGCAGTCCATGGTCGGCCATCAGGTTCTCCCGTCGCGTCGACGTCGCGTCAGACGCCGTCCAGGCGATGCCACACGAGCCCGTCCAGCATCTTCGGATAGAAGTGCGTCGATTTCTGAGGCATGAGCTCACCCGCGTTCACGACGGCCGACAGCTCGGCGCCGGTCGTCGGCGCGATCAGGAATGCGACCTGACAGCGGCCCTCGCGGGCGGCGCGCACGGCGGCCGCCTGGTCGGCGGTGTAGTCCACGTGGGTGCGGGCGTCGAGCTTGTCGTCGGTGATGCCGAGCAACGGCTTGAGCAGGGCCTCGTGGAGGACGGAGACGGACAGCTCGCGCCACGCCCGGCTCGTCCGGGCCGGCCACGCGATCGTGCGAGCGGCGTCGTCGCGCAACCGGAACACCATCGCCTTGCCCCCCGCCACCACGCCGATCGTGCGGGACGTCGGCGTCATCGTCGTGGGATCGCCGCCGAAGGGCGCCACGTCGAACCAGGCGCGGGCCGCCGTCGCCAACTTGTCGAGCGAGAATCCGGGCACGCCGTGGACGAGTCGATGGTTGGCCAGGATCGTCAGCCCCGGCGCCTCCAGCGTGCAGAACGCCATCATCTTGTCGGTGGCGCCCGGATGGTTCTTCGCGAACGCCACCGCCGTCTCGTACCGGTGGTGGCCGTCGGCGATGATCACGGGCTTGGGCGCCATCAGCCGTCGGATCGTCGCGATCGCCGCGTCATCGGTGATGCGCCACAGACGATGGAGCTCGCCCTTGAGGTCGCGGGCCTCGGCGATGGGCTCGCCCGTCGGCGCCGTCGCGACGAGGATGGCCCGATCGGGATCGCTCACCAGTATGAAGAGCAGACCGGCATCGGCCCCGGTCGCCTCCAGGAGCTGCATGCGATCCTTCTTCGGGCCGCTGTGAGTCCGTTCGTGAGGCAGGACGACGCCCCGGGCGTACTCGCTCACTTCACCGAGCGCGATGAACGAGCTGCGGGTGATGGTCTTGCCGCCGATCGTGTACGTCTGCTGATAGGGATAGATGGCCGGACGGTCGTCGGCGGCCCACACGCGCTGGGTGAGCCAGGCGTCGAGCACGTGCCGCGCCCCCTGATAGCGATCGACGTCGGGCTCGTCGCGCGGCAAGGTGATCCGCACGACGTTGTGCGGGCTCATCGCGAGGAGCGTGTCCTGGGTCGGGGCGTCGATCTGATCGTATGGCGGAGCGACGACCGCGGAGACGTCGGCGCCGGTCGCCTCGGCGTAGCGGTATCCGCCGAAGGGCTTCACGTTCATCGGAACGCGGCCCTTATGACGTCCGGCGCTCCCGGCGTGCCAGACGCCGCTGCACGTCCATGATGTGGGCTTCCATGGCCTCGCCTGCCCGCTCGGGCTGATGCTTGAGGATCGCCTCGAAGATCTCGCGATGGGCGGCCGCCACCTGGGCGCTGTCGTCGGCGGTGAGCGCGGGCTGCGGCCCGACGGCGTCGAACTCCAGATCCATGACCGTATCGACGAGCAGCGAATGCACCGGGTTCCTGGCCGCGCCGCCCACGAGACGGTGGAAGGCGATGTCGTGCAGGCGCGGGTGGACACCGTCGCGGACGACGTCGGCGCGCTCCTCGAGAGCGCCGCGGAGCGTCTTCACGTCCTCCTCGCTCGCGCGCCGCGCGGCCAGCCGCGCGACCTCCGGCTCGATGAACAGCCGCGCCTCGATGAGCTCGGAGACCCCGACCCGGCCGAGCCGGAGCAGCGTGGTGAAGTCGCGGCGGAGGAGGCCGACGTCGACCGCGCGCACGAAGTGGCCGCCACTCGAGCCGTGGCGCACGTCGATCAGGCCACGATGCTCGAGGGTGCGCAGCGCCTCGCGAACGGCCACGCGGCTGGCCCGGAATTGACGCACCAGCTCGCGCTCGGGGGGCAAGCGATCACCGCACCCCAGCCGTCGTTCGAAGATCGCCGCTTCGATCTGCTCGACGATGTGCTCGTAAACGCGTGGCGTACGAACTGAGCTGAACACGGCGCGGCTACTGTCAGACTGCCGAGCGCAGAAGTCAAGCGGAAGCCCGGCGATACACCGGATCGCCCACCGGCATATAATCACGGGCCGATGACGAAACGTGAGCGGATCGTCGCCACGCTCGCGCGGCGGCCTGTGGATCGACCGGCGGTCGCCTTCTGGCGTCACGTCCCGGACTGTGATCACGATCCCAACTTGCTGGCCGACGCGATGCTCGCGTTCCACCGGCGCTTCGACCTCGACCTCATCAAGGTGATGTCGAGCGGCGTCTACTGCGTGGAGGACTGGGGCTGCCGTGTCGCCTACACGGGCTCGCCGAACGGCGCCAAGCGGTGCACCGAACACGCCGTCACGACGGCCGCTGACTGGGAGCGGATCCGCCCGCTCGATCCCGGCCGCGGCGCGTTCGGCCGTGAGCTGGAGGCGGTGCGCCTGATCGCGCGCGGCCGCGACGACGACGCGCCCGTGCTCCACACGGTGTTCTCGCCTCTGACCATCGCGCGCAAGCTCGCTGGCGATCGGCTGCGCGAGGATCTGAAGGCGGCACCGGCCGCGGTCGGGCCGGCGCTGAGCGCGATTCAGGAGACGGCGACGCGCCACGCGCTGGCCGCCCTCGACGCCGGCGCCGACGGACTCTTCTTCGCGACTCAGACGGCCACGCCGGAAGCGTGCACCGCCGAGGAGTACGCCACCTGGGACGCGCCGTGGATGACGCGCATGCTCGAAGCGCTGCGGTCGCGCTCGTCGTTCACGATCCTCCACGTGCACGGCAGCGACATTTACTTCGACGCCGTCAGCGGGCTGCCCGCTCACGCGCTCAACTGGCACGACCGCCGTACCAAGCCGTCGCTCGCCGACGCCAAGGCGCGTCGCGGCGGCGCCGTGGTCGGCGGCCTCGCCGAATGGGGAACGCTGCGCCACGGACCACGCGACGCGATCGTGGCCGAGGTGAGGGACGCGATTCGTCAGACGGAGGGCGCGGGGCTCATCGTCGCGCCGGGGTGCGTGCTGCCGCTCGATCTTCCCGACACGCATCTCGACGTCGTCGTCGCGGCCGTCAAAGGCGGGGTACACTAGCCCTCCATCCGGGGAGATCCGATGGACGACGAATCCGCGGTCCCGACCACCACCGGCGTCGCGCAGGTCTTTGACCTCCACGCGATCAAGGACTTCGCCGCCGACAAGCGCGTGCGCAAGATGCTCTTCAAGACCGATCAGCTCTGGTCGGAGATCGCCTGTTACGAGCCCGGCCAGTCGACGGTCATGCACCATCACCCCAAGGAGGAAGAGGCGATCTTCGTGCTGCAGGGCACCGCCAACATGAGCGTGGCCGGCGAGGAATACGTCGTGCCGGCCGGCGCCATCATCAAGTTCCCGGCCAACGTGCCCCACGACGTGCGCAATCTGCAGTCGGAGCGCTGCGTGATCATGTTCCTCAAGTGCAATCCCAGGGTGCTCAAGTAGTGGGTCACGTCGACCGCACGGACAAGACGCTGCCGCTGAACGAGATGATGTTCTACATCCGCCGCGACGCCCGGCTGCGTGAGCGCTGGAACACGGACCTCGAAGGCATCGCCCGCGAGTTCGGTCTCTCACGCGCGGAGTACGAGGCGCTCCGCGACAAAGACG
The DNA here is from genome assembly GCA_003220615.1 of Candidatus Rokuibacteriota bacterium. Taxonomy (GTDB): domain Bacteria; phylum Methylomirabilota; class Methylomirabilia; order Rokubacteriales; family CSP1-6; genus 40CM-68-15. The sequence continues at coordinate 13,461 of QHTB01000139.1, forward strand.
TGCGGCGCCTCCACGAGATGGGCGTCCATCAATATTACGTGCCGCAGATCCTGCGCCTCTTCTACGGCGCGTCGATGAACACGAACAACCACCCGGCGCTGGAGGCCTACAAGCTCGCCTACCCCGAAGAGGCGGCCCGGGCGCTGGCCGAAGCCGAGCAGCGCGAGCGGCGCGCCGGGCGCTGAGCGATGGCGCAGATCGTCGCCGCCATGGCCATGACGCACTCGCCCGGGCTCACCGGCTGGTTCGAGCGCGCGCCCGAGGAGCAGCAGAAGCACGCGCTGAGGGCCACGGCCGAGATGCGCGAGCGGCTCATCGCCGCCCGGCCCGACGTCATCGTCGCGTTCAGCAACGACCATCTGCTCAACTGGCCGATCAACAACACGCCGGAGTACACGGTCGGCATCGGCGCCGAGCACCTCGGCCCCGCCGACTGGTACGACGAGTGGCTCGGCATGGCGACGAAGTACCGCATCCCCGGCCATCCGGAGCTCGCGCGCTTCATCGTCAACGAGAGCGTGCGCCGGCGGCTGGCCCTCGCTTACTTACGCACGATGGAGTTCGACGACGGCATCTCGGTCCCGATGCACTTCCTGAATCCGGAAGGCACGATCCCGCTCGTGCCGGTCACGATGAATTGCACGGTGCCGCCGGTGCCGACGCCCGAGCGCTCGTATCAGGTCGGCGCGATCCTGCGCGACGTGGTGAAGGCGTTTCCCGGCAACGAGCGCGTCGCGGTCGTGGCGACGGGCGGGCTCAGCCACGAGCCGGGCGGGCCGCGCTATTTCTGGGTGGACGAGGCGTTCGATCTCTGGTTCCTCGATCTGCTCAAGCGCGGCGACCACGAAGCGCTGCTGCGCGAGTGCACGCTCGAGAAGATGGAGGAGGCCGGCTCCGGCGGCACCGCCGAGCTGAACGCCTGGGTCCTCGTCATGGCGTTCACGCGCGGCCCCGCCGACGTGCTGGCCTACATGCCGGCGGTGGCCTGGCGCAGCGGCACCGGCATGGTCGCGTGGAACGAGCTGGCCTGATCGCCGATGGGCGACCATCCGGCGTGGGGCGTGGCGCTGCTGCGCATGATGCTGGGCGTGATCTTCGTCATGCACGGCTGGTACGCGTGGGCGATCATCGGTCCCCGTGACCTGACCGACCTGATGGTGCGCGTCGGCAATCCGCCCGGTATCGCCACCCTCCTCGCCTGGTACACGATCGCCGCGCATCAGATCGGCGGCGCGCTGCTCATCGTCGGCTTTCTCACCCCGTGGGCGGCGCTCGGTCAGGTGCCGATCACGGCCGGTGGCCTGTTCCTCTTTCGCTGGCCCCAGGGTTTTTTCCTGCACGGCACGCTCACCGAACCGGCCTCCGGACTCCCGGTCGTCAGCGGCTACGAGTACTCGCTACTCATCCTGGTCGGGACGCTCGCCCTCGTGATGACCGGCGGCGGAGCGCTCTCGATCGATCACGCCCGCGGCCATCGCATCCACAAGCGGATGGAGGTCCCCTGACATGGCACGCACGCACCGGCTCGATGCCGGACAGGTCCACTACGAGTGGAACAACGCGATCCCGCCCCGCCTCGAGATCGAGCCCGGCGACACCGTGGTGTTCGACACGCGCGACGCCGCCGACGGCTACTACACGAAGCGGTCGACGTCGGCCGACGCCGAGGCGAAGGGGCCGTTCCGCGGCCACCCGCTCACGGGACCGGTCAAGGTCCGGGGCGCTCGTCCCGGCGACACGCTCGCGGTCGAGATCCTCGAGGTGAAACCGCGTGAGGATTTCGGCTGGACCCACATCCGCCCGGGCCGCGGCCTGCTCCCTGAAGAGGACTTCCCGAAGTCGTTCCTCCAGGTGTGGGATCTCTCCGACGGCACCCACGCGCGGATGGGCCACGGTATCGCCGTGCCGCTCGATCCCTTCCCCGGCGTCATGGGGGTCGCGCTCGATCAACCGGGTGGTCACAGCACGATGCCGCCCCGGAAGAACGGCGGCAACATGGACATCAAGCAGCTCACCTCCGGGACCACGCTCTGGTTGCCCGTGTGGACCGAGGGCGCACTGTTCAGCATCGGTGATGCGCACGGCGCTCAGGGCGACGGCGAGGTCTGCGTCACCGCGGTCGAGATGACGGCTCAGATCACGATGCGCTTCGACGTGACCTCCGGCCGGCGACTGCACGAGCCTCAGTTCCGCACTCGTGGCCCCGTCGGCGCCAAAACGAACGTCGGGCCCCACTTCGTGACCACGGCGCACGGCCCCGAGCTCTTCCCGGCCGCCCAGCAATCGATTCGTTACATGATCGACCACCTCGTATCCGCGCGCGGGCTCAGCCGTGAAGAGGCGTACGCCGTGTGCAGCGTGGCCGTGGATCTCAAGATCAGCGAGATCGTGGACGCGCCCAACTGGATCGTGTCGGCGTTCCTGCCCGAGAGCATCTTCTCGTGACCCTCCAGCGCCTCGACCACTTCGTGCTCACCGTCCAGGACATCGCGACCACGTGCGGGTTCTACACGCGGGCACTCGGCATGGAGGTCGTCACCTTCGGCGCCGGGCGCACCGCGCTGCGCTTCGGCCAGCAGAAGATCAACCTCCACGAGGTGGGTAAGGAGTACAAGCCCAATGCGGCGCGGCCGACGCCCGGCTCGGGCGATCTGTGCTTTCTGAGCGACCGGCCGCTCGCCGAGTGGATCAACCACCTGCGCGCGCTCGGCGTCACCATCGAGGAAGGCCCGGTGAAGAAGACGGGCGCGCTCGGCCCCATCGAGTCCATTTACGTGCGTGATCCCGACCGGAATCTCGTCGAGATCTCGAACGCGCTCGACCGCGACGACCTCGAGCCGATCCGGGCCTGGCTGCGCGAGTGGCAGGCGGCGGTACGCGCCGCCGATTTCGCGGCCGGGCGGGCGATGTGCGCGCCCGAGATGCTCGCGTTCGGCACGCGGGCCGAGATGGTCGAGGGCATCGACCACGTGATGGAGCAGCAGTGGCGCCACATCTGGCCCACCATCAAGGACTTCACGATTCCGGCCGAGGCCGCGCGCGGCGCGGTGCTGGGCGACCGCGCGTGGGTGGCGGCGCCGTGGCACTCGCGCGGGACGCGGGCCGACGGATCGACCTTCCATCGGCCCGGCCGGCTGACGATCGTCTTCACCCGTCGCGAAGGCCGCTGGCTCGCGACCCACACCCACTTCTCGCTGTCACCGAGCGGCACCTAACCACCGAGAGGAGTCACCATGGACATCGGCGTCTTCATCTTCGCGACCGAATACTCGATGCGCCTCGACGAGCTGGCCCGAGAGCTGGAGGCCCGCCGCTTCGAGTCGCTGTTCGTGCCCGAGCACACCCACATCCCGACGAGCCGGCGCAGCCCGTTCGCCACGGGCGGCGAGCTGCCCGAGGAATACAAGCACACACACGATCCGTTCGTGTCCCTCGCCTATGCGGCCGCCGTGACCACGCGCCTGAAGATCGGCACCGGCATCTGCCTGATCATCGAGCGCGACACGATCACCACGGCCAAGTCGGTGGCCAGCCTGGATTTAATGTCAGGCGGACGATTCCAGTTCGGGATCGGGGCCGGCTGGAACGCCGAGGAGATGGAGCACCACGGCACCGTTTTCAAGACGCGCTTCAAGAAGCTGCGCGAGCAGATCCGGGCCGTGAAGGAGATCTGGACCAAGGACGTGGCCGAGTTCCACGGTGAGTTCGTGAACTTCGACCCGAGCTGGTGCTGGCCCAAGCCAGCCCAGAAGCCGCACCCGCCGATCCTGCTGGGCGGCGAGGGCCCGAACACGCTGCAGCGCGTGGTCGACCTGTGCAACGGCTGGTTCCCGCGCGGCCGCAATCCCGAGCTGGTGCTCACGGCGCTCGGCGATCTCAAGCAGCGCGCGGCCAAGGCCGGACGCGACATGAAGACGATCTCCGTCTCCGCGTTCGCGGCGCCCGCCGATCGTGCGGTGCTCGATCGCTTTGCTGCCGCTGGGGTGACCCGGTCGATCCTCCGGCTGCCGTCCGAAGGACGCGACAAGATCCTGCCGCTGCTCGACCAGTACGCCAAGCTCCTCTAGTGGCCAGTGACGCGCCGGCCTGGGCGCTCGCGCTCCTGCGCGAGGCCCGGGTCGGCCGCCTGGCGACGGCCGACGCCGACGGTCGCCCACTCGTCGTGCCGGTGTGTTACGCGCTCGACGCCGACGGCCAGCGCCTCTACTCGGCCATCGACGCCAAGCCCAAGCGCACTCGCCAGCTCCGCCGGTTGAGGAACATCAGGGAGAATCCGCAGGTGTCGGTCGTCGTCGACCAGTACGACGAGGACTGGACGCGCCTCTGCTACGTGATCGTGGAGGGCCGTGCCGAGATCGTCGAGGCGGGGCCGCTGCGCGAGCGCGCGATCGACCTGTTGCTCGCGAAGTATCCGCAGTATCTGGCGTTGGGACTGGCCGCCGGCGATGGGCCCGTCATCGTCATCGCCGTCGAGCGGATCGTCGCCTGGCGCTTCGCCTGAGCGACCCGCTGGACCACCTGGCCGAGACGTTTCGTCGCTTCGCCGAGCGCGAGTGCGGTGGCTCGTCGCCGCTCTACGAGGCGCTCGCGCTTACCACTGCCGACGATGCCGAGCTCGGTCGATCGCCGGAGCGGCGCCCGCCGGCCAACCTGTCCCCAATCTCTTCTTCGCCGCCGTGCACTACCTCCTGCTGGCCGGCCCGAGCGACCGTCTCGCGGAGTTCTATCCGACCCTGACCGCGACACCACGACCGCCGGACGAGGCGTTCCCGTCGTTCAGGGCCTTCTGTCTCGATCGGCGGCCAGCGATCGAACGCCTGCTCAGAACCGGACGCGTGCAAACCAACGAGGTCGGTCGCTGCGCGTATCTCTATCCCGCCTTTGCGCTCGTGGCCGAGTGGAGTCGCCGTCCGCTCGTCATCATCGAGCTGGGCGCCAGCGCGGGCCTGAACTTGATGTGGGACCAGTACCGCTACGAGTACGAGGGCGACGCGTCCTGCGGCCCGTCGGACGCCACGGTGGTGATCCGGAGCGCGTTTCGCGGCGATCGTCGTCCACGCTTGCCGGAGCGAGCGCCTGCCGTGGTGGGCCGCGTCGGCGTCGATCTCGTGCCGATCGACGTGCGCGACGAGGATCAGACCTCGTGGCTACGGGCGCTGGTGTGGCCGGAGCACCGAGAGCGGGCGGCGCTCCTGGCGAGCGCGCTGGCGCTCGCGCAGAGGACTCCCCCGCGGGTCGTCCGCGGGGATGCGCTGGCCTGCCTGCCCGATCTCCTGCGTGAGGCTCGTCGCGACGCCGCCGTGTGCGTGACCCACACCCACACTCTCAATCAGATGACCGAGGGGCGTCGGGCTGCCCTCACCGCCGTCCTGAGCGAGTCAAGCCGCGATCTCCCACTCTATCGTCTCTCGGCGGAGTGGCTCACGGGGATCCATCCCCTCGTGGAGCTCACGTCCTGGGCTGGCGCCAACGTCACTACGCGGCGTCTCGCCTTCTCTGATCCGCACGGGCGGTGGATCGAATGGCTCGGGGACAGGACGGCGGCCCGGCCATTCGAGTGAAAGAGCCGAGCGAGGCGTGCACGCGTCTGATCACCCGGCTCCGCACCGACCGCCGGAGCGTGAAGACGGCGCCCTGGACGAGCATCGCCGGATCGCAGCCCGGCAAGAGCACGATCGCCACCAGCGTCGTGGACACGGTGCGGCTCAACGCAGAGGCCTCTCGGGCAGTGCGGCTGGCGATCGTGCAGAGCCGCGCGAGCATGATCTTGTTCGTATCAACGGACGTGCCACGGCATACACGGTGCACGGACGGCCCGGTCGGAACCCCCGGTGGGTGATTCAGTACCCAATTGGGGAGGTGGCGGAAGCAAACAGGGTGGCGCGTTGCAGCGTCACCCTGGCGTGGAGTGATCAGTCGATCTTCGACTCGTCGCGGTACATGACCTTGTGCCGCGTGGTCTTGATCCACTCGTCGATGTCGGCGTCGGTCATGAAGTGCTCGGGAGCGAAGCGATCCCAGCTCATGATCTGGTCGAGCCGCTTCTTCCACCGCTTGTAGGAGGGCTTGAGCGGCGGCCCGAAGCACATGACGTCGATGATGGCCAGCTCGTCGGGCACCCCGAGCAGCGGCTTGATCCTCTGCTGGATCTCCTCCTGGCCGATGGCGGTGATCCACCACACCGCGTAGCCGAGGGCGGCCGCGGCCAGGTGGGCGCACATGGTGGACGCGGCCACCGACTGGAGCAGGATGCGCTCGGCGTTCTTCTTGTAGAGGCGGTCCAACTCCGAGTCGTCGTTGAGCACCGGGAAGGCACGGATGAAGCGGAAGTCAGCCACGATCACGATGAGCCCCGGGGCCGTCGTCACGCCGTGGTAGTTCGGCGTGGGAAAGCCCATGTGCAGCCGGGCGCGCCGCTGCTGCTCGTCGACGAAGGCCTGGCCGATCACCCGCTTCACCGCGGGGTCGGTCACGACGACGTAGTGCCAGGGCTGGGCGTTGGCGCCCGACGGCGCGTGACGCGCCGCCTCCAGGATCAGCTCGAAGTGGTCGCGCGGGATCTCGGAGGAGGCGAAGGCGCGGTTGGTCATGCGATGGCGGACCACGTCCATGAAGGACTGGTAGCGGGCGAGCTCACCGGCCATCACGAGCCCCAGACGCGTCGCGCCGTCTCGACGACGAGGCGGAGCTTGGCTTCCTGGTCGGCCGGCGTCAGCGGATTGCCGGGCGCCGTGCTGGCGAAGCCGCACTGCGGGCTCAGCGACAGCCGCGCAACGTCGATCAGCCGGCTGGCCTCGTCGATGCGCTTGGCGAGCGCGTCGGCCGATTCGAGGGCGGGCGTCTTGCTCGTGACCAGGCCGAGCACGACGTGGCGATCCCTGGGCACGAAGCGCAACGGTGCGAAGCTCCCGGCGCGCGGCGAATCGTACTCGAGGAAGAACGCATCGACGGCGAGCCCGGTGAAAATCCGCTCGGCCACGGCGTCGTAGCCACCCTCGCCGATCCACTTGCCCTGGTTGTTCCCGCGGCAGAGGTGGATGCCGACCGTCATGCCGGCGGGCCGGTCGCGGAGCGCATCGTTGACGAGGCTCACGTAGCGGCCCACCATCGCGTCGGGATCGTGGCCGCGCCGCCGGAACCCGTCGCGGAACTTCGCGTCACACAGCAGCGGGAACGAGACGTCGTCGAGCTGGACGTAGGTCGCCCCGCGCGCGCCGAGATCCGCCAGCTCGTCGCGGTAGATGCCGGCGACGTCCGCGAAGAACTCCTCCACGTCGGGATATGCGCGCTCGGAGACGCCCTCACGCCACCGAAACGCGTGCTGCGAGCAGGGGCTCGGCAGGGTGACCTTCGGCGTGCGCGTCGTCAGGCCGCGCACGAACTCGAACTCGTCGGTGGCGATGCCGTGCCTCCGCGCGAGCTTCCCGGTCACCACGGGCGTGCGATACGTCATCGCGCCGCCCCGCGCGTCCTGGAAGGTGATCTCGGCGTCCATCTCGGTGAAGCCGCTCACCGCGGCCGGGAAATGTCCGAAGTAGATGACGCGGCGATACTCGCCGTCGGTGATGACCTCGAGGCCGACGCGCTCCTGGAGAGCCACCGCGTCCCGGATGAAGCGATCCTCGGTGTCGCGAAGGGCCTGAGCGGAAAGACTGCCGCCGTCGAATTCGCGGCGGGCCGCCAGCAGGGCCGCAGGCCGGAGGAGGCTGCCGATGTGCTCGGCCCGGAACGGCCTCATGGCGCCGGATCATAGCGTATATACTTCGCGCCATGTGGCAGGGCAGCGTGCTTTCGATCCACATCGCGCCGGCGGCGTCGGCACCGATGGTCACGCTCGCGGAAGTCCGCGCGCTTCCGGGCCGCGGGCTCGACGGTGACCGCTACGCGCTCGGCACCGGCCACTACTCGGCGCGTCCGAGCGCCGGCGGCCGCGAGGTCACATTGATCGAGATGGAGTCGGTCGAGGCGCTCGAGCACGGCATTGTCAACGCCGCCGGTGAGCGCCTGGGTATCAAGCTCACGGCGGCCGAGACCCGGCGCAACATCGCGACCTCCGGTGTTCCGCTCAATCACCTCGTGGACCGCACGTTCCAGGTCGGCACGGTGCGCATGCGCGGCACGCGTCTCTGCGAGCCGTGCCAGTACCTCGAAGGCCTCACCGCACGGCCTCGGCTGATGAGCGGCCTCCTCCACCGCGGCGGGCTGCGCGCCCAGATCCTGACCGAAGGCCTGATCCGCGTCGGCGACGTCGTCCGCCCCGCCTGATCGCTCGACCCGGTCGTATAATCGCGCCAGCACTGCGCCGAGGTGAGCGCCATGAGCCCAGCGAGCGCGTTCCGCCAGCAACTGGAAGCCGCCGTCAACGCCCGCCACAGCCGCATGAACCCGTTCACGGAGAAGTGGGTGAAGGGCGAGCTCACGCGGCCTCAGCTCGGCGCCTGGGCGGCCCAGCACTACCAGTACGTCTCGCAGTTCCCGCGCTGGTGTGCCGCCGTCTACGCGGAATGTCCGTACCCCGACGCGCGTGACTTCCTGCTGGAGAACATCGTCGAGGAGGAATCCGGCGTGAAGCACGTCGATCTCCTCATCCGCTTCGCCGAGGCGTGTGGCGTGGGCCGGGCCGAGGTGGAGCGCACGGTCCAGCTCCCGACCACGCGCGCGCTGACCGCCTGGTGCTACGAGATGGCCCACAAGCCGTTCACCGAAGCCGCGGCCGGGCTCCTGGTCGGCCTCGAGTCTCAGGTGCCGGGCATCTATCGTCGCAACCTGCCGCCACTCAAGCCGCTCTACGGCTTCAGCGATCACGAGATCGAGTTCTTCGCGGTGCACATCGAGGCCGACGAGGTTCACGGTGAGCGCGGGTACGAGATCGTCGAGACGTACTCGAAGACTGCCGAGCAGCGTGAGCGCGCCGTGGACGCCGTCCGTCAGGCGACGGAGATGCGCTGGCAGTACATGACGGGACTCCATCGCGCCCATGTCCTCAAGGAGGACACATGATCGATCCTCAAAGAGGACGCGTGAGCTGATGGCCGAGGTCCGCGTGGCGAGCCTGGCCGACCTCGCCCCGGGTCAGCCAGTGCGCGCGGAGGCAGCGGGCGCCGCGATCGTCCTCGCTCGCGTGGGCGATCAGGTGTTCGCGTGCGGCGACACCTGCGCCCACAAGGGCGGCCCGCTCTCCGGCGGCAGGCTCACGGGCGCGCGGCTCGCCTGTCCCTGGCACGGCTGGATGTACGACGTCCGCACCGGCGAATGCGTCTTCCCGGGTCGCGGCGCTCGTGTCCCGACCTATCCCGTTCGCATCGAGGCCGACGAGGTCTTCGTCGAGTGCCCCTGACGCTGAAGCACGCGCGCGAGTGCATCGAGCGGGGCATCGCCAAGGCCCACGCGCTCGGCTTCAACGTGGCCATCGCGATCGTCGACGAGAGCGGGCACCTGGTGATCTGTGAGCGGATGGACGGCGCGCTCTGGGTCACGCCCGAAATCGCGCGGGCCAAGGCCAACGCCGCGGCTGGCTTTCAGGCCACCACGCTCGACCTCGAGGAGCGCTTCAGCAAGCGCATGCTCTTCGCCGACAACGTGGCCACGCTCGGCGACTATCGCTTCGTCTTCGGCAAGGGCGGCGTGCCGATCGTGGAGCACGGCCACGTCGTCGGCGCCGTCGGTGTCAGCGGCGCCGTCCCCGCCGAGAACGACCACACGATCGCCGACGCAGCGGCCGGCCACCCGACACTTTCGAAGAGCCACTGACACGAGCATGAAATTCGAGGTCGAGGTCGCCCAGGACGACACCGGCCAGTGGCTGGCGACCGCCATCGAGTACCAGGTGAGCGCCACCGGCCGCACCGAAAAGGAAGCGCTGGCCCGGGTCATGGAGGCGCTGGCCGCTCACATCAAGAAGGCCGCGAAGTGAGCCGCGCGCTCGAGGGCCTGCGGGTCATCGACTGCTCGCGGCTCATCGCCGGTGGCGTGCTGGCCACGGTGCTCGCCGATCACGGCGCCGACGTCGTCAAGGTCGAGAACCCGCGTGGCGGCGATCCGCTGCGCACGTGGCTGGGCGACCGCGGCCAGCTCTGGTGGAAGGTCTACGCGCGCGGCAAGCGGTCGGTGACGCTCAACCTCACGAACCCGCGAGGCCAGGATCTGCTGAAGCGCCTCATCCGCGACGCCGACGTCTTCATCGAGAATTTCGTCCCCGGCACGCTGGAGAAGTGGGGCCTGGGCCCCGACGTCCTGCTCGGCCTCAATCGGCGGCTCATCGTCGCTCGCGTCTCGGGTTGGGGCCAGGACGGTCCGTATCGCGATCGGCCCGGCTTCGGCACGATGGTGGAAGCCATGAGCGGGTTCGCCATCACCACCGGTCAGGCCGAGGGCCCGCCGACGCTGCCGTCGTTCCCGATGGCCGACATGGTGGCGGCCCTGGCGGGCGCGTCCGCCGTGCTGGCGGCGCTTCGTCACCGTGATCAGGTCTCCGGCGTTGGCCAGGTCGTCGACATCTCGCTCTACGAGCCGCTGCTCGCGCTGCTCGGCCCAGACGCGGCGCGCCACGCGATCGACGGTACCGTGCGCACGCGCCAGGGCAACCGCAGCGACAACGCGAGCCCGCGCGGCACCTATCGGACGCGCGACGGCAAGTGGGTCGCGCTCTCGGCGTCCACGCCGGCGTCGGCCGCCGCGCTCTTCAAGAACCTCGGCCTCGGTCATCTCCTCGACGATCCGCGCTTCGCCACCAACGATTCGCGGGTCGCCAACAACGACCTCGTCGATGAGGCTCTGACCGGGGCGATCGGCGCGCGCACCCTCGCGGAGATGCAGCAGCTCTTCGAGGCGAGCGATCTGACGGCCAGTCCCATCTACGACATCGCCGACATCGCCAAGGACCCGCACGTGATCGCCCGCGGCATCCTGCTCGACGTGCCCGACCCCGAACTCGGCGCGGTCAGGATGGTCGCGCCGACGCCGCGGCTCGCCGACACGCCGGCCGCCGTCGCATGGGCGGGCCCGGCCCTCGGCGCTCACAACCAGCTCGTGTACGGCGCGCTCGGCCTCTCGTCGGCCGAGATCAGCGCGCTCGCACGCGAAGGAGTGATCTGACCGTGGTGCTCGCCTTCGTCCTGCTCGTCCTGCTCGCGCTCCCGTCGGCCGTGGCCGCCCAGTACACGGGGCCCTTGATCGACGCACATTCGCACGTCCCCAACGCCACCGCCATCAACGCCTACGCCGCGGCGGCCAAGCGCCACAACGTCAGCAAGGTGCTGCTGCTGGGCGTGGGAGGCGTTCAGAAGAACGACTCCGCGTGGATCACCGACGCCCAGAAGAAATATCCCGACCTCGTGATCGCCGGCGCGCCAGTCGCCGAGCCGGCCGCCGTCGACGGCCTCGAGAGCGAGATCGACCGGCTCGGCGCGCGCGCGCTCGGCGAGGTGCACGTCCGCCAGCTCTCGCGGAAGATCGACCGTGATCCGAGCGGGCCGGAGTTCCAGAAGCTCCTCGAGATCGCCGCCAAGCGGAAGCTTCCCGTCGTGATCCACGACGACCTCGACGTCCGCGCCACCGAGCGCCTGGACCGCGCGCTCACGGCCCGGCCCGACGCGACGATCATCCTGGCCCACGCGGGAGAATCGGCGCCGCCGCGCATCGAATCGCTGCTCGGTCGCCACCCGAATCTGATGGTGGATCTCTCGGGCATGCACTTCCAGCGCAAGCCTCCGCTGGCCACGGAGACCGGTCCCATCGATCCGACCTGGAAGGCGCTGATCGAGAAAATGCCTGACCGCTTTCTCTTCGGCGTCGACGTGTGGGCGCCGCGGCTGTTCGAGCCGGCCATGCTCGATCGCCTCATGACGTGGGCGCGGCGCGTGCTCGGGGAGCTCAAGCCGGACGTGGCCGAGAAGGTCGCCTACACGAACGCCGCGACGCTGCTCGGCGTCAAGTAAGCGGGCTGTGATCGGCGGCAATCCATTCGAGACCGCCACCGCCGCGGACCTCGTCGACGCGGTCGCGGTGCGACATCCCGCCCGCGAGGCGATCGTCTTCGCCGACGAGCGCGTGACGTTCGGCGAGCTCCGCGACCGCTCGCGTCGGCTGGCGCGAGGGCTGGCCGCCATCGGGATCCGCCGCGGCGACAAGGTGGGCATCTGGCTGCCCAACCGGCCGGCGTGGTTCGTCGCCCAGCTCGCCTGCGCGCGGCTCGGCGCCGTGGTCGTCGCCTTGAATCCGCGCTACCGCGGTCACGAGCTCACCTACATCCTCGGCCAGTCCGGGGCGAGCGCGCTGCTGCTGACCGATCACCTCGGCGGGATCGATTACTTCGAGACGCTCGCCGACGTGCTGCCGAACCTCGCGCAGGCGATCCCGGGTGAGATCGACGACATCCGATTCCCGAATCTCCGTCACGTGATCGTGGACGCCGACGACGAGTACCCCGGCTGCGTTCGCCTGCGTGACGTATTCGACGCTGGGAACGAGGCGACGGCCGGTCACGGCCCCGCTCTGACTGCCGACGACGTCTTCACGCTACTGTACACGTCGGGGACGACGTCGTTTCCCAAGGGCGCGATGATCTCGCACGAGAACTGCGTGCCCCACGCGTGGAACGTCGCCGAGGTGCTGCGCCTCACTCCCGACGACCGGGTCCTGCACGCGTTGCCCGCGGCCGGCACGTGGGGTGGCGTCAACATCCCGCTCTCCACGTGGTCGCACGGCGCCTGCGTGGTCCTCATGGACGTGTTCGACCCCGGCCGCGCGCTGTGGCTGGTGGAGCGCGAGCGGTGCACGGTGTGGAACTGTGTCGATCAGATGGCGCGCGCCGTCCTCGACTCTCCCGAGCTCGATCGCTACGATCGCTCATCGCTCCGCACCGGCGCGTTCGCCGCCGTCGGTGGTGGCGGCCACGGGATGTTCGAGGCGGTCGTCGAGCGCATGGCCATTCCCCTCGCCTACCAGCCGTACGGGATGACCGAGGTCAACGCGATGGCGCTCGTCCACGACCTCGACGAGCCGGCAGCATTACGCGCCGTGCCCGGGATTCACACGGTGCCCGGCCTCGACGTCCGCATCGCGCACCCCGAGACCGGTGCGCGCTGCCGCGCCGGCGAAGAGGGCGAGCTGCAATTTCGCGGTCCACGCGTCACGCGCGGCTACTGGGAGAAGCCCGAGGAGACGGCGAAGGCATTCACCGACGACGGCTGGTTCAGGTCGGGCGATCTCGGCGTCGTGAACGACGCCGGCCACGTCATCTTCAAGAGCCGGCTCCGGGAAGTCCTGCGCATCAGCCACCACATGGTGTCGCCCGGCGAGATCGAGGCGTTCCTGATGTCGCATCCCGACGTGGACCAGGCCTTCGTCGTCGGCATCCCCGACGCTCGCAGCAACGAGGCGGCCGCCGCTTACGTCATCGTGAAGGAGGGCGCGCGCGTGACCGAGACGGCTTTGGCCGACTTCTGCCGGGGAAAGATCGCCTCGTTCAAGATTCCCCGCCTGATCCGCTTCGTGAAGGACGTCCCGCGCACCCCCGGGCCCCACGGGGACAAGGTGCAGCGCGGCCGCCTGCGCGAGCAGGCGATCGCCGAGCTCGAGCGTGGAGGAAGGTCATGAGCCTGCGGACGCGTCTCTGCTCGCTGCTCGGCATCGAGCACCCGATCCTCCAGTCGGGCATGGGTGGCGTGGCCGGTCCCGAGCTGGTGGCGGAGGTGTGCAGCGCGGGCGGCCTTGGAATCCTGGCCGGACTGAACGTGCCCGCCGGCGATCTTCAGAAGGCGATGCGCCGGGTGCGCGAGCTGACCAACCGGCCGTTCGGCGTGAACCTGTGGCTGCACAGCGGCCTGCGCCCGCCCATCGATCCGGCGACGATCCCTGACGCCACGCTGGACCAGGCTCAGCGCGTGCTGAACCAGTTCCGTTCGCGGCTGGGAGCGCGCTCCGTCGTCGAGCGTCCGCCCCGCGGCCCGGATCTGGTCGCCGAGGCGTTCGAGGTGATCCTCGAGGAGCGGCCGGCCGTCTTCTCGTCGGCGCTCGGCTTCGACGCGACGATGATCGAGCGCTGCCACGAGCGCGGGATCAAGGCCATGACGATGGCGACGACCGTGGAGGACGCGCGCACGATGGCGGCGGCCGGCGCCGACGTCATCGTCGCTCAGGGCGGCGAGGCCGGCGGCCATCGCTCGGTCGACGGCAAGCCGGCGTCGCCCGAGAGCGCCAGCGTCGGCACGATCGTGCTGGTCCCGCAAGTGGTGGAGGCGGTCCGCGTCCCGGTGGTGGCGGCGGGTGGAATCGCCGACGGCCGGGGCCTCGTCGCCGCGCTCGCGCTCGGCGCCAGCGGCATCCTGCTCGGCACCCGCTTCGTCGCCACCCGCGAGTCCATGGCCGCCGAGATCTACAAGAAGCGCGTGCTGGAGAGCGACAGCACGGCCACGACGCTGACCGACACGATCAGCGGCCTGTGGGCGCGCGCGTTGCGCAACCGGTTCACCGAGGAGTATCGCGCGTCGGGCGCGCCCGTCTTGCCGCCGCACGTCCAGCGGGTCGCCGCCGGCGACGTCTACCAGGCATCGCTCAAGAACCAGGATCCCGATTACTATCCGATGATGACGGGCCAGAGCACGGGGCTCATCCACGACCTGCCCGGCGCCGCCGAGGTCGTGGGGACGATCGTGCGCGAGGCGCAGGGCGTGCTCGAGCGCCTGCGCCGGGGAGATCTCTCGTGAAGCTCGACTGCTACATGCTCACGCACGACCTCAAGTCGGTGCCGGCGTACTCCCGCAAGGTGGAGGCGCTCGGCTTCGACTGCCTGTGGACGGCCGAGACCCAGCACGATCCGTTCCTGCCTCTGGCCATCGCCGCCACCGCGACCACTCGTCTCAAGCTCGGCACCGCCATCGCGGTCGCGTTCCCACGCAGCCCGATGATCACCGCCCACATCGCGTGGGACCTCCAGAAGGCGTCCGACGGCCGCTTCTGCCTCGGCCTCGGTTCGCAGATCAAGGGCCACAACGAGCGCCGCTTCTCGGTGAAGTTCGAGTCGCCGGGGCCGCGGCTGCGCGAGGTCGTCCTGGCGCTGAGGACCATCTGGGACTGCTGGCAGAACAGAACGAAGCTGAACTTCGCCGGCCAGTTCTATCGGTTCGATCTCATGACGCCGTTCTTCGACCCGGGGCCGATCGAACACCCGACGATTCCCATCTACATCGCCGGCGTGAATCGGCTCATGTGCCGGATCGCGGGCGAGGTGTGCGACGGCCTGCACGTCCATCCCTTCAACAGCCCGAAGTACCTGCGCGAGTACGTCCAGCCGGCGGTGGAGGAGGGACTCGCGGCGGGCCGGCGCCAGCGTCACGAGTTCTCCTACGTCACGTCGACATTCACGATCGTCGGCGACACCGAGCAGGAGCGCGCCGATGCGCGCGAGGCCGTGCGCCAGCAGATCGCCTTCTACGCGTCCACCCGCACGTACGAGCCGGTGCTGGCCAGCCACGGCTGGCAGGATCTGGCCAAGAGCCTCCATCGCAAGTCGGTCGAGGGTGACTGGGTGGGCATGGCCAAGCTCATCACCGACGAGATGGTCGACACGTACGCGGTGACGGGGACGTGGGACACGATCGGAGCGAAGATCCGCGAGCGCTACGCCGGGCTCCTCGATCGCACCTCGTTCTACCAGCCGTACCAGCCCGGCCTCGACGACCCGCGCCTGCCGCGGGTCATAAAGGAATTCAACGGATGAAAGACCTCTACGACCTCGGAGAACGCCCGCCGCTCGGCCAGGTGCCGGCGCGGATGTACGCCTACGTCGTGCGCCAGAGCCGCTTCGGCCCGCCTCGCGACGCCTGGAAGCGGGAGGTCATCACCACGCCGGTGATCGGCCCCGACGAGGTGCTCGTCTACGTGATGGCCTCCGGCATCAACTACAACAACGTGTGGGCGGCACTCGGCTATCCGCTCGACGTCATCGCCGAGCGGCAGAAAGCCGGTGAGCCCGAGGACTTCCACGCCGGAGGCAGTGACTGCTCGGGCATCGTGTGGGCGGTCGGCAAGGACGTGCGCAACGTCAAGGTCGGCGACGAGGTCGTCGTCCACAGCGGCTGGTGGCGGCCCGACGACCCGTGGGTGAAATCGGGCAAGGATCCGATGCTGGCCGAGTCCACGCGCATCTGGGGCTACCAGACGAACTACGGATCGTTCTGTCAGTTCGCGCGAGCGCAGGCCCACCAGTGCGTGGCGAAGCCCCGGCGCCTCACCTGGGAAGAGTCAGGGTGCTTTCTCCTCTGCGCCTCGACGGCGTACCGGATGCTCATGGGCTGGCCGCCGCACACCGTCGAGAAGGGTGACGCCGTGCTGGTGTGGGGCGCCGCCGGCGGTCTCGGCAGCATGGCGCTCGAGATCACGCGCGCGGTCGGCGGGCGCCCGATCGCCGTGGTATCGGACGACGACAAGCGCAAGTTCTGCATGGATCACGGCGCGGCCGGCGTGGTCAATCGCACGCAGTTCACCCACTGGGGGAAGATGCCGGACACCGGTGACGCCAAGGCCTACGGCGAGTGGGCCAAGGGAGCGCGCGGCTTCGGCAAGGCCATCTGGGACGCGCTCGGCGATCGCGTGAGCCCGAAGATCGTCTTCGAGCATCCGGGTGAGTCGACGCTGCCGACGTCGGAGTTCGTCTGCGCCACGGGCGGGATGATCGTGATCTGCGCCGGCACGACCGGTTACAACGTCACGCTCGATCTCCGCTATCACTGGATGCGGCAGAAGCGCTTCCAGGGCAGCCACCTCTCCAACGACGAGCAGGCTGCCGCGGTGACGAAGCTGGTCGCCGACGGGAAGGTCGACCCGTGTCTCTCGAAGACGTACGACTTCGACGAGATTCCGCTGTGTCACCAGTTGATGCTCGACAACAAGCATCCCTACGGCAACATGGCGGTGATGGTGAACGCTCGCCAGCCTGGTCAGGGCCGGAGCGTATGACGGGTTAGTGCCGGCCGCTCCGCTCGGGCCGGTCGATGCGCTCGCGCCGCTCGACGCGCTCGACGCGCTCCACTTTCTCGACACGCTCGACTTTCTCGACGCGCTCGGGCCGATCGACCCTGTCGACTTTCTCGGCGCGATCGATCCGATCGGAACGGCCGGCGCGGTCTTGACGATCCACCGGCTCGGCACGATCGAGCCGCGTCACGCCTCGAGTCGTGATCGTCGGCGCCCCGCTCCGAGCACCTCGATCCACCATCCGCGGGCCTCGTCCTTCGTCGCGGCGGTCCCCGCCCCCGCCCTTTTCGGAGTGATCGGCCTCCACAACCGCCGGTCCGCTCGTGGACTCGCGCCGTGGGCCCTGACGCTTGTCAGGATCGGGTGACGATCCTCCGCGCTCGAGCTTGTTGTCTCCATCACCCAGCACACCGTCTCCTCGCGGCACCACACTCACACTCGCCGGCCGACCGCCAGGGGGCGCGCCCAGTCCGAACGGAGGGCCCGACGTGTCGACGACCGGGCTCTCCGGCACCGCGGGGCTCGACGGCGGTGAGATGGCGGAAACGGCTGGGACGTCGAATTGTGGCGTCCGCTCGGCGACCGCCTGTCGAGACGGCGTGGGTGGCGACGCCGGGCGCGTCACCGGCCGGTCAGGGGCTGGCGCGGGAGCGCTCGCGACGTCACCGTTCGACGCGGGAGACTGCTGCTTCGGTGGCGAGGGCTCGGGCGTCGTCGCGCGAATCTCGCGACTCGTCACCGTGTGGGGGAGCACCGATCGCACCGTCGTTCTCACGTCTCGCTCGGGGAGCGCCGACGCCGCGGGCGTGTTCGAGACGGGAGCGCGGTCCGGCAGCGTGATCGCAGCGCGATCGGTGTGGCTGCGCTCGCCGCGATCGATCGCCGCGGTGGGAGTCTCGGCACGCCTGGGCGCCGGCATCCAGTCGCCGACGTGAACGCGCAGATGGTCGGCCAGATCGGCGATGTGTCCGAGCCGCGTCGTCATGTCACCCAGGCGGCCACGCAGCGCCTCGAGCTGTGGTTGGAGCGACGGTGCTCGGGACGGCGACGCCGCAACGCCCACGACGCCTAACAGCGCGGCGAGACCGAACCCCGTGCCGGCCACCAGCCGACCGATCCGCGCGAAGCGCTCGCGGCGGGCCACCTCGTCGGGTTGACCTTCCGCCGGGGTGAAGCCGAAGGCGGCGAGGACGAGGCAGAAGGTCAGCGCGCCGATCGCGGCGGCCACCATGCTGCCGAACAGCAGGACATGCGCAATCGAATGCATATGCGTCGCGTGACCCACCAGGCATGACAGCAAATCGAGCGCCAGCCAGCGGGCGGGATGGTTCAGCGAGGCGACGAGCGGCCGGCGGCTCCTGCGTCGGTGTGGTCCACGCGCTCCAGCACCGCATCGATGGACCGTGCAATATCACGGACCTTGGCCTCGATCGATCCGATACGGCCTTCGAGGGCGCGGACGTCCTGCGAGACCGAGCGGTCAGCGACGCCCGAGCGTGAGGTCAGGGCGACCACGCTGAGGAATGCCGTGACTGCGAAGCAGACTGCAGCCGCAGCGTGGCCGATGCGGATCAGGAAGAGACGCCGCCGTGCGGAATCAGGCGTCTCGTCGTCGGCCGAGGTGAACCCGTAGCCGACGATCAGCAGCGACAGGGTGATGCCCCCGAGGGCGCTGGCGACGACACTGCCGGTCAGAGCGTATTGAGCCGTCTGCTCCAATCGCGACGAGCTTACCAGCGACCGAACTTCCAGGACAGCTCGATGCCGCCGCCCCAGTCGGGACTGCCGTTGGTCAGCCCGACGAAGACGTTCGGCGTCACGGAGATCGTTCGCGAGACCTTGAAGGTGACCATGCCGTTCAGCTCGAGCGGATCGTTGCCGCGGGAAATCGCACGGCGCCAGTCGAGCAGCGCGCTGACGGTGATGGTGGGCGTCACACGGTAGCCGGCACCGACGCTCGCCCCTGGGCGATTGTGAAAGTCTTGACCGGGCGGATCACCCATGAACGTGTAGCTCGCGTCGCCGTAAATGAAGAACGCTCCGAAGGTCTTGTCCCACTCGAGGCCGAAGCCCCAGTCCACCTCGCCGGTGCCCAGCCCTTTGTTCTCGTCAGCGGTCGGGAGCTTCAGCTTCAGGAAGGGCGCCAGCGTCGGCAGCCACGAGTCGGGGCCGGGATCGTCCACGACGTAGTAGCGGCCCTTGAGGATCATGTCACCGAAACCCGAGTTGACCTCGCGCGCCCCGGCAGCCCCCTGCGTGTTCTGGGGCTGGCCGTCGACGATGACGACGTTGCCGGGCGCGTCGAGCCGGACGAACGACGTGGTGACGCCGAGGTCCCACCGCTCGCCCAGGTACCTCAGCGTGAACGGGAAGAAGAAGGTCCGCGTCTTCTGGGACGTCCCGAAGTCACCCTCGTCGTACGAGGGGCCGATCTTGAGCTGGAAGTGCTCGCGCTCTGCGGCCCGAGCCTCGATGACGGGCCGGTCTTCGATGGAAGGCGCCGAGGGCTGATTCGGCCGTGCCTGAGCCCCGACGGGCGCCGAAGACGCGAGATGAAGGAAGACGAGACCAAGAAGGACGGCAATCAGAGCAGCACGGCGGTCTGGCACTCAGGGCTCCTTGTGCCGCGATGGTGACACGGCGAATCTCGCCGCCCACCACCGCGGATGTCAAGAAATTCCGGCTCTAGTGGCGGCCGCTCCGCTCCGGCCGGTCGAGTCGATCGGCGCGTTCGGTGCGTTCGACACGCTCGACGCGGTCGCTTCGGTCGTTGCGCTCGACCCGGTCGGGCCGATCGCCGCGGTCGCCGCGACCCGAGCGGTCGTCGCGATCGCCCCGCGCCTGATCTCGGCCGCTGTGCTCGCTGCCCGGGCCGCGATTGCCGTCACGCACCTCGGTGCGCACGCGGCCGTCCTCGAACTTCGCAATCATCCGCGTCCCGTTGACGACGGCCTGAACCCTGAGCTCGCGGAGATTGTTCTGAGCTCCGAGCCTCGTCACGAACGCGTTGAAGTCGGCTTGATTGGCGAAGCTCAACCCCTGGAGCTTCACCTCGCCACGCTCGATCTTGGCTTCGAACGGCGTGCCCTCGACCGTTCCCACGAGCTTCACCTCCGTGCCGGGCTTGGTCTGCACGGTGCTGACCAGCGTGGTGAAGGGCGCTGAGCTGAACGCGTTCGCGTCGGTCACCACCAGCCCGCGCACCTGCAGCTCGCCACCGTTGGGCAGGTTGTTCAGGGGCCCCTGCACGTCGGCCAGGCTCGTGGCGGTCACCTTGTTCCGGCCGGGAAGAAGTTTGCGCCGCCGCTGGAACGCCGATCCCTATCGCAAGCATCAGGACCCACAGTGCTGTGGCGCGTCGTTTCATGGCTTCCTCCAGGGCGCTCCCCCCTGGTTGGCGAGGGAGACGAGAAGGCGAGGCTCCAAACGACGTGCCAGACGGGAAGTGTCGGTCGAACAGGGATTTACGCGCGAGTCTCGCAGGGCGCTCGTCAGCGACCGGTCGTCACGGTGTCTATGACGGGCGACCGACTGTCACCGAAAGATCCTGAAACGAACTGCGCTAGGGGCTGACCTCGAGCGCCGGATGACGGAGCCAGAAGTAGCCTCCCATCGCAGCGGCCGCCAGGAGATTCGCCACCAGCACGGCCGGCCAGGTCAGCGCCTTCAACACCGGAGCCGCGAAGAGCATCGCCGTCACCGTGAACCCGAACTCGAAGACGACGAAGAGCAGCAGCACGCCGAAGCCGATGTTCGGGTTGCGCTCCGCCATCGCGAGCAGGCGCGACGCCACTCCGCCGATCGCGGCGAAGGTGAGCCCGTGGACCCACGTGAACATCAGCACCATGTCCATCGAGACCGGCAGCGTGTCGTACGACCCGACCACGGTGGCCCGGCCGAAGAGCGCCGTCCCCAGGACGGTCGGTGTGTAGAGCGGCCGTCCGTGGAGGACATCCACGACGAGGAACCAGAGGGCGACGGTGAGGGCTCCGATAATGCCGGCGACGAGGCCTTCCTGGTAGAGGCGCGCGGTGTCGGCGGCGGGAGCGGAAACCCGTGCGGTTGCGGTCGCGTCGGTCTGAGCGGTCATCACCCAACCCCTTTCCGGGTGCGATCCAACCCTACGACGGTGGGCCGAAGTATAGGCCCGACCGACGCGCTCCGCAAACGCGAGGAATTCTCAGGGGTGCATCGTCAGCTGCGGGTGGCACCGCCGGAAATATCCGGCCATCGCCGTCGCCGCGAACAGGTTGCCGACCAGCGCGACCGGCCACATGAGGCCGTGGAGGATCGGCGCGGCGAAGATCATGTTGACGACCGTGAAGGCGAAGCCGAACACCGTGGCCAGCAGCACGAAGCAGAAGCCGAGGCTCGGATGGCGATCGACGCGCCCGAGGAGGTGCGCGGCGAGCCCGCCGATGGCCATGAACGCCAGCGCGCGGAGCCAGATGAACATCATCGCCATCTCCATGGAGACGGGCGCCTTCTGCACTGCGTCGAACGGCATGCTGTGGTCGAAGAGCGCCGTGCCGAGCGCGCTTGCCGTGTAGAACAGGCGGCCGGTGACAACGTCCACGACCAGGCCCCAGAGCGTGATCGTGGCGGCGCCGATGATGCCGGCGGTGATGCCCTCTTGATAGGGCCGGGCCGCCTCCGAGGCAACTGCCGCGGGTACGCCGGTGGTGAGGTGGGTCCGAACAGCCATGCGCGAGCTCCTCTCTAGGTTACGGAAGGGAGGCGTACGGAGTGCCTCGCTGCCCTGTCCCCCCCGTTCGAGTTCACGAATCCAGGACAGTGTGCGAGCCGCGGCTCCTGGCGTCGCCGCGCCGCGCAAGGGAAATGCAACAACGATGACAATCGCGGAATCGCCCGCCAACAGCGGGGTTATAGAACGCGGGCCAGAATCGGCGACGATCTCGTCAGCTGCACCGGCTCTACCGAACAGCAGAGGCACGACGGCGAGAAGCACGGATCGTGAGCAACCCAGATTGACTGCACGGGTAGGATAGGCTGCGTAGTAGGCTGAGGGGCGTGGTGTCGAACAGCGGAAAGACTCTGGCCATTCTCGTCGGAGGCGGGCCGGCGCCGGGCATCAACGCGGTCATCGCGGCGGCGACCATCGAAGCGCGCAATCACGGCATTCGCGTCCTCGGGTGCTACGACGGCTTTCGCTGGCTGGTGCAGGGCGATACGCGGCACGTCGTCGAGCTGGGCATCGACGACCTCTCACGCATCCATTTCGAGGGCGGCTCCATCCTCCGCACGTCGCGCACGAATCCCACGCGGACTCCCGACGGCGTGAAGACCGTGGCGGCAACGCTCCAGAAGCTGAACGTGAACTACCTGATCACGATCGGCGGCGACGACACCGCCTACGCGGCGTCGCAGCTCGCCCGGGTGCTGCCCGGTCTCACCGTGGCCCACGTGCCGAAGACCATCGACAACGATCTGCCCCTGCCCAGCGACATCGTCACCTTCGGCTTCACCACGGCCACCAACCTGGGCAAGGAGCTCGTCCGGAATCTCATGCAGGACGCGGCCACCACCGAGCGCTGGTTCTTCGTCACCGTGATGGGCCGGCACGCCGGGCATCTGGCCCTCGGCATCGGCGGCTCGGCGGCCGCCACGCTGACCGTCATCGGCGAAGAGTTCACCGGCAAGCACGTGACCCTCGATCGTCTGGTCGACATCCTGGAAGGCGCCATCATCAAGCGCCGGGCGCTCGGCCGCGACCACGGCGTGGCGATCCTCTCCGAAGGCCTCGCCGAAAAACTCGACCCGTCGACGCTCGGCCCGGTGGAAAACGATCCGTTTGGCAACGTGCGGTTGTCCGAGCTCGAGCTCGGACGCGTGCTCAAGGACCGGGTGACGGCCAGCCTGCGCACACGCGGCCTCGACGTGACGATCGTGGCCAAGGAGCTGGGCTACGAGCTCCGCTGTGCGCCGCCGGGCGCTCACGACATCCAGTACAGCCGCAGCCTCGGCTACTGGGCGACGCGCTTTCTCATGGACGGCGGCAGCAACGCGATGGTCACGATCCAGGCGGGCCGCCTCGTGCCCATCCCCTTCGGCCTCATGATGGACGCCAAGACGGGCAAGATCCGCGTGCGCTACGTCGACGTGGATTCCGAGATGTATCAGACGCTGTGGGCGTACATGATCCGGCTCAAGCCCGAGGATTTCGACGATCTCGACATGCTGGCGTCGCTCGCCAAGGCCGCCAACCTCAGCGAGCCGGAATTCGTCGCGCGCTTCGGTCCGCTCGTCGGCCGCAGCTGATCACTTCTTCTCGATCTTGTCGAGGCCGAGCTCGTAGTTGTCGTTGTCCGCTCCGGCCCGGCGCAACCCATAGAGCCGCTTCCCCTGCAGCGTGAGCGCGGTCTCGAAGCATCCCGTGTAGAACGTGAGCGTATTGCCGCGGAGCGTTCCCACGAAGCTCGACGGGGGTCCGGTCTCCGGCATATCGGCGCGGCCATAGACCTTGCCGCCTTCGACCTTCTCGATCGTCAACATGTACGCGCCCCGCGCCGCCCCCGCGCGCGCGGCGATGCGGGTGGCCACACCAGCCCACTCGCCGACCAGCGCTTGCGGATCGGGCGTGGTCGGAGCAGGAACGGTCTGAGCGAGGGCGGCTGACCCGGTGACGAGCAGGAGCAGAGCGAGCGCGAAGGCAAGAGCGGGCATGTCTTCCTCCGGACGCCGAGTTTAGGCGTCCGGAGGAGGACAGGTCAATTTACTTCTGACCTTCCGGGCAGGATCCGAAGTTGGTTCCACCAAGGGGCGCGTAGGCACCCGCACATGCGATCACCGTGGGCGGCGCCGTGACAGTGACGACGGTCGTGCCGGGCGTGGTCGTCACGACCGTGGCCGACGGAGTCACCGTGGTATCGCGCTCCACCACCCGCCTGACGCAGCCGGTCGTGGCGGCCACGGCGGCGAGGAAACAAACGCTGGCTGCAAAGGCTTTCATTGTCGACACCTCCGAGGGAATTCCAAGCAACGACGCTGCCAGCGAGGACCGGCCGCGCGATCAGTGGTAGCCGGGTTCTCCAGGCAGGATCGCGCGACGCTGGCCGTCCTCGATGACCAGGCGCGGGCGGATGGCCGTGATCGTGCGCCCGACGACACCGTCGATGGCCTCGTCGGCTGATGGCGCGCCATCGAACAACATCAGGCTCTTGAGCGTGGGCAGCCGCAGACCAATCTCGCCGCGCTCGCGGGCCGCGGCCGCCTCGGCGGGCGCCAGCCAGCGGACGGCGACGATCTCGTGCTGGTCGGGCACCGGCGTCTGCGCGGGAGGCATGACCGCCGCGAAGAACCGCGTGTCGAAGCGCAGCGGATTTTCCTCGGGCGTGATCCAGTGGGCAAAGTACGTGAGGCGATCGGTGGCCAGGCGCAAGCCCTCGGCGCGCAGAAACTCCCAGAACGTCCGGTGGTCCTGCTGGCACGAGCGGCGCTGGGCGGAAAAGCGCGCGGGATCACGGACGAAGCCGCCGTCCGAGCCGTACGCCATCAGCGCGCCGACTTCCTCGAAGGCTTCCCGGATGGCGCCGATCCAGTAGCCGAGCGCGGCGTGGCCCTCGCCCACCCCCAGACGCCGCGCGGCCGTCGCCTCGTCGAGGCCGACGCACCACGCCGCCGCATCGGTGGGAGTGTCGTCGCGCTCGACGCGGCCGCCGGGGAAGACGAAGTCACCGGCGGCGAACCGGCTCTTGTGGTGGCGCTGGATCAGCAGCGTCTCGACGCCGCCCCCGGCCCGGTCCCGCAGCAGCACGAGCGTCGCTGCCGGCGACGGAACCGCAGGCGCAGGTTTGACGGACACCCGGGCAGTGTGACACGATGCTCGCGCTCTGTCATCGCTTCGAGGAGGAAACCGATGGCCGCCGAGTCTCGCCTCAAGGAAAAAAACATCACGCTCCCCACGCCGAACACGCCGGTGGCGAACTACGTCGGCGCCGTCCGCGCCGGCAACCTCCTCTTCGTCTCCGGCCACGGCCCGCTCCGCGCCGACGGCAAACCCGCGGTGCGCGGCAAGGTGGGCCGCGAGCTCTCCGTCGAGCAGGGCTACCAGGTCGCGCGCGAGGTGGGACTCAACCTGCTCGCGACGACACGCGCCTCGCTCGGGAGTCTCGACAAGGTCAAGCGCGTGGTGAAGGTCCTCGGCATGGTGAACTCGGCCGATGGCTTCGGCGACCAGCCGAAGGTGATCAACGGCTTCTCCGATCTGATGGTCGAGGTCTTCGGCGAGGCGATCGGCAAGCACGCCCGCTCCGCCGTCGGCATGGCCGAACTGCCGATGGGCATCCCCGTCGAGATCGAAATGGTGCTGGAGGTCGAGTAGACGGCCCCCATCGACCTGCACGACATCGTCGAAGCAGCCGGGATCATCGTGTTCGGCGTTCTCTTCTATTCGTACACCTACCAGTGGTTCACGCCCGGGCAGGCCGGCCAGCGGCGGTGGCACGTGCTGGCCAACGGTTGCGTCTTCGGCGTGCTCGCCGTCGTCCTGATGATCGCGCGCATCCAGCTCACCGGTGACGTCTACATCGACGCGCGCGCCGTTCCGGTCGCGCTCATCGGCCTGCTCGAAGGCTGGCCGGCCGGCCTGCTGGCCGCGATCCTGCCCGCGGCGTACCGCGTGTGGCTGGGTGGCCCCGGCGCGCCCGCGGGAGTCCTCGGCGTCGTCGGTGCGGCGCTGATCGCCGGCGGCGTGCACGCGTGGGCACGCCGGCACGGCGGGCTGGGGCCCCGGCACGCGTTCGCCGTCGCGGGTCTCGTGTTCGCGTGGACGTTCACCACGTTCGTCCTGGTCGGGCCCTATGCGCGTGAGCTGTTCGGCCGCGTGTGGTTCCCCGTCCTCGTCGCTCACGTCGTCGGCGTCGGCTTCACCGCCCGCCTGCTGTACGACGTCCAGGATCAGGCCCGGCTCGGTGCCGAGCGGGCGCGCTTCCGCGCCATCCTCGATGAGGCCTCCGACGCCATCCGCATCGTCGACGCCGACACGTTCGAGATCATCGACATCAATCGCCGTGATTGCCGCCTGTCCGGCTATCACCGCGAGGAATTGATCGGGCACGACAGCCGAACGTTCTGGCCGCAGGATCCCGAGGAGCGAAGCCGGCACGAGGCCTCCGCGGCGGAGGCGCGGGCGCGCGGCATCGCGCGCGCGTTCAGCGTGCCGTATCGCACGCGGACCGGCGACACGATCTCCGTCGATTCCACGCGCCGGGTCGTCGAGCATCAGGGGCGGCGCTACGAGATCATCATGTTCCGCGAGGCGGCTGATCGCGAAGCGGCCGAAGCGGCCGAGCGCGACGCGGCGGAGCTCCGCGCGGTCACGTTGCTGGCCGGCGCGGCCGCTCACGAGATCAACAATCCGCTGGCCGTCGTGGTGGGCGCCCTCGGCCTGCTCGAGAAGCGCCTCGCCAACGGCAGCGAGGAGTCGACGCGCGTGGCCCAGGCGATGGGCGGCGCCAGCCGCATCCGCGACATCGTGGCTCGCATGACGCACATCACCAGAATCGAGAGCACCCCCGAGATCGGCCACCTGCCGCCGATCCTCGACATCAGGAAATCGAGCGAGGAGATTTCATGAACGACCTGGGCGCCATTGCGGCCACCGTCATCTCTCTCATCTTTCTCGCCATCGTGGGCATCGTCGCCGGCGTCGCGATCCCCGGCCTCTTCATGGCCGTGGTGGCGCCGTGGCTCGACTGGATCTTTCCCGCCCGCAACAAGTAGCGCGCGATGGGCGCGAAGTATTTCGGCGCCGCCGTCCGCCGGCGCGAGGACCCGCGCTTCTTGCGGGGCGAGGGCCGCTTTCTCGATGACGTGAGGGTCGCCGGCCTGCTCCACGTCGCCTTCCTCCGCTCGCCCTACGCTCACGCGATGATCCGCGCGATCCGCACCGAGCGGGCGCGCGCGGCCCCCGGGGTGGTGGCGGTCTTCACCTTCGCCGATCTCGAGAGCTGGATGAAGCCGCTGCCGCTCTTCGGCGCGCCGCCACCTGGCCTGGCCGCCGCCATCGCCTTCGAGATCCGCCAGGCCCCGCAGTTCGCGCTCTGCCGCGATCGCGCCCGCTACGTCGGGGAGATCGTCGCGATGGTGGTGGCCGAGAGCCGCGCGCGGGCCGAGGACGCCGCCGAGGCGATCGAGGTCGACTGGGAGCCTCGGTCCGTGGTGACCGACATGCGGCAAGCGGCCGAGCCGGGGACGCCGCTCGTGCACGAGGCGTGGGGCACGAACGTCGGCGTGGGCTTCACCCACGCGATCGGCGATGTCGAGGCCGCGTTCGCGCGCGCCGACCTCGTGATGAGCGAGACGTTTCACATCCAGCGCTACGTGGGGATGCCGCTCGAGTCGCGGGGCGCCGTGGCCGTCTGGGATCGCCGCGACGGCACGCTCACGACGTGGAACAGCACGCAGGTGTCGCACTTCGTCCAGCAGGGCCTGGCCGGGGCACTCGGGCTTCCGCACCACAAGGTGCGCGTGATCGCGCCCGATCTCGGTGGCGGCTTCGGCACCAAGGCGTCGGGCTATCCCGAGGATCACCTGGTGCCGATCGCCGCCATCGTCCTGAACCGTCCGGTGAAGTGGGTGGAAGATCGGCGCGAGCACATGATGAGCGCCGCGCACGCCCGCCACCAGGTCCACGCGATCAGCCTGGCCGCCCAGCGTGACGGCACCATCGTCGGCCTGCGTGACCGCATCTGGCTCGACCTCGGCGCCTACAACGTCTGGGGCATCGTGCTGCCCTACAACACCGTGGCCCATCTCATCGGCCCGCATCGCATCGCGAACATGCGCGTCGACGTCCAGGCGGTCACGACGCACAAGACGCCGAACGCGCCGTATCGAGGCGCCGGCCGGCCCGAGACCGTCTTCGCCATGGACCGCGCCGTCGATTGTCTCGCCCGCGAGCTGCGGATCGACCCCGCCGAGATCAGGCGGCGTAATTACATCCGGTCCGATGAGCTGCCCTACGACTTCGGGATGCCCTATCGCGACGGCAATCCGCTCGTCTACGACAGCGGGGATTTCCCGGCGGCGCTCGAGGCCGCGCTGAAGGCGGCCGACTACGACGAATTCCGTCGCGATCAACCGGCCCTGCGCGCACGGTCCATCTTCCGCGGCATCGGCATCTCGGGCTACGTCGAAGGCACCGCGATCGGTCCGTTCGAAGGCGCGACGGTGAAGGTCGACCTCGGCGGCCGTGTGCTCGTCGCTACCGGGGCCGTCAATTCCGGCCAGGGTCACGAGACGTCGTTCGCCCAGGTGTGCGCCGACGCGCTCGACGTGCCGCTCGAGCACGTGACCGTCGTCGGAGGCGACACGGCCACCGTGCCCTTCGGCGTCGGCACCTTCGCCAGCCGCAGCGGAGTGACGGCGGGCAACTCGATCGCCGACGCGTGTCAGCAGGTGCGAGCGAAGCTGGTGAAGGCGGCGGCCGCGCTGCTCGAGGCGGCGCCCGGCGACATCGAGATCGAGGACGGCCAGGCGTTCGTGCGCGGTGTGCGAGCCTCCGCGGTTCCGCTGGCGCGCGTGGTGCAGGCCTCGATCCCGACGTTCGCCCGACCGGGCGTGGCCTCGCCGGATTTCGAAGCCACGGCCTATCACCACGTGCCGACGGTCACGTTCGCGAGCGCCGTGCACGTCGCGCGGGTCGAGGTCGACGTCGGCACCGGTCACGTGACGCTGCTGCGCTACGTCGTGGCCCACGACTGCGGCAAGGTCATCAACCCGCTGATCGTGGAGGGTCAGGTGCACGGAGGCGTCGCGCAGGGCGTGGGCGGAGCGCTCTACGAGGAGATGGTGTACGACGAGCAGGGCCAGCTCCTCACCGGCAGCCTCATGGACTACCTGGTCCCCACCGCGATGGAGCTGCCGCCGCTCGAGACCGTGCATCTCGAGTTTCCGTCGCCGCGCAATCCGCTCGGGATGAAGGGCCTCGGCGAGGGCGGCGCGATCTCGCCGCCGGCCGCCATCGCCAACGCCATCGAGGACGCGCTCGAGCCGTTCGGCGTCCGCATCACGGCGACACCGGTGAGCCCCGCCCGCCTGCTCGCGTTGCTCCACGAGACGGCGTGAAGCCGGCGCCGTTCGACTACGTCGATCCGCGCACGGTCGACGAGGCGCTCGACCACCTGAGTCGCCACGGCGACGAGGCGAAGGTCCTGGCCGGCGGCCAGAGCCTGGCCCCGATGCTGAACTTCCGGCTGGCCCGGCCGGCCGTGCTCGTCGACATCAATCGCGTGGCCGGACTCGACGGCGTGACGGAGTCGAGCGGAGCGTTGCGGGTCGGCGCCCTCGTGCGCCAGCGCCAGCTCGAGCGCACGCTCGATCGTCGATTCCCCCTGCTCACGGCCGGCCTCGGGCTCGTCGGTCACACCGCCATTCGGGTGCGTGGAACCGTGGGAGGCTCGATCGCCCACGCCGATCCCGCCGCCGAGCTGCCGGCGCTCCTCGCGTGCTACGACGGCGTCGTGGTGACGCGCGGCCGGCGCGGGGAGCGGAGCATCGCCGCGGCCGAGTTCTTCCTCGGGCCACTCATGACGGCGCTGGCGGCCGACGAGCTGCTCGTCGAGACACGCTGGCCCGTGCCGACGCCCGGGACCGGGTGGGGACTGCACGAGGTGGCCCGCCGCCATGGTGATTTCGCGCTCGTCGGTGCTGCGGCGCTCGTCACGCTCAGCGACGGAAAAGTCGCCCGCGCCCGCGTGGCCGTGTTCGGCTGTGGCGCGACGCCGACGCTGGCGGCGGTCGAGGCCGCGCTCGCCGGCTGCGCTCCGACTCGAATACCGCCGGCGGGTGGCGCGCACCTTGATGGTCCGAGCGCTGAGCGATGCCGTCGGCCGGGCGGCGCCGTGATCGCGAGGTGCCGATGACCTCTCGGACCGTCCGCCTCACCGTCAACGGCCGCACGTATACGCGGACGGTCGAGCCCCGGACGACGCTGGCCGACTTCCTCCGCGACGACCTCGACCTCACCGGCACCCACGTCGGCTGCGAGCACGGCGTGTGCGGCGCCTGCACGGTGCTGCTCGACGGCCAGCCGGTGCGAAGCTGCCTGCTCTTCGCGATCCAGCTCGACGGCACGGTGCTGACGACCGTCGAAGGCCTGGCCGACGGCGAGCGGCTCCATCCCATCCAGGAGGCCTTCCGCGAGCACCACGGGCTGCAGTGCGGTTTCTGTACCCCGGGGCTCCTGCTGACCGCCAAGGCCTTGCTCGAAGAGAACCCGGCACCGACCGATCGGGAGATCCGTGAAGCAATTGCCGGCAATCTCTGCCGGTGCACCGGCTATCATTTCATCGTGGATGCGATTCGGGCGGCGGCGCGAGGGCCTCAGCGCTGATGGGTGATCCCGAGGCGCGGATCGAGCGTCTTCGTCTGCTGGCCCGGCTCAATCAACGCATCTCCTCGTCGCTCGACTACGACGAGGCGCTCACCGCGATCGCCAGGGCGGCCAGCGAGATCATGGCGGTGCCGTCGGTGTCGGTGTGGGTGGCCGACGCGGAGACCAGCACGGTGACGGTGCGCGCCTTCTCCGACAATCGCCTCGGCAGCGGCTTCGATCCCAAGCCGATCGCGTTCGGCGAGCACGGAATCGGCTGGGTGGCGCTCCACCGCAAGCCGCTGCACGTGCCCGACATCCACGCGCCCGACTCGCCGGTCGGGCAGCGCGAGTGGTTTCGCGCCCGCGACTTGCACAGCGCGTACGCCGTGCCGATTCTCTTCCAGGACCAGATCCTGGGCGTGCTCTCGCTCACCCGGACCACACCGTTCGATCTCGACGACGACGACACCGAGCTGCTGGACAGCCTGGTGGCCCAGGCGGCGGTGGCGATCCGGAACGCGCGGCTGTTCGCGGGCAGCGAGACGCGCCGCCGCACGGCCGAGGCTCTGGCCGACCTCCTGCGCCTGCTCTCGCAGACCCTCGAGGTCGAGACGGTGGCGCAGCGGATCGCCGAAGACGTGCGCGATCTGCTCCACGTCGGAGCGGCCAGCGTCTACCACCTCGAGCCGGAGACCGACGACCTCGTGGTGATCGCCAGCTCGGTGTCGCCCGACAGCGCATTCGACTGGGTCCTCGTGCTGCCGCGCGGCTACGGGACGTGCGGGCTCGCCGTGCAGCAGAAGGCGCCGATCGCGTCGTCCGACGTGCTGGCCGATCCGCGCATCGTCTACAGCGAGGGCGCCCGCGAGCAGCTCCAGCGCACCGACTACCGCGCGGTGCTGGCCGTGCCCCTGCTCGTCCAGAACCGTCCGATCGGCGCCATCGCCGTCGCCGACGGCTTCGGCCGCGTCTTCAGCGAGACGGCGGTCCAGCTCCTCCAGGCGTTCGCCGACCAGGCCGCCGTCGCCCTCGAGCACGCCCGCCTCTACGACGAGGCCGAGCACCGCCGCCGCCAGGCCGAGGACACGGAAGAACGGCTGCGGGGACTGTTCGAGCGTGTGCCCGTCGGCATCTATCGGACGACGCCCGAGGGACGGATCCTCGACGTCAACCGGGCGCTGATCACGATGCTCGGCTATCCGGATCGCGCGACCCTGCTGGCCATGAACGCGACCGACGTCTACGCGCGTGTGGAGGATCGCCAGCGCTGGCGGAGCACGATCGAGCGGGACGGCGTGATCCGCGACATGGAGGTGGAGCTGCGTCGTCACGACGGAAGCGTCATCTCGGCGCGCGAGAGCGCCCGGGCCGTCTGCGCGGCCAGCGGGCGCGTGCTGCACTACGAGGGCACGCTGGAGGACGTCACCGAGCGCAAGCGCGCCGAGATCGCTCAGCGCCAGGCGGAGGCCTTGCGCTCGGTCACCGAGCTGGCCAACGCGGCGGCCCACGAGATCAACAATCCGCTGCTCGTCATCACCGGCAACCTCGAGCTCATGGCCCGCCGTCTCGGCCCCGACGATCCCAACCGCGACTCGATCCAGCGCACGCTCGAGGCCTGCCAGCGGATCAGCGAGATGGTGCAGCACATGGGCAAGATCACGCGCCTCGAAGTCCGTAACGAGTGGCCGGGGCTGTCGGCCATCCTCGACCTCAAGAAGTCGGCGGACGCCGGCGAGGGTTAGGGCGCCAGCAGCGCGGGGATCGAGCGCAGCGCCTCGGCGATGCGCGGCCCGTGCCAGGAAAACGGCTTGCCGTCGACGAGCTGCACGCGCGCTCCGCACGCCGCGAAGTCGCCGACGTGGGCGGGCCTGAAACGGAACGGTTCGTCGGGAAGCAGGATCACGGCGGGCCGGCGCGCGACGATCTCATCGAGCGTCACCGTCGGATAGCGCTCGGGACGGTCGGCGAAGACGTTGGCCCCTCCGCACACGCTCAGCATGTCGTGAACGTACGTGTCGCGGCCGATCGTCATGTACGGATCCCGCCAGATCGCGTAGAAGACCGTCACGGGCGGGCGCCGCTCCACGCGCGCTCGCGTGGCCGCGTAGAGCTCGTCGAGCTCGCTGGCGATGGCAGTGGCCCTCGCGGCGGTGTCGGTCACCGCCCCGAGCTCGCGCACCATCGCGATGCCCTCGGCCACCGTGCGCGGATACGTGACCCACACGGGGATCCCCCACGCCCGCAGCGTCGCCACGTGCTCGGCGTGATTCTCCTCCACGTTGGCGATGACCAGATCGGGATCGAGCGCGCGGATCTTCGCGAGGTCGGGATCCTTCTCACCGCCGATCCGGGTCTTGTCGCGCAGGAGGACGGCCGGTTCGCGGCAGTAGACGGTGATGCCGACGAGGGCGTCGGCCAGGCCCAGCGCGCACAGCGTCTCGGTCGTGCTCGGGATCAAGGAGACGATGCGCCGCGGCGGGTGCGCTGATCGCAGCGCCGTGCCCGACGCGTCGACGAGCCTCACGTCCCCCACCTCTCTCAGGCCACCCACTGTGAATCCGGGCACGCGCTCCGTTACAGAATCAATCCCGGCAAGCGCTCCATTACAAAATCCGTCGGCTGCGCAGGCGCTCCACGAAGTCGATGACGTCACGGGTGCGATCGGCCAGCTCGGCGTCGAGCTTCGTGATCTGCTCGACCGGCGAGTGCTGGTCGATGGCGTCCTCGAGGTTGGTCACCGCCACGCCGAAGAGCTTGAGCAACCGGCGCGTCTCGTCGCTGGGCATGCGCCCTCCTCAGTCGAGGGCCAGCTCGGCCACGTCACGCCAGCGCGGCTCGCCCTCCGGCTTGAAGTTCTTCGTGTTCACGAAGTGGAGGCCGCGATGGAGGTTCATCTTGAACTTCCCGCCGCCATAGCGGTCGTGGAGGTAGGCCATGGGGTCGTCGAGGAACGGGCCCATCGCGTCACTGCTGAGCCGGACGAGCCACTTGAACCTGATCGTGCCGGCGAAGGGTTCCTGGACGCCGAGGGTGGCCGTGAACTCGGGCCACACGCGCGTGAATTCCTCGAGGAGCTGGCGGCGCGTCGGTCGCTCGACGCCGTGATTCACGAGATTACGGCGGAGATAGGGCTCGAGGAGCTCCCAGCACCAGGCGGCAATCACTGCGGCGCGAGTGTATCATGGGCGCAGGGTGCAGAACTTCGAGCTGGCGCGCCTGTTTTACGAGATGGCGACGCTCCTCGAGGTCCGGAACGAGAGCGTCTTCCGCGTCCGAGCCTACCAGCGGGCGGCCCAGATGCTGGAGTCCCTGACCGAGGACATTGCGGCCGTCGCCGCGCGTGGCGGTCTCCAGAAGCTTCCCGGCATCGGCAAGGATCTGGCGGTCCGCGTCGAGGAGTTCCTGCACACGGGACGCATCGACCAGCTCGAGGCGATGCGGCGCGACGTGCCTCCGCGCTTCCTCACGCTCCTCGAGATCCGCGGCCTGGGGCCGCGCACGGCGAAGCTCTTGTGGGATCGGCTCGGCGTGGACTCGGTCGAACGCCTGGAGGAGCTCTGCCGCACGAAGGAAATCCTCAACGTCGCCGGGATTCGCGAGAAGACGTGCGAGAACATCCTGAAGGGCATCGCGATCTGGCGCGCGGGACGAACGCGCACGCTCCTGCCCGCGGCGCGCGCCGTGGCCGAGCAGGTCGCCAGCGCCCTGCGGGCTCACGGCGGCGTCGAGCGGCTGGAGGTGGCGGGCTCGCTGCGCCGGATGCGCGAGACCGTGAAGGACGTCGACATCCTGGTGACCTCCACCGAGCCGGCGCGCGTCATCGAGACGCTGACGTCCCTCCCCTCGGTCACCGAGGTGATCGCGCGCGGCGACACCAAGGTCTCGGTCCGCCACCAGGACGGGCTCCAGGTCGATCTCCGCGTCGTCGAGCCCAGCGCGTTCGGAGCCGCGCTCCAGTACTTCACGGGCTCCAAAGACCACAACGTCCGCGTCCGCGAGCTGGCCAAGCGCCGTGGGCTGACCATCAGCGAGTACGGCGTGTTCGAGGAGAAAAGCGGGACGCGCGTGGCCGGCGAGACCGAGGACGAGGTCTACGCCGCCGTGGGGCTTCCGTGGATCCCGCCGGAGCTGCGCGAGAACACCGGCGAGATCGACGCGGCCCGCAACGGTGGGCTGCCCGAGCTGATCACCGCGGATCGCATCCGCGGTGATCTCCATGCCCACACCGATTGGTCCGACGGCCACCTCTCGCTCGAGAAGCTGGTGACCGCAGCCGAGGATCGGGGTTACGAGTACATCGCCGTCTCCGACCACTCGCGGTCGGATACCATTGCTGGCGGATTGAGCATCGATGAGCTCCGCGCCCAAATCCAACAGATCCGCCAGCTCCAGGCGTCGCACCGAATCCGCATCCTGGCCGCCAGCGAGTGCGCTATCCTGGCGGATGGCACCATGGACTTCCCCGACGAGGTCCTGGACGAGCTCGACGTCGTCCTGGCCGCCGTCCACTCGCGCTTCAAGCAAACGCGCGAGGAGATGACGACGCGAATCGTGCGAGCGCTCGGTCACCCAAAGGTCCACATTCTGGCGCACCCCACCGGCCGGCGTCTGGGTTCACGGGACCCGTATGATGTGGACATGGAGGCGGTGTTCGCCGCCGCACGGCAGCATGGCAAGGCTCTGGAGATCAATGCCTCTCCCGAGCGGCTGGATCTCGCCGACGTCCACGCCCGGCGCGCTGCCGAGCTGGGCATTCCCATCGCCATCAACACGGACACCCACTACCTGAACAACTTCGACAACCTCGCGCTGGGGGTGGCCGTCGCCCGGCGGGCCTGGATCGGCCCGTCGCAGGTCCTGAACGCCCGCCCCCTCGCCGAGCTCGTGGGCTGGACGCAGCGAGCACGCTCGGCGTAAAAAGGACATCGGCATGGGCGTGAAGCTCTTCGTGGGTGGACTCTCCTTCACGACGTCGAATGACAGCCTGCGGGGCGCGTTCGCGCGCTACGGCATGGTGCAGTCGGCGATGGTCATGACCGACCGTGAGACCCAGCGTTCGCGCGGCTTCGGCTTCGTCGAGATGGGCTCCCAGGACGAGGCTGATAGAGCGATCGCCGGCATGAATGGCGCCAACCTCGATGGCCGCATGATCCGGGTCGACAAGGCGACGCCGCGCGGCACTGCGCCGGCGTCCCGAGGACCACGACCGATGGGTGGGGGTGGGCGGCCCGCCGGTGGGCCTCCCGGCGCTGGGGGACCGCGTCCGTGGACCCCGCGGCCGCCTGGCGGCGGCTTCGGCGGAGGGGGTGGCCCGGGCGGCGGCGGAGGTGGCGGCTTCGGCGGAGGCCCACCCCGCTTCGGTGAGCCACCCCGAGGCGGCGACACCCGGGGTGGCGGTCGTGGCGCCAAGCGCCGTGACGAAGGCGAGCGGCGGCCGGGCGGCCCGAAACGTGGGAAGCCAACAGGGGAGCGCCGAACTCAGGACAAGGGACGCCGCAACGAAGACTTCCGCTGGTAAGGGCGGCGTGAGGCGCGTCGGGCTCCTCACGCCCCTGGCTCTCGTCGTGCTCGTCGCGATTCTCGCCGCGCCGGTGTCCCGTGCCTCGGCCCAGCCCTCGTCGAGCGGGGCGCCCTCCGACGTGTCGGTCACCGTCGGTGGACGCACGGTGTTCACGTCCGGCTTCACGAAGTGGAGCACCGGCGCTCAATCCGGAGGCCCCAACATCCTCTCCGAGCTGACGTGGCGAGGCGTCGACGCCGTCGTGCCCGAGGTCAACGCCGAAGTCGTGTGGAAGCGCCTCGTCCTGCTCGGCGCGTTCGGCGGCGGCTTCATCCGCGACGGCGTGCTGAACGACGACGACTTCCTCGGCAACGATCGACAGGGACGCTTCTCGCATACGCGCTCGAGCGTCGGTGGCGACGGCCTGTTCTACGGCAGCGTCGACCTCGGGTTCCGGGCCTTCTCGTGGACGGCAACCGGAGGGTTGCCCGGCTACGTCGACGCGTTCGCCGGTTTCCAGTACTGGCAGGAGAACTACGACGCGTTCGGCGCCACCGGCACGTTCGGCATCTCGCCCTCGACCAGCGTGATCCGCGAAGAGTTCACCTGGAAGAGCCTGAGAGTCGGCGTGCGCGGTCAGGTGCCGATCACGCCGCGACTGGCCGCGCGCATCAACGCGGCGGCGGTCCCCTGGACGCGCGCCGAGGTGGTGGACGTCCATCCACTCCGCACCGACGTCCGTCACGATCCATCGTTCACGGGGAGCGCCGACGGGGGTATCGGCGTGCAGGCCGACGGCGGCCTCGCGTTCATGCTGAGGCCGCGCCTCGCCCTCGAAGCGGGATTTCGCTACTGGCGGATCGACTCGGGCACCGGAACGGAAACGGCGCGCGGCGTGACGGTCACCACGCACGAGCGCGTGAACGCGATCCGGATCGAGCGCTACGGCCCGTTCGTGGGAGTCACCTACCGGTTCTGATGATCAGGCGGGCGTGATCGGCTTGCGCCCGTTGCCCCAGAGACGCTCGAGACGCTGGATGCGCTTGCGCAGCCGGCCCGTCATGTGACCGCCAACCAGGCTGGGCCGCCCCCACTGCAGCACCGCCGCCATGTCCTCGAAGATCGAGTACGCCACGGGCGTCACCAGCAGCGTCAACAGGAGCGAGAGCATCTGGCCACCGATGACGACGACCGCGATGGCGCGCCGCTCCTCGGCCCCGGGGCCGGTGCCGACGGCGAGCGGCAGCATGCCGGCCACCAGCGCGAGCGTCGTCATGAGGATCGGGCGGAGCCGGTCGCGGTTGCCCTGCATGATCGCGGCGAGCCGCTCCATCCCTTCGGCGCGCAGGTTGTTCATGTGGTCGATCTGCAGGATGGCGTTCTTCTTCACGACGCCGAAGAGCACGAGAATGCCGAGCGCCGAGTAGAGGTTGAGCGTGTTGCCCGTGTACCAGAGCGAGAACAGCGCGAACGGCACCGACAGCGGCAGCGAGAGGAGAATCGTCAGCGGGTGGATCACACTCTCGAACTGGGACGCGAGGATCATGTACATGAAGATGACCGAGAGCAGGAACACCCACAGGAACTCGGTGAACGTCTTCTCCAGCTCGCGGGCCCGCCCGGACACCGCCGTGGTATAGCCGGCGGGCAGGTTCATCTTGGCCACTTCCTCACGCAGCGCCTGGATGCGGTCGGCCTGGCCGAACCCGGGCACGATTGACGCACGTAACCGTACCTCGCGCTGCCGTTCCGAACGGTCGATGCGCGACGGCGTCACCGACGGCACCAGCTTGACGAGGTTGTCCAGCCGCACCAGGCCGCCGCCGGGCGCGAGCCCGATCTGGGGTTGGGCTCCCGTGCCAGTGGCGGTCGTCACCGCCGAGCGCGCGACGTAGAGTCGCGAGATCACGTCGGCGCGGCCCCGATAATCGGCGGTCAGCCGGACGGTGACGTCGTAGTCCTCGTTGACGACCGGGTCGTGGAAGCGCGAGACCTCGTCGTCGCCGCCGACGCCCAGGCGGAGCGCCGTCGCGATCTGCTCCGTTTCCACGCGCAGATCGGCGGCGCGCTCGCGATCGATCTCCACGCGCCACTCCGGGCGGTCGAGCCGCAGCGTCGTATCGGCGTCCACGATGCCACCGAGCTCAGGCGTGCTGCGGCGTAGCCGCTCGCCGTAGTCGGCCAGAGCCACGAGATCGGGTCCGCGGATGACGAAGTCGATGTCGAAGGAGCCGCCGCCGATGTTGAAGCCCGGGATGTTGCGCACCGTCACCCGGATGTCCCGGAACTTTCGCAGACGCTGGCGGACCTGCTGGATGACGTCGCGCTGGCTGATGTTGCCGCGGAAGGCGGCCATCGGCTCGCCGCGGAGCGTCGAGCGGAGCAGGCGGCTCAGGCTCCAGACGCGATCGTCGTACGGGGTCATCCGCACGTAGGCGTAGCCCTGGTTGACGCGGTTCAGGAAGTTGCCGCCCGACTGGGCCAGCACGTAGCGCACGCCGGGCGTCGCCTTCACCTCGCGGGCCATCGCCTGCATGGCCTCGTCCATGGCGGCAAGGCTCATGCCCTCCGGGGCAATGACGATCATCTCGAACTCGCCCTCGTCCACGTCGCTCGGCACGTACTCCTGCTTGACCAGCCGGTAGAGCGGCACCGACGACGCGATGACGGCGATGGAGAGCACGACGATGACGAACCGGAAGCGCATCGACAGCGCCAGGGTCCACGCGTAGCCGCGATCGAGCCAGGCGTAGAAGCCCGTGCGCGAGCGGGCCCCCGCGTCGGCGCCGCCGTGGCCGCCGTGACCTTCGCCCCCGCCGGCGTGGGCGTCTTCCGTGCGCAGGAAGCGGGCGCTCATCATCGGCGTGAGCGTGAAGGACACGAGCAGGCTGACCATCACGGAGGCGGCGGCGGTGAGACCGAACTGGTAGAGGAAGCGCCCCGAGATCGACGACATGAACGACACGGGCACGAAGATGACGACCAGGGACAGCGTGGTGGCCATGACGGCCAGGCCGATGTCGGCGGTGGCCGCGCGGGCCGCCTCGAACGGCCGCATCTTCTTCTCCTCGACAAAGCGGAAGATGTTCTCGAGGACGACGATGGCGTCGTCGATGACGATGCCGACCATCAGCACGAGCGCGAGCATGGTCACGCTGTTCAGCGTGAAGTTGAGGAAGAACATCATGGCGAAGGCGGCGATGACCGAGGCCGGGATGGCAATCCCGGCGATGATCGTGGAGCGCCACGAGCGCATGAAGGCCAGCACCACCAGCGAGGCCAGGATCGAGCCGAGCACCAGGTGCAGGTTGATCTCGTGGAGCGCCTGGTAAATGTAGCGCGACTGGTCGCGGATGATGTCGACGCGCACGTCGGCGGGCAGCCGGGCGGCCAGCTTCTCGAGGTTGGCCTTGGCCGCCTCGATGACGGCCACCGTGTTCTCGCCCGATTGACGGCGAACCTCCAGCACCACCGTGGGCACGCCGTCCAGGCGCGCCGCCGAACGCTGCTCCTTGGTGCCGTCCTCGGCCCAGCCGATGTCGCGCACGCGCACGGGCGCGCCGTTGATCGTGGCCACCACCAGGTCGTTGAACGACTTCGGATCGGCGACCCGTCCCATGGTCCGCAGCGACTGCTCGTTCAGCCCCCGGGTGACGTTGCCGCCGGGCAGGTCGGCGTTCTGGCGCACCACGGCGTCGCGCACGGCCGTGATCGGGATCTGGTAGGCGGCCAGGCGGTCGGCGTCGACCCAGACGTTGACCGCTCGGAGCAGGCCCCCGACGATCCGGACGTCGCCGACGCCGGATGACCGCTCGAGCTCCACCTTCACCGTCTTGTCGGCGATCTCGGTCAGCTCGCGCAGCGAGCGGTTGCCGACGATGGCGACGGTGAGCACGGGCGTCTGGTCGTTGTCGGTCTTGGCGATGATCGGCGCCTTGATGTCGCGCGGCAGGTTGCGGATCGCGATGGCGACCTTGTCGCGGACGTCCTGGGCGGCGACGTCGATGTTGCGCTTGAGATCGAAGGTGACGATGAGGAGCGAGTTGCCCGGGCTCGAGATCGAGCGCAGCTCGTTGATGCCCTGGATGGTGTTGACGACTTCCTCGATCTTCTGGGAGACCTGCGTCTCCATCTCCTCGGTGGAGGCGCCCGGCAGCTCGGTGCGGACGGTCACGGTCGGCAGGTCAACCGACGGGAAGCGATCGACGCCGAGGCGGAAGTAGCTGGCGCCGCCGACGACGACCAGCGCCAGCACGATCATCGAGGCGAAGACCGGACGGCGGATGCAGACTTCGGCGAGTTTTTGCATCTAGCGGGCGCGGGCCGCGTTCATCGGGCCCGGCCTCCGGGGGTGAGGTTCATCCCAGCATCACTGGCTGACGAGCGCCACGGGCTGGCCGCCGACATCCTCGGAGGGGGGCGACGCCCCCCTTCCGAATCCTCCCCCCAGAAACAGCTTGCGCGGGCAAAGCCCGCGCTCGAGCGCGCGCTCCTCCGGGGGTGAGGTTCATCCCAGCATCACTGGCTGACGATCGCCACGGGCTGGCCGCCGACGAGGTTGCCGGGCTCGACGATCACCGGCTCACCGGCAGTAATGCCCTCGACGATCTCGACCTGATCCTTCTCCTTCCGGCCGGTCGTCACGCGCTTCTCCAGAGAGCGCCCGTCCTTGACGCTCAACACTTTCTCGATGCCGGCGAACACCACGATGGACGACGTCGGGACGAACACGGCCGGCTGGTCGGTCCCCATGACGATCTCCGCCTTCGCGAACGAGCCCGGCCGCAGCACGCCGCGCTCGTTCGGCACCTCGGCTTCGATCGTCAGCGTCCGGTTCTGCTCCTGGATGGACGGCGACAACCGGACGACGCGGCCGCGATACGTGGTGGGATCGCCCTCGACCGTGACCATGACGTCCTGGCCGACGTGCACGCTGACGGCTGCGCGCTCCGGAATCGCCAGCGCGAGTCGGATCGGGTGGACGCGGACGAGCGTGGCGACCGGCGTCCCCGCGATCAGGTACTCGCCCACGCCGGCGCGGCGCTCGCGAATGATCCCGTCGGCCGGCGCCAGCAACACGGTGTCGGTGAGCGCCTGGCGCGCCATGTCGAGCTCCGACCTCCGCTGGGCCAAGATCGCCTGGCGATTGCGCGCTTCCTCGAGGGCATCGTGGTACCTGGCTTCGGCGACTTGCTCGGCCGCCACCGCGGTGTCGAGCTGGGCGCGCGCCACGAGATCCTGCTGCGAGAGCTTCTCGGTACGCTCCCGCGTCAACACGGCGTCATCGAGCTGGGCCTTGGCCTGGCGGACGACGGCGGTCCTCTCGACGGCGACACGATCGTCCGTGCCGTCGGGCATCAGTCCGAGTCTCGCGCGCGCCTGGTGCAACGCCGCCTGCGCCTGATCGACGCGCAGATTGAAATCGACGGGGTCGAGCCGGGCGATGACCTGGCCGCGATGGACGCGCGAACCGAGATCCACGGCCAGGTTGGCGAGACGGCCGGTGACCTTCAGGCTCAGCACGACCTGCTCTTCCGCGTTGAGCGTCCCGTTCACCGACACCGTGCGGACCACCTTGAGTTCCTTGGCGGGCACGACACGCACATCGCGCGGCTTGATGGCCGGCGGGGCACCCTTCTGCGGCGAGGCGGTCGCGGTGTGATCGGAGCTGCAGCCCGCCGAGGCGAGAACGACGAAGGCGACGAGCAGACAGCCAGAGCGGGCGAGGGCCATAGGCGCCATATTCTGACTCAGATTCCGCTCGAATTGAACCCCCCGAAGGTTCGAGAACGGAACGATGCTACGGAGCGAGGGCGAGGATGAGCGCGCCCAGGAGCAGCGTGACGAGCGTCAGCGGCACGCCCACCCGGCAGTACTCGGCGAATCCGATGCGAACGCCCGAGCTCCGGGCCGCTTCGACGACGATGAGGTTGGCCACCGAGCCGAGGATCGTCAAGTTTCCCGACAGCGTGGACGCCATCGCCACCAGCAGCCACGCCCGCGTCGGCTCGGCGAGCTGCGGAACGATCGGCTTGAACACCAGCACCGCCGGCACGTTCGACACCAGATTGGAGAGCACCGCGGTCACCGCGGTCAGTACCGCCGGGCGCTCGAGGCCGGCGGCCAGCGGCGACGTGGTGATGGCGTCGGCGAGGCCAGTGCGCTCGGCGCCGCCGGTGAGCACGAAGAGCCCGGTGAACAGCACGAGCAGCTTCCAGTCGATCTCGCGATAGACCTTGTTCGGATTGACCCGGCGGGTGAGGAGCGTGGCGGCGGCGCCGGCGATGGCGACGATGGCGATGGGCACGCCACCGAGGAACGCGGCCAGCATCACGAGGACGGCGACGAGGGTCTTGATCATCAGGGGATAGTGCACGGTGACCGGCGGCTCGACCGCCGCGGCGCCGAGCGCCGGCGGGAGCTGCCGGCGGTACACGAGCCAGACGACGACGAAGACACACCCGAGCCCGACCAGCGCCACCGGCGCCTCGCGCAGCAGAAAAGCACGGTACGAGATGGCCGAGAAGCTGCCGATCAGCATGTTCTGGGGATTGCCGGTCAGCGTGGCGACGCTTCCCACGTTGGCCGCCGTCGCCAGCGCGATCAGGTATGGCACCGGCGGCAGGCCGAGTCGTCGCGTGAGATCGACGACGAGCGGCGCCATCACCACGCAGATCACGTCGTTCACGAAGAGCGCGGAGAGCGTGCCGGCCGCGACGACCACCGCGGCGAGCGCGCCGACGGGCGTGCCGGCGCGGCGCATGGCCCACGTGGTCACCAGCCCGAAGAAGCCGGAGAGCCGGAGGTAGGCCGCCACGATCATCATGCCGAAGAGCAGCGCGAGCGTGCGCGCGTCCACGGCGGCCACCGCGGCGTTCCAGTCGAGCACGCCGGCCACGACCATCGCGGTGGCGCCGACGATGGCCACCCCCGTGCGGTCGACGCGGAAGGGTGGCAGCCGGCCGAGGCCGAGGCCCACGTAGGCGCCGGCGAAGATGGTGAGCGCGAGCATCGGCTTCAAAGACACCAGGGCCATCGAGCCAGCATAGCGCGGTAGAATGCCCGGCCATGAGCATTCGCGTCGAAGTCGCGGCGCCAACCGTCGCGATTGCCGGCGACCGCGCGCTGAGCATCGCCGGCTTCGTGGGCCTCCTGATCGCCATGGCCATCGGTGGCTGGGGCGTCCAGTGGGACATCCGCTGGCACCTCCTCATCGGCCGCGATTCGTTCTGGATCGCGCCCCACGTGATGACGTACGCCGGCGTCACGCTGAGCGCGACGATCGCCTTCGGCATGCTGGCGCTCGAGCGGGTGCGAGGACGCGCGAGCCAGGGCTGGCGGCTCGCCGCGGTCGGGATGGCGTTGACGATCCTCGCCGCGCCGATCGATGACCTCTGGCACCGGCTCTTCGGCATCGACGTCACGGTGTGGAGTCCGCCGCACCTGCTCGGGCTCGCCGGCGCTCACCTCAACCTGCTCGGCGCGATGCTCGTCGCCGTCGAGTTGTGGCCGGGCTCGAGCCGGCGGCGAGCGATCGGCGTGCTGGTCGCCGGGACGCTGCTGCTCGGCACGTGTTACGTCACGGTCGATCCCGGCGTGCAGACGGCGTTTCGTCGCGGTGGCGCCTTCTTCTTCGCGTGGCCGCTGCTCGGAGCCCTCGGCTTCACGTTCATCTTGAGCCTGACCGCGCGGGCCAGCGGTCTTCGCCTCGCCCCGCTGGTGGTGACCGTGGCCGCGCTGGGACTGCACGTCGTCGGGCTCGGCATCTCGGACGCCGGGTTCGCGCTGACCCAGCCCGTTCCGGCCATCCAGGAGGCGATCGCCGCCGATCCGACGTCGCCGATCGCGATCGCTCACGAGATGGCTCGCCGCAGCGGCACCGTGGTCGGCCGCTCGTTCCTGCTGCGCTGGCTGCCGATCCTTCCCGCCGCCGTCCTGACCCTGGTCGATGCGCGGCGACGATGGATCGCCGGCGGGATCGCCTTCGGCGCCACGCTCTTCGTCAGCGCCGGCCACATGCTGGCGGGCGCCCCGTCGCTCCGTCATGCGCTCCCCGCCCCCGGCGACGTCGTGCTCGCGGCGCTCCTGATTCCTCCGGCGGCCCTCGCGGGCAGCGCGGCTGCGCGGTGGCTCGCCCGGCGCTGGCCATCCCCGATCACACCGCCGGCCTGAGCCGGCCTACGAGGAGATCCCGATGGAGTTCGAGTTCACCGCGCGCACGAAGATGTACATGGAGCAGCTCAGCGACTTCATGCGCAAGCACGTCTATCCCGCCGAGGCGACCTTCCACGAGCAGCTCGAGCGCCAGTCGACGCGGTGGCAGGTGCCGAAGGTCATGGAAGATCTGAAGGCCCAGGCGCGCGAGCGAGGGTTGTGGAACCTCTTCCTGCCCGAGAGCGAGCGCGGGGCCGGACTCACCAACCTCGAGTACGCGCCACTCTGCGAGATCATGGGCCGCTCGCCCATCGCCCCCGAGGTCTTCAACTGCTCGGCCCCCGACACCGGCAACATGGAGACCATCGAACGGTACGGTAGTCCCGAGCAGAAGAAGCAGTGGCTCGAACCGCTGCTCGAGGGCAAGATCCGCTCGGCCTTCGCGATGACCGAGCCGAAGGTGGCGTCATCCGACGCGACCAACATCGAATCCTCGATCGTGCGCGACGGCGATCACTACGTGATCAACGGCCACAAGTGGTGGACCTCGGG
Source organism: Candidatus Rokuibacteriota bacterium (assembly GCA_003220615.1). Taxonomy (GTDB): domain Bacteria; phylum Methylomirabilota; class Methylomirabilia; order Rokubacteriales; family CSP1-6; genus 40CM-68-15. The sequence continues at coordinate 57,977 of QHTB01000139.1, forward strand.
CATCGGCGACCCGCGGTGCAAGATCATCATCTTCATGGGCAAGACGGATCCGAAGAATCCCGACCGCTACAAGCAGCAGTCGATGATCCTCGTCCCGCGCGACACGCCGGGCATCACCGTCAAGCGCATGCTGACCGTCTTCGGCTACGACGACGCGCCCCACGGCCACGGCGAGGTGCTGTTCGAGAACGTGCGGGTGCCGGCCTCCAACATGCTGCTCGGCGAGGGCCGCGGCTTCGAGATCGCCCAGGGCCGGCTCGGACCTGGGCGCATCCACCACTGCATGCGCCAGATCGGGGTGGCCGAGCGCGCGCTCGAGCTGATGTGCAAGCGGTCGATGAACCGGGTCGCGTTCGGCAAGCGGCTCGCCGAGAACGACATCACGCTCGAGCGCATCGCCCAGTCGCGCATCGAGATCGATCAGGCCCGGCTGCTCGTGCTGCACGCCGCCTACATGATGGACACGGTCGGCAACAAGGCGGCCAAGCAGGCCATCGCCGAGATCAAGGTCGCGGTGCCCAACATGACCCTCGCGGTCGTCGAGCGCGCCATGCAGCTCCACGGCGGTGGCGGCGTCAGTCAGGAGTTTCCGCTCGCCTTCTGGTGGGCGCACTCGCGCACGCTGCGCTTCGCCGACGGCCCCGACGAGGTCCATCGCCGCCAGATCGGCCGCCTCGAGCTGCGGAAGTGGATGTAGAGGCGACGCCATGGCCAAGCGACGCGTCGTCCTGACCGGAGCGTCCGGCTACATCGCCCAGCGCATGTTCAAGGAGCTCGGCGAGCGCTGGGACCTGGTGCCGATCGACGTGCGGGCGACCGCGGCCGACGGCAAGCCCGTCCCTGGCCTCGCCGTCGTCGATCTCACCCAGCCCGATCGCAACGTGTATCGCCAGCACTTCCGGGGCGCCGACGCCGTCATCCACTGCGGCTACGTGCGGGCGCCCGGCCTGGACGCCACCACGTGGCAGAACAACAGCGACGCGAAATTCTGGGCCGAGCACCAGAACGTGGCGCTCGCCTACAACGTCTACCGGACCGCGCTGGAGGAAGGCGTGCGCCGCGTCGTGGTGGCGAGCTCCAACCACGCCGCCGATTACTACGAGCGGCTGATCTGGGCCGGCCGGATGGAGATGGTCACGCCCGAGATGCCGCCGCGCTCCGACAACTGGTACGGCTGGGCGAAGGCCGCCTACGAGCTCCTCGGCTTCGTCTTCGCCACCGGCACCGTCGACGGCCGGAAGCTCGAGATCGTCCAGTGGCGGATCGGCGGGCCGCGCGACGACGACATCGATCACATCAAGCCCGGCGACATTCCCACGATGCATCGGGCGCTCGGCGCCTATCTCTCGCGGCGCGACCAGGTCCAGCAGGCGATCCGGATGGTGGAGACGGAGACGATCACCGACGAGCACGGCGTCCCGTTCCTGATCGTCTACGGGATTAGCGGCAACACCCACCGCTTCTGGTCCATCGCCAACGCCCGTGACGCGATCGGCTATCGTCCCGAGGACGACAGCCAGGTCAACTTCGCGGACAAGATCGCGCAGATCGCGCGGACGGCAACGCCGCCCAGGTAACCCTCAGCGCCCGGATCGTCTGGCTGTCGGATCATTTCCGACACCCGGCTGCCCGCATTCCTACACCGTCGCGGCATGACGGCGGATTGTCCACACGCACGCACTCGCCGATAAGTTGTCCTGACCCGGTCGTGTCTCTGTCAGCTCATTGACCGCCCTCGTCCGAGTGCGGCACGGCACGGTCCTGGAGTTTGGAGCCGGGGTGAAAGCGAGAGTGCCATGCCGAAATTCCGCCCCAGCAGGCTTTCCGAGATTTCTCGAAGAAACCGCCAGGAGATCATCAAGGCGCGTCTCAGTCGGCGCGAGCTGTTCCGGATGGGGCTCATCACGAGCTCCGGCTACCTGGTCCACAAGAGCGGCCTGAGCGCCTGGGCCGACGGAGGATGCAATCCGGGCGAATGCAAGCCCGGCTGCAGTCCGCCCACGATCGCGTTCGTCGACCCCATCACGTTCCCGCCGCTCCTGCCCGAACGAAATCCGGCCGTCGACCCGGCCTTCACGTTCTCGCCGCCGAATGCCGTGCCCAATCGCGCCACCAATCCGGCCACCGGGATTCCGTTCGAGGGACGCACCCAGGTCCACCAGTTCCGCGACCGCTTTCCCCCGCAGCAGTTCTTCGCCACGCGCATGCGGCCCAATTTCAACGCCACCTTCAGCGACGATCCGAGAAATCTCGCCCGCATCGGGAAGAACTTGATCTGGGGATTCAACCGTGGCGGCGCGGAGGCATCGGACGTCGCGGTCTCACCCGGCCCCTTGATCGCCCCTCGGTATGGCCGCCCGCTCGTGATCCGACGTTTCAACGAGCTGTCCTTCGACACGCGCGGTTTCGGCGTGCCCGAGGTCTCGACGCATACGCACAACTGGCACGCCGGGCCGGACAGTGACGGTGGCCCGTGTGATCCGACGACGGGAGCGGACAGCACCAACCCGTTCAAGCAAGGCCGGTTCTTCTTCATCGGACAGTTCTACGACTACTTCGAGACGATGGCCCGCGCGGGGTTCGACACGCCCCAGTTCACGGCCACCAACGGCGACATCCGGGAGACGCTCACCACGCTCTGGTACCACGACCATCGCGTCGAGCACACGGCCGAGAACGTCTACAAGGGGCTGGCGGGCAACGAGTTCATCTTCAACGACTTCGACACCGGCGACGAGACGACGGGATTCCGGCTCCCCAGCTTCTTCCCCTACCCGGCGTTCGACCTTCCGCTCGTCCTCACCGACAAGCTCTTCACGCCGGACGGCGAGCTGTGCTTCGACACCTTCGGGCTGGACGGCCTCGTCGGCGACAAGTTCCTCGTCAACGGCAAGATCCAACCGTTCATGGAGGTGAAGCGGCGTCGCTATCGCTTCCGCGTCCTCGACGGCGGGCCATCACGCTTTTACGAGTTATTCCTCACCAACCCCGACAACCTGAATCAGAAGATCCCCCTAACCGCGATCACCACGACCGATGGCAACCTGCTCGACGATCCGATCCGGGTCCAGAGCGTGCGCCTGGCCGTTGCCGAACGTGCCGACATCATCATCGACTTCGACGAGATCTTTCGGGCCACCGGCGCCCGGACGATCCGCCTGGAGAATCGTCTCGAGCAGGTCAACGGCCGGGCGCCGACGGACAAGATCCTCCCGGCCGGCGACGGCGACTTCCTCATGGAATTCCGGATCGCCGGCAACACCCCGGCGCCCGACGCGAGCCTGTCGCCCGCCCAGATGATCGCCAACGCCCGGGCGGCCGGCAAAGAGTGCACCTTCGCGCCGATCTGCACACCACCGAGGCCGACCGACAACGCCGCCGCCAAGGAAGATCGAATCCGCGTCACGCGGACCTTCCGGTTCGAGCGCCGCAACGGCCAGTGGGCAATCAATCAGCAGTTCGCCGACTGCACGCGCTTCCGCTTCACGATCGAGCGCAACACCGCCGAGCGCTGGATCATCCAGAACAACTCCGGCGGCTGGCAGCATCCCATCCACATCCACCTGGAAGAGTTCCAGATGGTCCGCCGCAATAACAAGCTCATCCGGCGCGGCGACATCGAGTTTGGCCGCAAGGACGTCGCCCGGCTCGGGTTCAATGAGGAGATCGAGCTGCTCTTCCGCTTCCGTGACTTCCGCGGCGGCTGGCCCATGCACTGCCACAACACGATCCACGAGGACCACGCGATGCTCCTGCTGTTCCAGGTCGCCGACGAGGGCGACAAGAACAGGACGCCGTAATGTCAACGATGACACGACGGGCGGGACTGGCGGCCTTCGGTCTGGGGACCGTCGCGGCCGGGATCGCGGCCTGGACCTGGAAGACCAGCTCGCACGCCGACGGCCGCGATCCGCTCCGGCCACGGACGGATCCCGTCGATTCCGCCCGGCCGCGCATGGATCCGCGAGAGCGGCTCCAGCGCTACCATCTCCCGAACGTGGCCCTGGTCACCCACGACGGCAAGCCGGTCCGCTTCTACGAGGACCTGGTCAAAGACCGCAAGGTCGTCATCAATTTCATGTACACGACCTGCGCCGATGGCACGTGCCCCATCACCACCGCGAACCTCGTCCAGGTCCAGAAGCTCCTCGGCGATCGGGTCGGCCGGGACGTCTTCTTCTACTCCATCACGCTCTCGCCCGATCAGGACACGCCGGTGGTGCTCGCACGCTACGCGCGGGCGTACGACGTCGGCCCTGGCTGGACGTTCCTGACCGGCACATCCGACGACATCGAACGTTTGCGCAAAGCGCTCGGCTTTGCCTACGCCGACCCCGTCGAAGACGCGAACAAGGCCAACCACGTCGGAATGGTCCGCTACGGCACGGAGCCGCTGATGATCTGGGGTACCGCTCAGGGCATGGCCAATCCCAAGCATCTCCTGACGATCTTCCTCTGGGAATTCGACCGGCCGCTCCCAGGTAAGGCGCTCCGCGCTCCCGTCGCATAGGTGATGATGCGCCGACTCGCCAGGATCGCAGTGTGTGTCACAGTTCTGGGTGCCGCCGTTTGGCTGTGGTCGGTGACGTCGCAGCAGATGCCGCATCACCGCCGCGCTGGCGGTGATGTCGACGTTCGAGCTGATGCGTCCGTCCCCCAGCACTCCGCAACGTCGAACGTCGCCGCAGCGCTTCGGCTCGAGCTGCCACCGATGCGACGTGCAGTTGCCGAGTCCGAATCCCGAGAACTGCCGGCGCTTCGTGACATCCAGCTGCCCCGGGGATCGGGAGGCGGCGCCGAGGCGCTCGCGTCCGACGGAATCTCACTCTGGATCGCCTCGCAGTTCCAGAACACCGTCACGCGCGTCCGGGCGAGCGACGGCAAAACGCTCGAGACCGTGTCCGTCGGCAGCCAGCCCGTCGCTGTGCTCGCGGATCCCTCCGGGATTTGGGTCGCCAACCTCGGTGACGACACCGTCGCCCAACTCGATCCCAGCGACGGGTCGATGCTCGGCACGTTCCCGGTTGGCCACGGCCCTGGTGGCCTCGTCAGCGGTGGAAACAACATCTGGGTGCTGAACCGGAACGACTCCACCGTCACGAAGCTCGCACGCGATGGGACGACGCTGGCCACGTTCCGCGTCGGCACGCGGCCGACCGGGGCGGCCTGGGACGGCGTCAATCTGTGGGTCGCGAACAATATGAGCGATACGGTCACGAAGCTGGATGGCGCCACGGGCGCGCCGGTGGGAACGTTCCCGGCCGGCAAAGGTCCCTTTGGCGCTGCGTTCGATGGCGCCAACGTCTGGGTGACGAATTTCTTCGACGGGACGGTGAGCAAGCTCCGCGGGTCGGACGGCGCAACGCTCGCTGTCTTCCCCGTCGGCGACGGCGCGGCTGGCATCACGTTCGACGGGGTGAGCATCTGGGTCACCAGCAACGGAGTCAACAGGGTGACACGGCTTCGGCCGACGGACGGCGCCGTGCTCGCCACCTACGCGACTGGCGCCGGGCCCTTCGGCGTGACATCGGACGGCGCCGCGGTCTGGGTGGCGAACTTCGCCAGCGCCTCGGTTTCGACGTCGCGCTAGCGAGTCCATCTCGATGTCGGGGCCGCAGATGTCGACCACACGGGCGTCGAATGGCGGCTGGTCCGCGAGCCGATCCTGCCCGGCGGGGTGAGCGCTCAACCGGCCGCCGCCACCCTCACCCTGCCACCGCGTCAGGAAGTCGAGCGCGTAGCGCAGCATCCATCGCGGTTGTCCGGCGCGCTCGAGAATGACGATCGCCTCCCTGTCGGCGTCGGCCTCCTGGCTGCGACTGTAGGCCTGCAGGCCTGGGATCGCCGCCAGCGGCGCGAGCGGACTGCACATGGCCGAGCGTGTCGTGGGCGAGCTCGTGGGCCGCCACTCCGATCAAAAGGCACCGGTTGCCGGTCTCGACCAGACCTGACGTGACGATGAATCGCGAGCCGCCCGACGACGCGGCATTGATCACCGGACACATTCACTGTACCGCCGTCAGCAAGGGATGGCCCGAGTGTCGGAAAAGTTGTCGATCGCCAGCTCGTACCGGCCCGATTGGCCGTCGAGCCGGTCATTTTGCCGTCTCCCCCCGCCGTTTAGCGATCTAGAACGCTTTGTCTATGTCGGAAAACTTGACAGATTTCGCGGACGCGGAAGGGACCCCCTCATAACGCGTTGGCATCGCGGACGAATCTGGCCTGGCGCTCATCTTGCGCCAAACGTCGGCGGCTCCTGCAGGCACAGCTCGGTGTGCGCGCCCTGCGCTCGTGGCTCCTAAGGATGGAGAGGAGACCAGGTGGCGAATCTCGCTCGGGCCGTCGTACTCGCCGCGGCGGCGACGCTCGTGATCGGTGCTCTCGGTCCGGCTGATCCCGAGGGCTCACCCTGGGACGCCGGCTATCTTCCGGGTGTCCTGCAGGTCGCCCCGGACAGTCGCAGGATCCACTCGTACGACCTGGTCAAGGACGCGCACGTCCTGGTCACGTTCACCGCAACGAACCACAACGTCTGGGAGCTCCAGACGGGAGTGTCCTTCGACGTTCACAACACCGGAACGACGCTCGATCGCGTGAAGATCTGCGAGGATCGCCGCACCAAGGATTAGCAGACACCGAAGCTCTGCTCGATGAGCCCCCAGCCGGCGTCGGCCAGCGGTCGGGCGCGACGACCGCGGTCGCGCGCGTTGGGATCGTTGGCGGTGCCCGCCACCACGCGCCCCATGATCCCCTGGGCGATGGCGCTCAGACGGAACATCGCGAACGCGATGTAGAAGTCCCACTGCGGAATGCCGTCCCGGCCTGCGCGCGCGCAGTAGGTCGCCAGATACGCCTCCTCGGTCGGGATGCCGGCCGGACGCTCCTGGCCGGCGAATCCCTCGAACTGATCGGGACGCAGCCGGAACGGCAGGCAGTTGTAGGCGAGATCGGCGAGCGGATGCCCCAGCGTCGAGAGCTCCCAGTCGAGCACGGCGACGATGCGTGGCTCGGTCGGATGAACCAGCGTGTTGCCGAGACGGAAATCACCGTGGACGAGCGTGGTGTGATCGTCGGGCGGGATGTGAGCGGGGAGCCACTCGATCAGCCGCTCCATCGTGTCGATCCGCTCGGTCTCCGACGCCCGGTACTGCTGCGTCCAGCGATGGATCTGCCGCGCGAAGTAATTGCCCGGCCGTCCGAAATCGGCGAGGCCGAGCTTTTGCCAGTCCACCGTGTGGAGCCGGGCCAGCACCTCGGTGAGGCTGTCGTAGAGGGCCGCCCGCTCGGCGGCCGACTGCTGGGGCAGCCGCGGATCGGTGAACACCCGACCGCGCACGTACTCCATGACATAGAACGGCGTGCCGACAACGGCCGGATCCTCGCAGAGCACGTACGTGCGCGGGACCGGCACGCCGGTATCGGCGAGCGCCGTGATCACTCGGTACTCACGGTCGACGGCGTGGGCCGACGGCAGGAGCTTGCCGGGAGGCTTGCGACGGACCACGTACTCACCGCTGGGGCTGCTCACGTAGTAGGTGGGATTCGACTGGCCTCCCTGGAACTGGCGGACGGTCAACGGTCCGCGGAACCCGGTGACCCGCTCGACGACGTAGCGCTCGAGCGCGCCGACGTCGAAGCGATGGCTCGGCAGGACGTCGATCGTGGCGGGCGACGACATGGGCCACATTGTAAGCTGGTCGCGGGTAAGCTGATCGTGGCGGTGAAGGGCGACAAGCAGTCGATCCGCGAGCGCGTCTGGGCGCTGCTCGAGCGCCGACGCGCCGGGAGGTTCCCCTTCCCTCTGGCCGGGCGCATTCCGAACTTCCGCGGCGCCGAGGCGGCCGCCGCTCGTGTCGCCACCCTGCCCGAGTGGAAAGCGGCTAAGCGTCTCAAGTGCAATCCCGACGCGCCCCAGCGCGCCCTCCGGCTGCGTGCGCTGCGCGAGGGCAAGATCGTCTTCATGGCAGTGCCGCGGCTGCGCCGGGTGAAGTGTTTCCTGCGCCTCGACCCGGCGCGGCTCGGGACGCGGCTCGCCGAGGCGGCGACGATCGCCGGCGCATCCAAGCTCGGTGAGCCGGTGACGCCGGCGGCGCTCGGCCACATCGACCTCATCGTCGCCGGCAGCGTCGCCGTCACTTCTGGCGGTGCTCGGCTCGGCAAGGGCGGGGGTTACAGCGATCTCGAGTTCGGGCTGGCACGAGCCGTCGGCTCCGTCGACGAGACGACGCCGGTGCTCACCACGGTGCACGAGCTCCAGGTTCTGAAAGAACGAATCCCGATGACGAGCCACGACGTGCCGCTCGATCTGATCATCACGCCCCGGCGCGTGATCCGGACGCGGCGCCGCCGGCCCAAGCCGGCGGGGATCGTGTGGCTGGAGCTGTCGGACGAGCAGCGCCGCGAGATCCCTGCGCTCCGCGCGCTCAGGTCTGGGTGACGTCCAGCCAGACGCGCCCGATGTCGGGCGGCCGCCACGCCATGACGGCCTCCAGGAGCGCGCCCGGCGCGTCGGCGAAGATCAGCAGACCCGCATACTCCTTGCGCACGAAGCCCTCGCCGACCGCATGCGCGATGAATCGCCGCAGGCCGTCGTAATAGCCGTCGACGTTGAGCAGGCCGATCGGCTTTCGATGGATGCCGAGCTGCGACCAGGTCAGGACCTCCAGCGTCTCTTCGAACGTGCCGAAGCCGCCGGGCAACGCCACGAAGCCGTCCACCAGCGATGCCATCAGCGCCTTGCGCTCGTGCATGCTGCCGACGACGTGCATGCGGGCGAGGCCGGCGTGGGCGAACTCACGACGGGCGAGCGGGCCGGGGATCACGCCGATGACCTCGCCGCCGGCGGCAAGCACGGCGTCGGCCAGCGTGCCCATGAGCCCGACCGAGCCGCCGCCGTAGACCACACCGAGGCCGCGGCCGACGAGGGCCTGGCCTAGCTCACGGGCCGCTTCAGCGTAGGCCGGGCGGCCGCCGGCCGACGATCCGGCGAAGACGCAGATGCGCTTCACGGATTTAGAGGCTCGCCGGTGACGTAGGCCTCCACGAACTCGCGCGCGAGCGTCCCCGTGCAGACCTCCTCGACCGGGCCCTCCAGCCGCAGCGACCAGTCCGGCCGCACGTGGATGGCGAGCTCGCCGCCCGGCATCCGCACGCGCACGCGGCCGTGGTCGCAGCGGCCGTTCTTGACAGCGGCCGACGCCGCGCCGCACGACGACGATCCCGACGCCAGCGTGTAGCCGGCGCCGCGCTCCCAGATCAGGATGTCGACGGTGTCGCGCGCCGTGACGCGGGCGAACTGAACGTTGGTCCGGTTGGGAAACGCGGGATGCTCCTCGATGAGCGGCCCCAGGCGCCGGCACTCGCGCTCGTCGAGATGATCCACGAAAACGACGCAGTGCGGATTGCCAACGGACACCGCGGTGACGGTGAGCTGTGTGCCATCGGCCAGGCGCAGCGGCAGGTTCACCGCGTCGCCCGTGCCCGTCATCGGGATCTCGGCCGCCCGGAACGTCGCCTTGCCCATCTCGACGGTGACGAAGTTCACGCGGCCAGCCCGCACCTCGAGCTGGCACTCGACCAGGCCGCCCGGGGTGTCGACGGTGAACGTGGGCTGCTTGGCGTAGCCGTGATCCCAGAGGTACTTGGCGAAGATGCGCAGGCCGTTTCCCGACTTCTCGGCCTCGCTGCCGTCGGGGTTGAAGATCCGGAGACCGAAGTCGGCGCGCGCCGTCGACGTGAGCAGCAGGATGCCGTCGGAGCCGACGCCATAGTTGCGGTCGCAGATGCGGCGGATGGCGGCGGTCGTGAGCGGGCCGGGCAGGCTCTTCTGCTCGAGCACCACGTAGTCGTTGCCGAGGCCATGCCCCTTGGCGAACGGGATCATGGCCGCTGGAGCTCCACGCGCCGCCCGCTCGCCGCCGAGAGGTATCCTGCATAGATCACCTCGACCACCTCGCGGGCGAGCGAAGCGTCGGAGAGCGGCGGGCGACCGTCGTGAATCGCGTCGACGAAGTCTTCCAGCTCCTGGGGATAGCCGCGCATCCAGTCCTCTTCGGGGCTCGGGAACTGCCAGCCCGACGTCGTCTCCACCTTCTCGGTGATGTACTCCTCGCCCCACACGCGCGCCTCGGGCGCGTACGCCACGACCGCGGTGTTCGGAGTGATGTTGGCGTGGACGACGCCACTCGTGAGATACGCGCTGACCACGTTGCGCACGCCGCCGAGCGTGGTGTCGTTCGAATGGATGGTCGCCTTGGTGCCGTCCTCGAAGGTCACGACGGCCACCGCCCAGTCCTCGACGTCCTCGGGCGCCGCCCGGAGGTAGCGCGGGCGCGCCATGATCCCGGGCAGGCGCGTGAGCTGGGCGACGTCGGCGATCACCGAGCGGGCGCGGATCGGCGCGCCGCCGCGTACGCGGCCCTCGTAGTGCTTGAGGTGGAGGACCGCGCCGACCGGATGCGATCCCATGCGAAGGAAGGACCCGCCGCCCGCCGTCTGCCACCGGCGTGCAGAGTCCGCGTGCGAGCCCGAGTGACTCTCCTCAGCGCGCAGCTCGAGGATCGCGCCGCCGCTGGCGTCGAGGAGGCGCCGCAGCTTGCTGAGCGGCGGCGCGTAGACGAAGTCCTCGGCGTAGCAGAGCGTGACTCCGGCCTTGCTCACGGCCTCCAGCACCGCGTCGCAGTTCTGGAGCGCTCCGGCCAGCATCTGGTCACGCGGATCACCGGCGCTGCCGAACCAGCCGGTCAGCGGCTTCTCGACGATCACGTGCTTGCCGGCCTGGGCGGCGGCGACCGCGATCTCGTGGTGGACGTTCGTGGTGGCGCACACGTCGACGACGTCGACGTCGGGCGAGGCGACCAGTGCGCGGTAATCGGTGAACACCCGTGGGATCTCGTGGCGAGTCGCGAACGCCTGGGCCTCGGCCGCGGTCCGGGAGCACACCGCGCTCAGCGTGACCTTGCGCCCGAGCAGCGGACGGTAATTCACGGCGTGCAGGTCGGCGGCGAACCGCGCGCCGACGATGCCTATCCTGAGTGGGCGCCGTTGGCGTCCTCCGGTGCCGCCTCCGGCACCGGAGCGCGCCGGCGAGTCCGGCGCTCGAACGGAGGTGTCATCGCCCACGCCGCGACTGATCTAGCGGCGGTCGATGGGAGCGTACTGCTGCCGGGCGTGCCCCGTGTACTCGGCCCGCGGACGGATCAAGCGGTTGTGAGCGTGCTGCTCGAGAACGTGCGCCGCCCAGCCCGCGACCCGGCTCATGGCGAAGATCGGCGTGAACTGGTCGGTCGGAATCCCCATCGACGCATAGGCGGCACCCGAGTAGAGATCGACGTTCGGATAGATCTTCTTCTCCTCGGTCACCACGCGCGCCACCGTGTCGAGGATCTTCACGTACGATGTGTTGCCGACTTGCTGGCCCAGCTCGCTGGCCAGACGGCGCAGGTGCTTGGCCCGCGGATCTTCCACGCGGTAGACGCGATGACCGAAGCCCATGATGCGCGCCTTGTCGGCCAGCGCCTTCCGGATCCACGCGTCCGCGCGCTCCGGCGTCTTGATCTGCTCGACCATGCGCATGACCTGCTCGTTGGCCCCGCCGTGAAGCGGGCCCTTCAGCGCGCCGATCCCCGACACGATCGCCGAGTGCAGGTCGGACAGTGTGGCCGCCGTCACGCGGGCGGCGAACGTCGACGCGTTGAACTCGTGGTCGGCGTGGAGGATGAGCGCGACGTCGAAGGTCTTGGTGGCGAGGTCGGTCGGCTTCTTGCCCGTCATCATGTACACGAAGTTGCCGGCGAGGGAGAGCTTCGGATTAGGGGCCACGGGCGTCTTGCCGCGACGTAGTCGCTCCCAGGCCGCCACCAGCGTCGGCATCTGCGCGGTGAGTCGGATCGCCTTGCGGGTCGTCGCCTCCCGCGAGTTGTCGGCGGCGTCGGGATCGAACGAGGAGAGCGCGGAAACGCCGGTCCGCAGCACCTCCATCGGCGTCGTCTTCTTGGAGAGCTGACGCAGCATGGTGACGAGCTTGGGTGGCAGCTTCCGGTTGGCCGTCGAGCTGAGCGCCTTGACGTGGGTCTCGAGGTCCTTGCGGCTCGGCAAGGAGCCGTTCCACAGCAGGTAGACGACCTCCTCGAAGCTCGAGTGCTGCACGAGATCATCGACGTCGTAGCCACGATAGAGAAGCCGACCTTCGCGTCCGTCGATGAAACAGATCTCGGACGTGGAAACGACGATGTCCTCGAGCCCTTCCTTGAACACGCTGCTCATGGTTTACCCTCGCCGGCACGGTGTGGGAAACGTTTAGTGTTTATCATAGCTTGCGGAGGGCATCAAGGCGCCATCGAGTTCTACGACCGTCATCCCGTCAACGAGGCCCAGGTGCTGGCGGCCGTCGCTCGCCGTCGCGGATCCGGCACGACGTCGCTGCAGGCCGCCGACCTCTTCGACTTCGATCAGGATCACTACGGCGGACTGCCGGCCGTGGAGACGCTGGCCCGGAAGGCCGGCGTCGTCTCGACGTCTCGTGTCCTCGACGTGTGCGGCGGCCTCGGGGGTCCCGCTCGGTTTCTCGCGCATCGCTTCGGCTGCCGCGTCGTCGCGGTCGAGCTCAATGCCGGTCGGGCCGCGGGCGCGGCGCGCCTGACTCGCCTGGTCCGCCTCGACCGCCACGTCGTCATCGCTCGCGCCGACGCCACCGCGCTGCCGTTCGCCCGCGCGCGCTTCGACGCCTGCGTGAGTCAAGAGGCGTTCCTGCACATCGCCGACAAGGCCACGGTCATCGGCGAGTGTCGGCGCGTGCTCAGGCCGGGCGGTCGGCTCGCCTTCACCGACTGGATCGCGCAGCCGCGGCTCGGCGATCTCGAGCGCGCGCGGCTTCGCGACTGGATGGCGGCCACGACGCTCCAGACGCTCGACGGATATCGCGCGATGCTGGGACGCGCCGGCTTCACCGCGGTCGAGGCCCACGATCTGTCCGACGAGTGGCGCCCGATCTTGAGATCACGGCTCGAGATGTACCGCGCGCTCCGCGCCGACACGATCGCGCGCTTCGGCGAGGCGTGGTACCGCGACTATCAGCAGGTCTACGGGTTCTTCGTCGGCCTCGTGGAGGACGGCAAGCTCGGCGGCGGCCGCCTCAGCGGAACCGCTTGAGCAGATCCTCCAGGCCCTTCTCGACCTTGGTGGGATCGACGTCGCGCAGCGCGGTCGGTGGCGCCACGCGGACGGACGGCGCCGACGCGGTGCCCGTCACCTTGCCCCTGAGCTCGGCGCGCCCCGTGGCCACGCCGACGTCCAGGTTCAAGGCGCCCGAGGCGAGCGCGTAGCTTCCAGCCGCGGTGATCTTGAGCGTGCGTCCCGACAGCGCGAAGTCGCGCGTGGTCACAACGCCGTTGGTGATCGTGTACGAGGCCGTGATGCTGTCGTACTCGACCGGCGACGATCCGAGATTCGGCAGCTCGCTGCCCAGCACCGCGGCGACCGCGCCGCCGACGCGGGCGAGGTTGCCGAGCGCGGCGCGCGCCTGCGATCCGACGACGCGCCCGGGGCCGATCTTGAGCTGACCCTGGCCGTTCAGCGTGTGCCAGAGATCGTCCAGCCTGACGCCGAGCGAGCCGGTGTCATCCGTGGGCCCGGTGACCGCATAGCCCTGACAGAGGAAGTCGACGAGCACCTTCTCGATCGCGACGCCCTTGAGCGCGAGCTCGGTGAGGTCCACGTGGATCGCCTGCTCCAGCGTCACGGTGGCGTTCGTGGTGAGGCTGCCGCCCGCCACCGAGCCGGTGACCGGCCGTCCGGTGAAGCGCGGCGCCTCCCACGCGGCGTTGATCTTCACGTTCCCGAGCGCGAGCGAGCGCTTCTTCGGCTCGGGGCAGGCGGGGCGCGTCTGGGTCACCACGAGGTTCATCAGCTCGATCTCGCCGTTGGCCTTGGCATGACCAACGGTGCCGCCCAGGGTCAGTGTGCCCTTCACGCCGCCGTCGATCGCGGGCTCCGGGCCCAGGGCCAGCGCGATCAGCTCGCGGATCTCCTTGCCTTCCACGGTGATCTTCGCGCGGACGGACGCGTCGGCCAGCGTGCGCGCGCCGTTCATCGCCAGGCTGCCATCGCTGATCTTCACCGCGACGTCCCCAGGCTTGACCTTGGCGTCGCCCTTGAGCGTCAGCGCTCCCTGCGGCCCGCCGGTGACGGCCAGATCGAGGCCCTCGACGCGGTAATGCGCGGCGGCCCCGCGGGCTCGTGTCTCGTAGGTCACCACGCCGCTTTCGATCTTCAGGCGGCCGCCCAGGACCCCGGCCGCGCCGACGGCCCCGCCCCCGCCGCCCCCACTGCGCGTGCGGCCCGTGGGGCGCGGCTCACTGTGGACGCCGAGCGTCGTGAAGTTCCAGCGCCCGTCCGGCGCCTGGACCAGCGAGATCATCGGGCGCTTGAGGATGAAGTCGCCGAGCTCGACGCGCAGTGACAGGAGCGGCCAGAGGCGCAGGCGCACGACCGCTTCGTTGAGCTTGAGGAATGGCCCCTGCCCGAATTGAGGGTCCTCGGCCACCTCGAGGTCCTTCAACACCACCGACGGAAGCGGGAGGATGCTGATCGAGACTTCAGAGAACTTGACGGGGCGTCCGAGGTTCTGGCTGAGCGTCGTCGCGATCAGCGACTGGATACGCGGGGTGTCGACGACTCGCGGGACGGCGATGAGAGCAACGACGAACAGGAGCACGACGACCCCGACACCGATCAGCAGCCAGGTTCGCAGCCCTCTCATCGCCCCGTGTGGCTCCGCCCCGTGTAGCTCAGCCCTGCTGGATCGCCGTCAACCGGAAGCGGCTCGGCCCGACCGGCCGCGCGAACGTCCAGTACTCCTCGAACGGCTGCGGCTCTCTGTCCGAGCCATCGACGACGGCACCGGTGGCGTCGTCCACGACCCAGTCGAGCATCTCGCCGGCGAGAAACACCGTGACGAAGTCCTGGCCCGTCTCCTGCCAGGCCTCGCTCACCTCGGCTCGCCGGACGTCGATGCGGCCCATGCGATTCGTGCGGCGGGCCTGGCGCAGGTCATCACATTGCGTCTGCATCACGGTGAGCATCTCGGGGGTCAGCGAATCCCGGATGCTCCCGAGATCGCGCCGCGTGATCGCCTCTTGCACGGCCAGGAACATCGAGCGCGCGGTGGTGGCGAAGCTCTTCGGATCGAAATTCGCATCCATCTGGCGGATGTGATCGACGCCCCGGTCGAGATCGGAGACGGCGGCCGGGACTTCCACGGTCGCGCCGTACGTGGAGCGGCCGGACGAAGCGCCGGCGTAGGCAGGCTCCGGGCTCTGGGCACGGCGGCGCATGAACCCGATCAGCAGCGCGATGCCACCGCCGATGAGCAGCAGGTCGAGCAGGCCGACACCACCGAACCCGTGGCCGAGCCCACCGAAGAGAAGCCCGCCCAGCAGGCCCCCGAGCATGAATCCGCCGAGTGCACCCATGAAGCCGCCGAACGGGCTTGGCCGCGGGGCCATGGGTGAGGGCGAAACCACCGGGCTCGGATCAGCCGGGCGTGGTGTGGTCGGCGTCGGTTTGGCGGGCGCCACGGTCGAGCGCGAGCCCCGGCTGCCGGAACTCGTCCCGGAGCCGGCGCGGGCCCAGGCCGATTCGATGTCGAGGATGGAGAAGGACGCGAGGATCACGAGCGTCAGCACAATGAACAGGCGTCTATTCATGAGTCCCTCCTACGTAGGACCTCTCGAACACTCTTCCGACCCGGGCTTCGGGCCACGCTCATAGGGATATCGCCCCAAGGGTAATCCGGCCCCAGGCAATGGCGACGATGAATTGAT
Source organism: Candidatus Rokuibacteriota bacterium (assembly GCA_003220615.1). Lineage (GTDB taxonomy): Bacteria > Methylomirabilota > Methylomirabilia > Rokubacteriales > CSP1-6 > 40CM-68-15. Next base: position 73,798 of record QHTB01000139.1, read on the forward strand.
CGGGCGCGTACCGCCGGGCTCGGGGGCCGAGCCCGGCGGCCTGGACCAACGCTTCACGGGATGAGCAGCACCTTGCCCGTCGTTTTGCGGCCCTCGAGCGCGCGGTGAGCCTCGGCGGCATCCTTCAACGGGTATTCGAACTCCATCCGGAGCCGGAGCTTGCCGTCGCGGACCCAGCCTAGCACCTCGCCCGCACGCCACTGGAGATCTTCACGCGTGGCGATGTAGTGGTTGAGACTGGGACGTGTCAGGTAGAGCGAGCCCTTGGCGTTGAGGACCTGGGGATCGATCTGACCGATGGGCCCGCTCGACGCGCCGTACAGCGCCATGAGGCCGCGTGGCGCCAGCGAGGCCAGGCTCTTCTCCCACGTCGTCTTGCCGACGCCGTCGTACACCACCTGCACCCCCTTGCCGCCGGTGATGCGCTTGACCTCGGCCTCGAAATCCTGATGCATGTAGTCGATCGTCTCGTCGGCGCCGGCGTCGCGCGCGAGTTTCGCCTTCTCCGCGCTCGAGACGGTCCCGATCACGCGCGCCCCGCGCATCTTCGCGATCTGGCAGAGCAGCAGCCCGACACCGCCGGCCGCAGCGTGGACCAGCGCGGTGTCGCCCTTGCGGAGGTTGTACGACGAGCACGCGAGGTAGTGGGCCGTCGTGCCCTGCAGCATGGCCGCGGCGCCCTGCTTCGTGCTCACGCCTTTCGGCAGCTTGACGAGCCGGTCGGCCGGAACGGCCGCTTGCTCGGCGTACGCGCCACGCACGCTCGTGTAGGCAACCTTGTCGCCGACCTTCACGTCCTTGACGCCAGGCCCCACCGCGACGACCGTGCCGCCGCCCTCCATGCCGATCGTGGCCGGCAAGTCTGCCTTGTACAGTCCACTGCGAAAGTAGACGTCGATGTAGTTCAATCCGGCCGCGTCGATCTTGACGACGGCCTCGCCGGGCTTCGGCGTCGGCTCGGGCGCGTCCTCGTGGCGCAGGGCCTCGGGACCTCCGGGAGTGTGCACGCGTACGGCTTTCATGAAGCGACCTCCTCGCGTCGAGTCTGGCGAATGCGGGACGGATTATATCAATGTCGCCCCGGTGTCGCTGTCGGTCGCCAGGACGCCGCGGACGGCGTGATACATCGCGTAGCACTCGAGCGCGAACGGGGGGAACCCGAGGTACCCGAGGACCGGCATCTCGAAGATCTTGACGTTGCCCGCGTACGGCACGGTGTACGTCCATTTCGTCGTGGCCCAGTAGTTCCAGAACTCCCAGAGCACGCCGCACACGGCACCGCTCGCCAGGAGCGCGAGGAGCTTCGAGGCATCTCCACGCGCGAGATCGCCGAGCCAGGACGGGCGCCCGCGCCGGGCATTGATGGGCTCGAGGGCCAGCAACCACCCCAGCCAGACCAGCGGCACGAGCCAGCGCGACACGACGATCAGGGCAGCGCAGCGGCGACGACGCCGATGACGAGGGTGGCGACGAGGAATCGACGAGACGGCGCCCACGGGCGGACCCGACACCGGGAGAACACGGTGGCGCGCAGGACGGCCGCCGTGAGAAAGAGCGCGGGGAAGATCGTCGCGAAGGCCCAGTCGTAGCCCACGCGGCGCAGGAAGAGATTGGGCTCGACCCCGTGGTACTGCCACCAGATCCCGTCGGCGTCACCACCGCCGCGCCAGAAGCGCGGCGCGTTGTACCACTCGAACAGCCACCAGCCGGCGATCGAGACGAGCGCGACGAGCACGAGCTCGGAGCGCGCCGTGGTGAGGTACGAGCGGCCGGTGAGGCGGGCCACCAGCGCGTCGATGAACAGCACGTAGCCGGTCCAGACGATCGGCGTGAACCACTCCGCGACGACCCGGTCGCCCCCGAACAGCAGCGCCTCGGCGCCGAGGACGATGGCGAGGCCGGCCCACCCGTGGAGAGGAACGCGTCGACCCGCGTCAGCAGGGGTACGGAGCACGCGAGTCGGCCCGGGCCGCTATCGCATGCGCGCGAGGTCGATCGCGAAGCGACTGACGGCCTGCCCCTCGGCATCCCGCACGACGAGGACGGGGCGCGACGTGCCGGTGAGGTCCTTGGTGGGAAACCAGTACACGCAGCGCGCGAGATAGCGGCCGTTGTCCTGCCGGACGGCCGTGCGCTCGTTCTGGACGAGGGCTGGCTCGATCTCCCGGTCGTCCACGAGCAGCCGCGGCGAGAAGTGACGGGCGAACTGTTCGCTCGGCCCCTCCAGGTACACCCAGAACATCAAGCGGTCCTTCAGCTCCGTCAGCAGCTTCTCCTGATCCTGGGGCTTCAGCGGCTCGTTCTTGAACGCCGCGTGACGGGCCGCCAGCGCCAGCCGGTGAAACGGCGTCACGACCTCCACGCTCTCGCCCGAGCCCTGCACGACACGCCACTCGCCGCCGAACGTCTCGTTGATCACGCTGCGCTGGCCGAACACGAGCGCCTGCTTCTGCTCCCGCTCGCTGAGCGAGAGCGACGCGCCCGCGGCCGGCACGTAGGTGACGGCCAGCGCGAAGGCGAGGACGATGGCGCCGCCGGTGGCTCTCACGGCGCCGGGCCGACCACCACGCGGTTGAACGTCTGGGGCGGGAAGTACTGGCCGGCCACTCGCAGCACGTCGTCGGCAGTGACGCGGGCGATGAGCTCACGGTAGCGGTCGGCGTAATCGAGGCCGAGCCCCAGCTCCTCGATGGCGATCAGGAAGTCGGCGACCTTGGCGGAGGTGTCGAGACGGAGCGGAAAGCTGCCGATCAGATACGCCTTGGCCAGCGACAGCTCTCGGTCGGTGACGCGCTCGCGGGTCATCCGAGCCAGCTCCTCGCTCAGGATGTCGCTGACCTTGCCGACCTCGGCGGCTCGCGTCTGCGCCGAGCCGATGAACGACGCGGCGTAGCGGCCCGGTGCCAGATAGCTGTAGACCGCGTAGGCGAGCCCGCCCTGCTCGCGCACGCGCGAGTACAGGCGGGATGCCGAGCCACCGCCCAGGATGTACGAGGCCACGGTCAGCGGGAAGTAATCCGGGTTGCGCTGATTGATGGCCTGGCGGCCGAGCAGGATCGTCGCCTGGGTGAGCTCCTTCTTGATCGTCTCGGCGGCCGGCGGTGCCGGTGTTGGCGGCCCCGGCGGTGGCGGCGCCGGCGCAGCCGGCTTCGGCCACGATCCGAAGCGCGTCATCACCTCGCGGCGGGCCTCGTCCACGGTGACGGCGCCCACGACGGCGATCACCGTGGTGTCCGGGCGCACGAAGGTCCGGTAGAACTTGACGACGTCGTCACGCGTGAGCTTGCCCACCGACTCCTTCGTCCCCTCGACCGGCACGCCGTAGGGATGGTTGGGGAACGTCAACCGTGCCAGCGCCCGTGAGGCGACCGTCTCCGGGCTCTCCTCGGAACGCTGGATGGCGGCCTGGATCTCGCCGATCTTCCGCTTCACCTCGTCGTCGGGAAACGCCGGCGTGAGCACGACCTCCTGGAGGAGATCGAGCCCCAGACCGAGATCGCGCTTCAGGACCGAGAGCGATTCGCTCAGCCCGTCGCGGCCGGCTCCGGCCTCGAGGTGCCCGCCCACGAACTCGATGGCCGCGTCGAGCTCGGGTCCGGAGCGCTTGGCGGTGCCCCGGGTGATGACGGCGCCGGTCAGGTTGGCCAGGCCGGCGTGGTCGGGCGGATCGAAGACCGCGCCGGCGCGATGGGACACGCGCACGGCGACGATCGGGATGGCCGGTCGCTCGGCCACGAGCAACACGATGCCGTTGGGCAAGACCTCGCGATGGGCGAGCGGCGCCGCCGGTGCCATCGGGGGAACGGCGAGCAACAGGGCAAGGGCGATCAGGGCGACCTTCATGCGAACCTCGGTTGCGCCATCCAGACCAGGGATTCCTCCTTGTGCACGCGCTCGTCGTATCCGATCTGACGGAACAGGTCGGCCAGCGATTCGAAGCGGCCGTAATCGGCGGTGACCACGCTCTCGAACGGCTCGCGCTCCAGCTCGGGACACTCGCGCACGAACTCCATGTACTCGTGCTCCGCGTGATCTTCGAACTCGGCGTCGAGGAGATAGGCCCGCGCGGGCCGCAGGACGTAGAGGAGCTTCACGAAGCCCTCACGCACGCCGCGGTGGGCGATCAGGTCTTCCAGGATGAGCAGGTGCCACGGCTCGTTGTCCTGCTGGTGCCGGCTCTCCCGCACGCGGTCGAAGATGCGCCGGGCGAAGTCGGGGGCGCGCGACGTGTGGGTCATCGCCACGTACGCCACCTGCTCCCAGCCTGATACGGAACCCGCGCGATCAGCTCCAGGACCTTGAACTTGGAGAGCGTCCGGCGGCGGCCATAGACCAGGTCCATGCCCCTGAAGAGCACGCGGGCGAGCAATTGTAGCGCATCCGCGGCGCGGCCAGCGTTCGCTCCTGCTCACGACGGAGCGCCGCGCCCGACAGGTGCTCGAGGCCGCTCATCACGATCACTCGAGCTGCTTGCGGAAGCGGAGGATGGAGAGCGTGAAGACGACGGCGCCGAAGACCAGGAGCGGCAGCACCTGGGACCACAAGTATTCGAGCCCGATCCCCTTCAGCACGATGCCCCGCACCACGCGTAGATAATACGTCAGAGGAATCGCGCTCGCGAGAACCTGAGCGCCCGGCGGCATGCCCTCGATGGGAAAGAGCAGGCCGGAGAGATAGATCGAGGGCAGGAACGTGAGAAACGAGAGCTGCATCGCCTGCGGGACGGTGCGCGAGGCCGCCGAGACGAAGATGCCGATGCCGAGCGTGCCGAACATGAAGATGGCCGACAGGCCGTAGAGCAGCGGCAGGCTGCCGCGGATCGGCACGTCGAAGACGACGTGAGCCACGATCAGCGCCATCGTCATCTGACCGTAGGCGACGAGGAGGTTCGGCACGATCTTGCCGAGCAGGAGCTCCCAGCGACGGATGGGGCTCACGACCAGCGCCTCCAGCGTTCCTTTCTCGCGCTCGCGGACCACGGTGATCGCCATCACGCTCACCGTGGTCTGCATGAGCAGCGCGCCGATGAGGCCCGGGACGATGAAGATGGCCGAGACGAGGTCGGGGTTGTACCAGGCGCGCACGCGAACGTCCACGGGCGCGCCACCGCGACGGAGGACGGTGCCTTCCACCGTCTGGGTGAGGATCTCCAGCGAGCGCTGAGCGCCGATGGCGGCCGCCGCGTTCATCGCAGAGGTCGCGACCTGGGGATCGGAGGCGTCGACGATGACCTGGACGCTGACGTTCTGGCGGGTGAGCTGGCGGCCGAAGTCGGGCGGGATCACGATCCCGACCTTGGCCGCTCCCCCGTCGATCAGCCGCGTCAGCTCGCGGTGGCTGCGAGCCTGCTGGACGATGTCGAAGTACTGACTGTTCGTGAACGCCTCGAGCAGCGTGCGGGCCTCGACACCACCGGACTGATCGAAGACGGCGGTCGGCACGTGCTTGACGTCGGTGTTGATCGCCCACCCGAAGATGAAGAGCATGGCGACGGGGACGAACAGCGCCAGCGTCAGGGCCAGCCGATCGCGCCAGAGCTGGATGAATTCCTTGGCGATGATCCCCCACAGCCGGCTGCTCATCGCGGTCCCCGCATTGGCGGCTCGCCTCGTCGCCGGCGGCGGCCGCCTGGCGCCTCCGCTCGCACGGCCACGGTGATGATCCCCCACAGTCGGCCGCTCATCGCGGTACCCTCGTCAGGCCTCGCGCAGCGCGCGGAGCTGCTCGCGTACGCGGCTCTTCCGCTCCTTGTCCACGAACGAGACGAAGAGGTCCTCGACCGACGGCTCCACCTCACGCGCCCAGGTGACCGATCGTCCGCGCTCGGCGAGCAGCCGTCGCACACCCTCGGCGTCGGGACCGCCCGGAGCAACGATCAGCCGCAAGCGTCCCCCCACGCGCACGACCTCCTCGATCGCCTCCATGTCGGCCAGGACGTCGGCCGCCTCGCGGAGGGCCGGGGCCTCCAGCTCGATGACGACGCGGCCGAACGTCTCTCGCTTGATGTGCTCGGGACTGCCGGAGGCGATCAGGCGGCCCTGATAGATGAAGCCGAGGCTGTCGCAGAGCTCGGCCTCGTCCATATAGTGCGTCGTCACCAGCACCGTCGTCCCCTCGTCGGCCAGGCTCCGGATGAGCGCCCAGAACGTCCGGCGCGACACGGGATCGACGCCCGCCGTCGGCTCGTCGAGGAACACCAGCCGCGGCCGGTGCACGAGCGCGCACACGAGCGCCAGGCGCTGGCGGAAGCCGCCCGAGAGGTGCCCGGCCAGCTGGCGCTCGCGGCCAGTGAGGCCGGCCAGCCGGATCATCTGCTGGATGCGCCCGGCGCGCTCGCCGCGCGGGACCATGTAGACGCGCGCGTAGAACGTGAGGTTCTCGTCCACCGTGAGGTCGTCGTAGAGCGAGAAGCGCTGGGACATGTAGCCGATCGACGATTTCACGCGCTCGGGATCGCGCCGGAGGTCGATGCCGAGCACCGCACCGTCGCCTTCCGTCGCCTCCATGATGCCGGTGAGCATGCGGAGCGTCGTCGACTTCCCGGCGCCGTTGGGCCCGAGGAATCCATAGAGCTCGCCGGTCTTCACGGTCAGGTCGAGGTGGTCCACGGCGACCAGACTGCCGAACCGCTTGGTCAGGCCGCGCGTGACGACGGCGAGATCGGTCAGCGCCCCCTCGCCTGATACGCCTCGATCGCCTTCTTGAGATCGCGATACTGCGAGCACGGCAGGAAGCACAGCCGATCGAGCGTCGCCAGGTGCTGCCGGGCCTTGGCCACGTCGTTCAGCGCCAGGTAGGCTTCGCCGATGTACTCGTGGGCGGCCCGATGCTTGGGGTCGATGGCCAGCGCCTTTTGATAGATCGGGATCGCGCCCGCCGGATCGCCGTTCTTGCGGATGGCGTAGGCCAGCGAGTTGTACGCATCGGCATTGGTGCCGTCGCGAGTGACGACGCCTTCGAGCAGCGGAATGGCCGCCGCAAAGTTGTCGGAGTCGATCGCCTTCATCGCGGCCGTGTAGTCGGGGTCCTTGGCTTTGACCGGCCGGTCGGGCTCGCGCGAATCGGCGGCGAGGCCGACGAGGGGAGCGCCGATCAGCAGCGCGCCGGCGAGCGTCAGACCGACGAAACCTCCGAACCATCTGTCCATGACTCGCTCCTGTTCTGCCGTACCCGAGGGCGTGACGCTGCCGTGCCTCAGGGCGTGATCTCGGCGTCGGCGGGCATTCCGGGCTTGAGCACTCCGTCGGGGTTCTTGACGGCGATCTTGATGCGGAACACCAGATTCACGCGCTCCTTCTTCGTCTGCACGTTGCGGGGCGTGTACTCGGCCTCGGAGCCGATCTCGCTGATCGCCCCCTCGAAGCGACGCCCCGGGAACGCGTCGACCGCAATCCTGGCCGCCTGACCGATCTTCACGCGGCCGATGTCCGTCTCGGGCACATAGGCGCGCAGCCAGAGGTCGGCAGGATTCATCAACGTCACCAGCGACACGCCTGGATTGACGGTCTCGCCGGCCTCGACGTTCTTGTGAAGCACCAGGCCGTTGACGGGCGACGAGAGACGCGCCTCGTCCAGACGCGCGCGGGCCATGGCCAGCGCGGCCGTCGCCTCCTCGACTCGCGAGCGGGCAGCGTCGACCTCGAGCGGCCGGGGACCCGCTTCGACCAGGTCCAGCCGTTGTCGGGCCGCGGCTTCGTTTCCGACGGCCACGTCGTGGGCCTGACGGGCTCGCTCTACTTCCTGCAGGGCGACGAGCTCACGGCCGTGGAGCGCGCGCGTCCGCTCGAGCTCACGCTCGGTCCAGACCCTCGTGGCCTCGGTGTTGCGCAGATTGGCGCGAGCCTGTTCGATCTCCTGGCTCCGCGAGCCTGCACGCAGGTCGGCGAGCTGGGCCTCGGCCGTCCGCAGCGCGGCCTCGGCGCGCCGGACGTCGGCCGCCAGCGTTTCGGTGTCGAGACGCGCGATGAGCTGACCGAGGGTCACCGTCTGGCCTTCTCGCACCGCCAGCTCGACGATGCGCCCGGTGATCTTGGCGCTGACGTCGACCTGTCGGGCCTCGATGGTGCCGGTGACCGCGAGGACGCCGGTGTCACCGTGGATGCCCTGGGCCAGCCACACGACGACCGCCCCGCCGGTCACGGCGAGCGCCGCGAGCGCGACGACCCGCCACCGCCCGCGCCTCACGGCTGGGGCAGCAGGATGCCGACGTTCTTCTTGTCGGTGGGAAACCAGGTCCGCGCGACGCGCTGGATATCGGCCGCCGTCACCGCGCGGATACGCGAGATGAAGCTGTCCTCGAGCTTGTAGCCGCCGATGGTCTCGAAGCGCGCGAGCAGCGAGGCGCGGCGATGAATGGAGTCCTGCTGGAAGACGAACTCGGCCTCGATCTGGTTCTTGGCCCGGGTGAGCTCCTCCTCGGTGACCGGCTGCTGCTTGAGTTGCTCCATCTCCTCGAGCAGGACCTTCTCCAGCGTCTCGGGCGTCTGCCCCGGCATCGCGGTGGCCCAGAACCAGAACAGTCCGGGATCGAACGAGAAGTACGGATAGTCGCCGCCGGCTTCGAGCGCCAGCCGTTTCTCGTAGACGAGGTGACGATACAGGCGCGACGCCCGTCCGCCCGACAGCACGGTGGACAGCAGCTCGAGCGCGGCCGCGTCGTCGGACTTCTGGTTGGGCACGTGCCAGGCCAGGTGCACCACCGGGAGCTGAGCCTGCTTCTTGACGATGACCCGGCGCTCGCCATTCTGGGGCGGCTCGACGGCCAGCACGGGCGGAGGATCGGGCGCGCGCGGGACACGGCTGAAGCGCGCCTTGATCTTCCCGAGCGCCTCGTCGGCTCTGAAGTCGCCCACGACGACCAGGATCGCGTTGTTGGGGTTGTAGTACGTCTTGTAGAAGGCGCGGATCTCCGCGGGCGTGATGCGCCGGAGGTCCTCCGACCAGCCGATGATGGGGTTGCTGTACGGGTGCGCCTTGAACGCGATGGACGACACTTCCTCGGCCAGGAAGCCCTCGGGATCGTCTTCGGTGCGCGTGCGCCGCTCCTCGATCACGACCTGGCGCTCGGAGTCGATCTCCTTGGCGTCGAGCAGCAGGTTGTGCATCCGGTCCGCCTCGAGGTCGAGCACGAGGTCGAGCTTGTCGGCCACGAGGTTGACGTAGTACGAGGTCACGTCCTGCGAGGTGAACGCGTTGTCCTGTCCGCCGTTCTGCTCTACGAGCCGGGCGAACTCGCGGGGCCCGTGGTTCGGTGTGCCCTTGAACATCATGTGCTCGAGGAAGTGGGCGATCCCGGTGGCTCCGCGGTGCTCGTTCCGCGAGCCGACGCGATACCAGGTCTGGACGGTCACGATCGGGCTGCGATGGTCCTCCAGCAGCAGCACGCGCAGGCCGTTCTCGAGCGTGGTCGCCTGGACGCCGGCCGTCGGCGAGGGTGAATCGGCGGCGAGGGCGGGGACGGCCACGACGAAGAGCACGAGGAGCACGGCGAGACGTCGCACGGGACGATTATAGCTCTCGCGTCACTCCGGCTGGATCGTTGTATCATTCCTCGCTGATGGGCCAGCGGATCGCGCTCCTTTCTGCGCTCGCCCTCGTCCTCTGCTTCGACACCGCCGCCGCGCAGCCGTGTTCGGATCCACCCAGCCAGGTCTTCGAGCGCCTCTCGCCGTCGGTCGTGTCGATCCAGGGCGTGAAGATCAACAAGGCCAAGCCCCAGCGGCGGTTCGAGACGGTCGTCGGCTCCGGCGTGGTGGTGGATCGTGACGGACAGGTCCTGACCAACGCCCACGTCGTCGACGGCATGACGTCGCTCGGCGTCACCACCGGCGGCGGCGTCAAGACGGGCGCGCGCATCGTCGGCCTCGATCCCGTCCTCGATCTGGCCCTGCTGCGGCTCGAGACCAAGGACAGCATTCCGGCGGCGCGGCTCGGCGACTCGGCGCGCTTGCGCGTCGGCGACGAGGTCATGGCGATCGGCAGCCCGGTCGGCCTCGAGCAGACCATGACCCGCGGCATCATCAGCGGCCTCAATCGCCTGCTCCCCGGCCTTCCCGACCAGCCCATGCTCCAGACCGACGCCGCGATCAATCCGGGGAACTCGGGTGGGCCGCTCGTGGACCGCTGCGGCCACGTCATCGGCGTCAACACCTACATCTCGCAGGACGCTCAGAGCATTGCGTTCGCGATCCCCATCAACGCGGTGAAGGTCGTGCTGCGCGATCTGCGGGAGCGCGGCCGCGTCGTGCGGCCGTGGCTCGGCATGCAGGGCCGCGCCGTGGACACGCCGCTGAGCTCGACGCTCCGCGGGCCGCTCGTGCCCGGCTATCTCGTCGAGGTGGTCTTCGACGGGAGCCCGGCCGATCAGGCCGGCATCCGCGGCGGCAACTTGTCCGTGATCATCCAGGGCGAGGAGTACCTGGTCGGCGGCGATATCCTGACGGCGGTCCAGGGCCAGCCTGTGCGGAGCCACGACGAGTACATGGCTCGCGTGAATGCGCTCAAGCCCGGCCAGAAGGTCCGCGTGACGATCGTCCGCGACGGCCAGCCGCGCGACGTGTCGCTGACGGTCGAAGAACGCCCACGACTGCCGTCAGATCTCGCCGATTGATCAGCGCGGCGATTGATCAGGGCCCGGTTGATGGCAACGCAGATCGCGCAGTCGACTGATCGCCACCGGTGATCGCGGCGGGCACGCCGGGGGAGCACGAGGGGGGCGTCGCTCCCCTCGCTCGACCAATGGCGAGAGCCCGGGTGCCCGTGCCCTGTTCAATGAGTCAACCCTCGAGCAAGGCCCGCGCCGTCGCGAATACTTTACGCAGCATCGGGCGCGTGAGCTTGCCCGTGAAGGTGTTCTGCTGGCTGGGATGGTAGGAGCCGATCAGCGCGGTGCCGTCGGTGAAGCGCGTGACAGCGGCGTGGCCGAAGAGCGGCAGCGGGCGTGGCACCGGCTGCCCGAGCGCGCGGCGAGCCCGCAGGTAGGCGAGCCACCCGATCCGTCCGAGGCCGACGACGACGCGCGCCCGCGCGAACAGGCGCAGCTCCTCCAGCAGGTACGGCTCGCACGCGGCGATCTCTTCCGGCGCCGGCTTGTTGGCGGGTGGAGCACACCGGATCGTCGCGGTGATGTACGCGTCGCGCAGACGGAGTCCGTCCTCCGCGTGCTCCGACGTCGGCTGATTGGCGTACCCCGTCTCCCAGAGCGCGCGATAGAGCCAGTCGCCGCTCCGATCCCCGGTGAACATGCGGCCGGTGCGATTTCCACCGTGGGCGGCTGGCGCCAGACCGATCAGGAGCAGCCGAGCACGGGGATCGCCGAAGCCCGGCAGCGGCCGCGCCCAGTAGCGCTGGCCACGGTAGCGCCGAGGTGGATCAGCGGCGGCGGCCTCGCGATGGGCGACGAGACGGGGACACCGGTGGCAGCGAACGATGCTCGCGTTGAGCCGCGTGAGACGATCCGCCGTGGCCATCGGCGACGGATTGTGACACGTTGGGCGCGATGAGGCGACGAGAGACGGCCGGCGGCGCCCGCGTGCCGACGCTGATCGTCCACGGCGGCGCCGGCGCTGATCCCGCCGATGGACGCGACGAGCTGAGGGCCGGCATGCGCTCAGCGGTGGCGGCCGGGTGGCGCGTCCTCGGCGACGGAGGTCGTGCCGTGGACGCCGTCGAAGCCGCGGTGCGCGCGCTGGAAGACCATCCGCGCTTCAACGCCGGCCGGGGCGCCGTGCTCACCGCCACCGGCACCGTCGAGCTCGACGCCTCGATCATGGAGGGCGACCGCTTGCGCTGCGGCGCGGTCGGCGCCGTCAGAGGCATCGCCAACGCCATCACGCTCGCTCGCCGAGTCATGGACGATGGCCGTCACGTGCTGATCGTCGGCGATGGCGCGCTCCAGTTCGCTCGCGCCGCCGGCATGCCCGAGTGCGATCCCGCATCGCTCGTCACCGAGCGTCAGCGCGGGCGATGGCTCGACCGAGAGCGCACGGCGGGCGCCGCCGGCACCGCAAGCGCCGCCGGCACGGTGGGCGCCGTCGCGCTCGACCGCCACGGCACGATGGCGGCGGCCACGTCGACCGGCGGCATCTTCGGCAAGCTGCCCGGTCGTGTGGGCGACTCCGCGCTGATCGGTAGCGGCACGTACGCCGACAGCACGCTCGGCGGCGTGTCGTGCACCGGCGACGGCGAGGCGATCATCCGCGTCGCCCTGGCCCGCCGCGCGCTGGATTATCTAAAAGAAGCTGACGACGCCACCTACGCGGCCCAGGTCGCGGTGGACCTGCTCGTCGAGGAAGGTCAGGGTCAGGGCGGGTTGATCCTGCTGGACTGGCGCGGCCGCGCCGGCTACGCGCACTCCACGCCGCTCATGCCCGTCGGCCTCATGTCCCCGGCCCTGCCCGAGCCGCGCCTGGAATTCTAGGTGAAGCCACCTACGCCCATCGCTTGCCACCCTCGGTTCGAGCCGGGCTCGCTCCACTCGTTACAGTGTTGACGCTGGCCGACATCGAGGCGGCGCGTGAGCGGCTGTCCGGAGCCGTGTACGAGACGCCGTGCGCGTACTCGCAGACGCTCTCCGATCTCACCCGGACGCAGTGCTTCGTGAAGCTCGAGAACCTCCAGATGACCGGGTCGTTCAAGGAGCGCGGCGCGGCGAACCTGCTCCTGCAGCTCAGCGCCGCCGAGCGGGCCCAGGGCGTCGTCACCGCGAGCGCCGGGAACCACGGCCTCGCCGTGGCCTTCCATGGCGCGCGTCTCGGTATCCCGGTCACGATCGTGATGCCGGAGGGGGCGCCGCTGATCAAGCTGACGTCGGCTCGACGCTACGGCGCCGAGGTCATCCTGCACGGAACGAACTTCGACGAGGCGTACGCGCGGGCACGCGAGATCACCGACGGAGGCGGCGGCGTGTTCGTCCATCCCTTCAACGATCTCCGGGTCATCGCCGGCCAGGCCACGATCGGGCTGGAGCTCGCCGAGCAGCAGCCTGACCTCGACGCCGTCGTGGTCGCGGTGGGCGGCGGCGGCCTCGCCGCCGGTGTCGCGCTCGGCGTCAAGGCGCGGCGTCCGGGCGTACGCGTCATCGGGGTCGAGGCGACGGCGTTGCCGGCGATGGTTCGCGCGCTGGAGGCCGGTCAACCGGTGAGGCTGCCGGCCGCCCCCACCATCGCTGACGGCATCGCCGTCCGCCAGGTCGGCGACCTGACGCTCGACCTCGTGCGCAAGCACGTGGATGACGTCGTGACGGTGAGCGAGGAAGAGCTGGCCAACGCGATTCTCCTCCTCCTCGAGATCGAGAAGACGGTCGTCGAGGGCGCCGGTGCGGCTCCCCTGGCTGCGCTCGTCAATCGGCCGCTCGGCCTGGCCGGCGCTCGGGTCGTGCTCGTGCTCTCCGGCGGCAACATCGACGTCACGATGCTCTCGCGCATCATCGAGCGTGGCCTCGTGAAGGACGGCCGTCTCGTCCGCGTGGGTGTCGTGCTCCACGATCGGCCTGGAGCGCTGTCGCGCCTGACCGCGCTGATCGCGGAGGATCGCGCCAACATCCTCCAGATCGACCACCATCGAGCGTTCTCGTCCACGGCGATCGGCGACACCGAGGTGGAGCTGACGCTCGAGACCTCGGGCCGGGAGCAGATCGACCGCTTGCTGACGCGGCTGGTGAGCGCGGGCTACCGTGTGGAGGAGCGGCCGCGCTGAGCGCCGGCCGGAGGCTCAGGCTCCAGGAGCCTCCGGTGCGGTGCCGTTAGCGGGATCGAAATCGATGCGCGCGAGGACGCCGTCCGGCAGCCCACTGCGACCCAGCACGCGCGAGAGCTGACCGGCGTCGGCAATCGGGCCGTGCTCGGCGCGGAACTTGACGATGGCGTCGGCCTCGTCGCGCTCGAGGCCAGGAATTTCGAGCAGCTCCTGAGGGTTGGCGAGATTGAGACGGACCCGGCCCATGATCGTCCTCTCCTTCCTCAGACGGCTGACGCGCCGACGGTGACCCGATGGACGGTCAGGTCGAGTGTAGCGCCGGTCAGGTGCGAGTCAAGCCGACGGGGCCGCGTGAGGCCGGCAGCGCTGCCAGGATCGCCGCGCGCGTACGGTCCGCCAGATCCCGCGCCGCTTCGCGTGGCGACAGCGAGGGGTCGGGCCGCAGCGGCTCGTGATAGGTGATCGTGATGCGTTCGCGACGTGGCCAGGCGCGACCGGGCGGCCAGGACTCGAAGCCACCGTCGATCGTGACGGGCAAGACGGGAGCGCGGTGAGCAACCGCCAGGCGGAAGGCGCCTGACTTGAAACGCCCGACGGTGCCGTCGACGCTGCGCCCCCCCTCCGGGAAGATCATGACCGCTTCTTCGGCCCGGAGCAGTCGCGCTGCCGCCCGCGCCGCCCGCGGATCGGCGCCCTCGATCTGAACGGGAAATGCGCGCAGCAGACGGATGAAGGAGCCCAGCCCCGGAACGGTGAACAGGCGGCTCCACGCCATGTAGTGGATCGGTCGATGGACGGGGATCGTCACCAGGACCGGGTCCGCGTAGGTCTGATGGTTGGGAGTGATGACGAGGGGCCCCATCTGCGGGATGTGCTGAACGCCGACCAGCCGCAGGCCGAAGTAGTAGCGGGACAGCGCCAGGATCCCTGGGCGGAAGAGGTCGAGAATCGGCGTGCGCACGGGCTAGAGCCTACACAAAAACGGGGCCGGCAGTCGCCGGCCCCGTCGAAGAATCTTTCGCTTTCCTCCCGGACTAGTCCTCGTCGTCCTCGCCGCCACCGAACTCTGCCTCGACGGCCTCGAGCCGCCGGCCGAGCCGTTCGATGCGATCCTGGCAGCGGACACAGGTCTGGACTTCCGGCAGAACCCGCAGGCGGGCCGGCGCGATGTCCTCGCCGCACTCGACACAGGTGCCGTACTCCCCATCACGGAGGCGGTCCAGCGCGGCCTGAAGCCGATGTACGCGCTCGATCAGCAGTTCACGGGTCGCGAAGCCGATCTCACGCCGCTCGAGCTCTTGCACTTCGCTGAAGTCATCACCGTCTGCCGCAATGACCGGCGCGGGCAACTCTTCGAGCGCGACTGCGCTGTCCATCCGGCGGAGCCGACTGACCACGGTCAGCAGGTCTTGCTCCAGCCGCTCCCTGATCCCATTCATGTTCGTCCCCTCCCATGTGCTTCAACTGCGCGGCGTGCTACGTGCAACTACGGTGCCTAACTCACAGACGGATGGGAGGGTTCTGTAATTCATTGGAATGACGACACTGTGCGCGGTCGCTGGTCTGGCCGGCGCGCTGTTGCGCTTGACAGCACCGGGCAGAATACCCGGGAGGAAGTGACAGAAATGGTGACGATCGGCGCTGGCATGAAAGGTGGCGTGACGCGAGAGAACCGCCGGGACGGCGACGCCGCCCCGGCGGTGGACGGTCAGAGCTTCAGTGCTCGGTGTGGATCTGGACGTGCCTCGTTTCACGCACCATGAAGGTGCCGATCACGAACGTCATGATCGATACCCAGATGGGATACCACAGGCCGTAATAGATGTTGCCGGACCAGGCGACGAGCGCCGTCGCGAGCAAGGGCAGCATGCCCCCGAACCAGCCGTTGCCGATGTGGTACGGCAGCGACATCGATGTGTAACGGATCTTCGTCGGGAAAAGTTCCACCAGGAACGCCGCGATCGGGCCGTAGACCATGGTCACGTAGATGACCATGATGACGAGGATGATCTCGGCCGCCACCCAGTTAACCTTGCTGCTGTCCGCCTTCGGGGGATACCCCGTGGCCTTTAAGGCTTCGGCGAACTTCGGCGGGTCCCAGCCTTCGATCGTGATGGTGCCGATCTTCGTGACCACTTCCTTGCCGGGGACAGCGGGCACGGACGTGAACGACAGGCCCGCCTTACCGAGGAAGTCCTTGGCCCGGTCGCACGCCGTCTGCCGCGACCATGGGCCGAGGAAGATATGGAAGTTGCAGTCACTCGCGGCGACCTCGATCGGCGTCCGCTGCTGGTAGGCCTCGAGGTCCGGGTTGATGAAGTGGGTCAGGCCCTTGAACAGCGGGAAGTACGTGAGCGCCGCGATGATGCACCCGGCCAGAATGATCTTCTTCCGTCCGATGCGATCGGAGAGCGCGCCGAACACGAGGAAGAACGGCGTGCCGAGGATCAGCGACAGGCCGATGAGGGTGTAGGTCGGGATGAAATCGAGCTTGAGGTAGATGAGGATGAAGAACAGCGCGTAGAACTGGCCCGTGTACCAGACGACGCCCTGGCCGGCGGTCGCGCCCAGGAGCGCCAGGGCCACGTACTTGTTGTTCGGATATCGCATGAAGCTGTCCTTCAGCGGCGTCTTGGAGCCCTTGCCCTGCGCCTTCATCCGCCGGAACAGCGGCGACTCGTTCAGTTTGAGCCGGATGTAGATGGACATCAGCAGCAACGGGATCGAGAACCAGAACGGGATTCGCCAGCCCCAGTTCGCGAAGGCCTTCGCGTCCATCCCGTACCGGCACACGCCGATGATGACGAGCGCCATCAACATGCCGAGGGTCGCGGTGGTCTGGATCCAGCTCGTCGCGTAGCCGCGCTTGTTGTCGGCGGCGTGCTCGGCGACGTAGGTCGCTGCGCCCCCGTACTCGCCACCGAGGGCGAGACCCTGGGCCAGCCGCAGGGCGACCAGGATGATCGGTGCGGCGAAGCCGAGCGAGGCGTACGTCGGCATGAAGCCGACGAGCACGGTCGACACACCCATGACGACGATCGTCACCAGGAACGTGTACTTCCGCCCGACGATGTCCCCGATCCGACCGAAGATCAGCGCTCCGAACGGACGGATCAGGAAGCCGGCGGCGTAGGCGCCGAATGCGCCCAGCAGCGCGGCCGTCTGGTTACCCGGAGGGAAGAACAGTCCCGCGAAGAACGGAGCGAGGATCGCGTACAGATAGAAGTCGTACCATTCGAAAACCGTACCGACCGACGACGCGACGATGACGCGGCGCTCTTCGGCCGCGCTGACGACGCGATCGCGGGTCATCACTCCGGTGGCTATGCTCATCCTCTCCCCCTTGTTGACGATCGCGCCCGCGCTGGACGCACACGGATGGACCGCAAAAGTAGATTACCCAAGCGCGGGGTGTGAACTGCTGGATTTTGTGGGCGAGACTCGGGAAGGCGCGTTCTGCCACGGGGCGTCGAACCGGGGCGGGCGGGCCTCACCCGCCCCGGACCATTGGCCGAGACCAGCTACGCGCGGCTGCGCGCCGCTTCGATCGCGCCTTCCTCCCAGATGCTGTGCTTGCGCGTCTCCGGCATCACGAAGATGGCGATCAGGAACATGACGGCCGGCACCACGATGGGATAGATCAGCGCATAGCCGACACTGCCCGTTGAGAGGTACATGGAGGTCGTGACGATCGGGACCAGCCCGCCGCCCCAGCCGTTGCCGATGTGATAGGGCACCGATACCGAGGTGTAGCGGATGCGGCTGGGGAAGAACTCGGCCAGGAACGCCCCGATCGGCCCGTAGGTCATGCCGACGTAATTGACCAGGATCACGACGATGAGGATCGACATCGCGTAGTTGACGTTCTTTGGATCGGCGTAGACGCCCAGGGCGGAGTAGAGCGGGTAGTACGTGAGCGAGGCCAGGGCCATGCCGCCCAGGATGATCGGCTTGCGGCCGACCTTATCTGAGAGCCAGCCCCAGAAGATCAGCGTGGGCGTGGCGATCAGCAGCGCGATGCCGACGATCCAGCTCGACGTCAGCACGTCGAGCTTCTTGACCGTCTGCAAGAAGTAGAGCGCCCAGAACTGCCCGCTGTACCAGACGCAGCCCTGTCCCAGCACGACCACGCTGGCGATCGCCACGTATTTGAAGTTGTTGCTGAGAAACGCCTCGCGCCACGGGTTGGTGGTGGTGCGACCCCGCGCCTTCATGTCCTGGAAGATCGGCGTCTCCCCGAGCGAGAGCCGGATCCAGATCGCGATCGCGACCAGGAGGAGTGAGATGATGAAGGGCAGCCGCCAGCCCCAGTCGTTGAACGCCTCGACGCCCAGATAGGTCCGGATCCCGATGATCGTCGCCAGCGACACGACGATGCCGAGGGTGGGCGAGGTCTGCAGCCAGCCGGTGTAGTACCCGCGATGCTCGTCCTCGATGTGCTCCGCGACGTACGTGATGGCGCCGCCGTACTCCCCGCCCAGGCAGAGCCCCTGGATCAGGCGCAGGGCGAAGAGAACGAAGGCCGCGGCGAGGCCAATCGACTGGTAGGTCGGCACGAAGCCGATGAGGGCCGTCGCCAGGCCCATGCCGGTCAGCGTGACGATGAAGGTGTACTTCCGGCCGACCTTGTCACCGAGCCAGCCGAAGACGAACGCCCCCAACGGCCGGATCAGGAATCCGACCGAGAAGATCGCCACCGTGCTGAGGAAGGCCGCCACCGGGTGACCCTTCTCGAAGAACTTCACCGCCAGGATCGAGGCCAGGCTCCCGAAGATGTAGAAGTCGTACCACTCGATGATATTGCCCACGGATGCGGCGACGACGACGCGACGGAGCTCCTTGGGCGGGACTTTCGCTGCGCGCATGGGCCTCCCCCTGGTCGCGGCTGACGTACGGTCTCAGCCTGCTTCGAGCGTCACGTGATAAAAAGACCGGTGAGCGTGAAAGGCATCGGATTGGCGACGGATTATAGGTGCACGCCCTGTGAGCAGCAAGACCAGAAAACAGACCAGAAAACGGTCCCTAGCGGGACCTCCCTCCCGCCGTCCGCGGCTTCCGCCGGGCGACACCCGTCCGGACAGCGGCTTCGGACACCGCCTCGGCCACCGCCGGCACCACCCGGCGGTCGAACATCGAGGGCGTGATGTACTCGGGATCGAGCTCGTCGCGGCCGACCAGCTCGGCCAGCGCGGTGGCCGCCGCCAGCTTCATCTGATCGTTCACGCGCCGCGCCCGGACGTCGAGCATCCCTCGGAAGAATCCGGGGAAGCAGCACGAGTTGTTGATCTGGTTGGGATAGTCCGACCGACCGGTCGCCATAACCTTGACGTGCGGTCCCGCTTCCTCGGGCTGGATCTCCGGGATCGGGTTGGCCATCGCGAAGACGATCGGGTCCCGGCGCATGGCCTTGATGTCCTTCAACCCCACCACACCGGGGCCGCTCAGTCCGATGAAGACGTCGGCGTCCACCAGCGCATCGCCCGCGGTGCCGCGGAGGCGTTTGGGATTCGTGTGCTGGGCGAACCACTCCTTCATCGAGTTCATGTTCTCGGTGCGGCCGCGATAGATCGCGCCCGCCCGGTCGCAGCCGACGATGTGCTTCGCCCCGGCCTTCATGAGGAGCTTCGTGGTAGCGATGCCCGAGGCTCCCACGCCGGTGAACACGATCCGCACGTCACTCAGGCGCTTGCGGACGACCTTCAGCGCGTTGAGGAGCGAGGCCAGGACGACGACGGCGGTGCCGTGCTGGTCGTCGTGGAAGACGGGGATCTCGAGGTCGCGTTGCAAGCGTTCCTCGATCTCGAAGCACCGCGGCGCCGAGATGTCCTCCAGGTTGATGCCACCGAACACCGGTGAGATGGCCTTCACGATGGTGACGATCTCGTCGACGTCCTTGGTCGCGAGACAGAGCGGGAAGGCGTCGACCCCGGCGAACTCCTTGAAGATGAGCGCCTTGCCCTCCATGACGGGCTGGGCGCCGTTGGGCCCGATGTCGCCGAGGCCGAGCACGGCGGTGCCGTCCGTCACGACGGCGACGCAGTTTTGCTTGATGGTCAGCGCGTACGCCTTCTCCGGATCCTGATGGATGGCCATGCACACGCGCGCGACGCCCGGCGTGTAGGCCATCGAGAGATCGTCGCGGGTCTTGACCGCGATCTTTCCCTTCACCTCGATCTTGCCGCCGAGGTGCATGAGGAACGTGCGATCCGAGACGTTGACGACGCGAACACCACTGACGGCCCGGACCTTTTCCACGACCTGCTGGGCATGACGCTCGTCACTCGCCTTGACGCTGAGATCGCGGGTGATCGTCGTCTTGCCGACCTCGACGAGGTCGATGGCGCCGATGTCACCGCCCGCCTTGCCGATGGCCGACGTCACCTTGCCGAGCATGCCTGGCTTGTTGTCGATCTCGAGGCGTACCGTGACGCTGTAACTCGCGCTCGGAGCGTTGATCATTTCTCCTCCAGATCCGCCCGGACGACGGCGATGGCGACAATTCTAGCGCGCTCCGAGGCAGGGCTTATCGGACGAAATCGCGGCCTCGCGGCCCGGGGGGCCCCGGCTCACGAGGACGCTCGAGCGTCGGCGCGAGTCAGTCCGAGGGGCGACGAAGCGACAGGAGACGGCGGTCGGCGTCGAGCGTAACGCGGTAACGACCGAGGAAGGTGTTGCCGAGGATCCCGTCGAGGCCGGGCCCGGGATCGTGCACCACGACGATGACGTCGTGGACCTCGGCCTCACCGATGCGGATGGACGTGGCCGTCGTGACCGGCCCCGCCGTCACTCCGCCGAGCGTCTGCAGCTCCATCGTGGCCCTGGTGGCCTTGGTGGGCATTCCGATGATCCTGGCCATGGCGGGGGAGATGAGCGTCACGCTCGAGCCCGTATCGACGAGGAAGCGCGCCGGATAGGCGCCGTTGATCAGCGCTGACGCCACCCACACGCCACGCGTCGACTCGACCGGCACGGTGGTCTCGACGTCGGTGGCGGTGGTGCTGGCCGCGTCGAGACTCGC
Organism: Candidatus Rokuibacteriota bacterium; assembly: GCA_003220615.1. Taxonomy (GTDB): domain Bacteria; phylum Methylomirabilota; class Methylomirabilia; order Rokubacteriales; family CSP1-6; genus 40CM-68-15. The sequence continues at coordinate 94,511 of QHTB01000139.1, forward strand.
CAGCTCTTGCCGCGCCGCCGCGGCGACCGATTGAGGAGGATCGAGCATCAGCGCCAGCCGAAAGCCGTCGGCCGCGGCGTGGCGCTGGCCGAGTCGCGCCAGCGCCGAGGCCCGCCAGAAATGAAGGACCGCGTCGCCGGGCTGGAGCGCGGTGCCGTGGCTCCACACCCGGAGCGCTTCAGCGTAGTCGCGCCGCTCCCAGGCGGCGAGGCCGACACTGTACAGGTCGGCTGGCGAGGAGCTGGCGCCGAACGTGAGCCACTGGCCGATCAGGACCCCGACCACCAGCGTCAGGCAGCGCCGCATGCTGACGCACGGACGCAAACGCCATACCGTTGAAACGTGGCCAGACCGTGCCGCAGACTCTGCAATGCGTTGCGACCTCTCGCGCACGCGTAGTAGGCTGAGCCGGCTGAGCACACGCTCGAGGAGGCCGCATGATCGACGTCAAGACCGCCGATCGGGAGCTGCAGACCTACATCCGTCCGCAGACCTTTCCCGTGGCGATCAGAATGCTGAAGCCTGGCGAGGCGATTCCGGACAGGGCCAAGCGTCCGGCTCGGGATTTCAAGAAGCTCTCGATGAACTGCCAGGTCATCGACATGGCGCGTCGCTACGGCTGGATGATCGCCCTCACCCGCGAGGACCACATCTGCTCGCTCGGCATCGCGGCGCTCGGCTTCGAGAAGCCCACCCATCTGCACAATTCCGGGACCCTGTGTGAAGGGATGTACACGGAGACGAAAGAAGCCGGCCAGCGGTCGGAAGCCGCGGTGGACCAGTTCGCGCCCGGCGAGTACTACGCGCTCCTCGTCGCGCCCCTCGATCGGACCACCTTCGAGCCGCACCTCGTGTGCATCTACGCGAACCCCGCCCAGGTCATGCGGCTCACCCAGGCCGCGCTCTGGAAGCGCGGCGGCAAGCTCGCCTCGGCGTTCGGCGGCCGCGTCGACTGCTCGGAGATCATCGTGACCACGATGCGGACGGATCGGCCTCAGGTGATCCTTCCCTGCTCCGGCGATCGGATCTTCGGACAGACCCAGGACCACGAGATGGCCTTCACGATCCCGTGGGCGCAGATGGAGGAAATCGTCGAGGGGCTCCGCGGCACGCACGCCGGCGGCATCCGGTATCCGATCACGCAGTTCATGGAGTACGAGGCGAAGCTGCCGCCGCGCTACATGGAAGCCAACCGGCTGTGGGACGCCGAGAAGGGCCGCAGCGAGTTCACCCCGCGCGATCGGGTCGTCGCGGCCTACAAGCGCAGCTTCGCCGATCGCGTTCCCGTCTATCCGATCGTCGCCTCGTTCGCGGGCACGCTCGACGGGTTGTCGATCGAGGAGTACTGCACGAACACCACCCGAGCCATCACGGCGATGATGAACTACTACGAGCGCTACCAGCCCGACGTGGTGCTCGCCTACAACGATCTGGCCAAGGAGGCCGAGGCCTTCGGCTGCCGGGTGAAGTACTCGGACTACGTCGTCCCCTCGATCGACGCTCACGTGCTCGCCGAGGACAAGAGCGCGCTGGCCAGGATCCCGATGCCCGATCCCTACAAGACGGCGCGCCTGCCCGGCTTCCTCGACCAGTGCGAGGCGCTCGTGAAGGCCAAGCCGCCGACGGCCATCGGGGCCGTCGCGGTGGGGCCGTGGACGATCGCCATGCTCATGCGCAATCCCGAGGTGATGCTGCTCGACACCTTCGAGGATCCGCAGTTCATCCACGATCTCATGCGGGTGACGACGGACTTCTGCAAGACGTGGGGCGACGCCATCGCCAAGACGGGTATCGGGCTGTCGTTCTCGGAGCCGACGGCGTCGATCAGCCTGATCTCACCCGACAACTACCGCGACTTCGTCGCGCCGTACCACAAGGAGCTGGTGGAGTATTTCAAGGCCAAGAAAGTCGGTGTGACCACGCACATCTGCGGCACGACGTATCCGATCTACGAGGATCTGATCCAGTGCGGCTTCACGACGGTGTCGTTCGACCTCGACCAGCAGGCCGATCCCACGCTCTACGTCGACCAGCTCGAGCGCTTCGTGGAGGTCGCGCGCGGCCGCGCCGTGGCCATCGGCAACGTGGACGCCACCAAGTTCGAGAAGACGACGAAGGACGCGATGGTGGCCGACGTGCGTCGCTGCCTGGACGCGGCGGCCCGCCAGTCCGCGTTCATCCTGTCGACGTCCTGCGAGATCCCGCCCAAGTCCGATCCCGAGGTCGTGCGGTGGTTCATGGACGCCGCTCACGAATACGGCCGCTACGATCGGATCTTCGAGACCGCGCCGCCGGCCGTGACCCCCGCGGCGGCTCCCGGCGACTCGGGAGACGCGAAACCAAAGCGCAAGAGGTAGAAACGGAACGGGGCCGGCCGAGCGGCCGGCCCCGCGTTCGTACCATCCTCTGATGTTCGGTTAGTTCACCGCTCTCGCGTTACCAGCGGACTGGCTTCGATGGCCGATGAGCGTAGCCGCTCTCTCGACCACCACCACCGCCCGGTCCGCGCCCACCGCCGCCGGGTCGTCCTCCGCCACCGGGGCGCCCACCACCCGTGCGTGGCCCCTGGGGATTCGATACCTCAACGGTGATGCGGCGACCGTCCAGTTCCCGACCATTGATCTGGGAGATCGCGTTCTGCGCATCCTCGGCGGACGCCATCTCGACGAACCCGAAGCCACGGGACTGACCTGAAAACCGGTCTGTGATCACTGTTGCGGACAGTACGTTGCCCGATTGCGCGAAGAACTCCCGCAGGCCTTCGCTGGTTGTGGAGTACGAGAGACCGCCGACGTAAAGCTTGGACGCCATAGACTCCTCCTCGACCTCTCTCCCGGTACGGTCATACGTCACACGCCCCGCGAACGGAAGAGAGCAGCCTCGGCGGAGGCGAGGTCCGGCCGGCTTGTGGCAGACAGCCCAAGTGTACACGGGCCGAGCCTCGGCGCAAGCAAGACGCGACTAGCCTGCTGTAATCTTGAGCACGTCCTCGACGTCGACGGGACGAGGAACCACGGTGAACCCGACCAACTCCCAGCCCACACGGGCTTCGAGCGTGGCCGACGGGGGCGCTGCGATCACGACGGGCACGCCCGGGGCGACCCGATCGAACAACACGGCCTGATCACGCGCGCTCAGATGCATGAGCGAGGGCTCGACCACGATGAGCGAGACGCTCTCGTTCAGGAGCAGGCGAACACCTTCGCACACGGTGTCGACCAGCGCCGTGCCGATGTCCCGCTTCAGGCAGGCGAGCGCGAACTGATGCGCGGTGGCGCGATCTTGATCGATGATGAGAATTGTTCTCATCCATTCCTCCTCGGCTCCGCGGGGAGCGGACCCCGAGGGAGCAAGGTCAATGCCACACCGCGCCATCCCGTAACTACGCGGATCGAAGAGGCGAGCAACATTCACACTCGAAACACTCCAGGGAGGAACGCCGTGGAGCGGGATCTTTTCCCAGGTGCGGCCCGTTCATCGAGCGTGACACTCGGGCGACGGATATTCGTCTTGGTGGTCGCCGTTATGGCCGCGGGCTGCGCGGGCGCCGTCGGCGACGTTCCGAGTCGCTCAGCGCGAGACGACTGCGAGCGCGGCGGTGGAGTCTGGCGGCCGGCGCTGTCCTACTGCGAGGTCCAGTCGGGGAGCAGTCCGATCTAGGGCAATCTCAAGATGCGACCCGGCAGGCTGCCGGTGTGCTCGCCGTCGCGGATCACGAATCGCCCGTTGACGACGACGTGCTCGATCGCCTCCGGGTATTGATGCGGCGCCTCGTAGGTCGCCCGGTCTCGCACGCGGCGCGGCTCGAACACGACCAGGTCGGCCTTCGCCCCCGGACGGATCACGCCGCGATCGGACAGGCCGAGTCGGCGCGCGGGAAGTCCCGTCATCTTGTGGATCGCGTGGGCGAGCGGGAGCACGCGCTGCTCTCGCACGTACTCGCTCAGCACTCTCGGGAAGGTGCCGTAGCTCCGCGGATGGGGCCGGCCCTCTCCCAGCTCGCCGTACGGTGCCAGCGATGACCCGTCGGAGCCGATCATCACGCGCGGGTGCACCAGCGCCTGCCGCACGTCGCGCTCGTCGAGCTGGAACAGGATCATCGCGGTCCGGGGCTCCGCAGCCAGGACGTCGAGCGCTCCGGCCAGGCCACCGATCTCGCTGAGCCGCCGGCCTTCGGCGTCCTTCCGTCCGGGCGAGAACGAGATCATGATGTTCTCCCAGCCGACGCGATCGAGCAGGCTCTGCCCCGTGACCGGCTGCTCGAGCTCCTTGGCGATGCGCTCGCGCACGGCGGGATCGCCCAGGCGCTCGACCATCGCGGGAATCCCGCCTTCGAGAGCCCAGTCGGGGAGGAGCGACCGCAGCGACGTGCTCGACGCCGTGTACGGGTAGACGTCGGCCATGACGTCGATGCCCTCGGCGACCGCCGCGTCGACGAGGGCGAGCGCGCGCGCGACCTTGCCCCAGTTCGGCCGACCCGCCGCCTTGATGTGGCTCACCTGCACCGCGAGCTCCGCCTCGCGGCCGACGGTGATCGCCTCGGCGACCGCATCGAGCAGCGTCGCGCCCTCGCCACGGATGTGGCTCGCATAGAGCGTGCGCTGCCGGCGCGCGCAGATGCGCGCGAGCTCGACGATCTCGGCCGTGGTCGCGTAGGAGCCCGGCGCGTAGATCAGTCCGGTGGACATTCCCCAGGCGCCGGCCTCGACGGCGTCGGCGAGGGCGCGCTGCATCGTCACCAGCTCGCCGGCCGTCGGCTCGCGCCGCGCGAAACCCATCGCGGCAACGCGCAGCGTGCCGTGGCCGACGAGCTGGACGACGTTGACCGACGCCCCGCCGGCATCGAAGGCGTCGAGATACTGACCGACCGAGCGCCAGCGAAAGTCCAGGCCGCGCGGCAGATACAGGGCGAAGCCCTTGAGATCGTCGAGGTGCTCGTCGCTCACGGGCGCCGGCGAGAAGCCACAGTTGCCGACCACTTCGGTCGTCACGCCCTGGCGGATCTTGGACTCGGCGCGGCGATTGGCCCACAGGCGCCAGTCCGAGTGGGAGTGCATGTCGATGAAACCCGGAGCCACCACGCGGCCGGCGGCGTGAACGGTCCGGCCAGCCGATTCGCGGGAGAGATCGCCGACGGCCACGATCGTGTCGTCGCGCACACCGACGTCGCTACGGCCGCCGGGTGTCCCCGTGCCGTCGACGACGGTGGCGCCCTCGATCTTGAGATCGAGCACTAGAGCGTCGGCGCCGCGGAGAAGCGAAGCACGCCTTCGCACCAGGCGGCCACGCGCAGGAGCGACTGCTCGTGGCCCGCGCCGCTGGTGAGCTGGATCGCGAACGGGAGGCCGGAGGCAGCGAGGCCGCTCGGCAGCGAGATCGACGGCATCCCTGAGTAGCTCCAGGGCGCACACAGTGAGCCGTCGCCCGTCGAGCCGAGTCCGGCCGGCGCCGGCGTCGGCACGGTGGGGCTCAGCAGCGCGTCGTGCGCGGCCAGCATCGGCGCCACGTCGGCGCGGAAGCGGAGCCGCGCGCGGTTGGCGTCGATGTAGGCGACGGCGGTCGTGGCGAGCCCTGCCTGCACGCCGGCGCCGATCTCCTTGCCGAATTCGGGGCCGTGCTTCCGGAAGTCCTGCTCGTGGTACGTCGCGGCCTCGGCCTCCAGCACGGTGAGCCCGGCGGCGTGCAGCACGCCGAAGGACGGAGGAAGCGTCACCTCCACCAGCGTCGCTCCCGCCGCGCGCAATGCGTCGGCGACGAGGCGCAGATGGGTGACGACCTCGGGCTCGGCGCGGGCGACGAGCTCGGGCGACACGGCGATCCGAGGGGGCCGGCCTGCGGCGGCGTCGTACTCAGCGCCGGCGAGGACGCCGAGCGCGAGGGCGGCGTCCTCAACTGAGCGCGCGAGCACGCCGACGTGATCGAGCGACCAGGCGAGCGGGATGACGCCGTCGACCGGGATCAGGCCGTGCGTGGGTTTGAGGCCGACGACGCCGTTGTAGGCCGCGGGTCTCAGCACGGAGCCGACCGTCTGTGACCCGCTCGCGAGCGGAATCATCCGCGCAGCGACGGCCGCACCCGAGCCGGCCGACGATCCTCCCGGAGTGTGGCCGAGATTCCACGGGTTCCGGGTGGGCGCCGGATCGCGATAGGCGAATTCAGTCGTGGCCGTCTTGCCGACGATCACGGCGCCGGCCTCGCGCAGGCGAGCGACCGCCGTCGCGTCTTTGGTCGCCCGGCGGTGCCTCCACGGCCGCGCTCCGCCCGTCGTCGGCATGCCGGCGACGTCGAAGATGTCCTTGATGCCGACGGGCACGCCGTGAAGCGTGCCCCGAATCCGGCCGCCTCGAGTCTCGGCATCGCGCTCGCGGGCGGCGGCGCGCGCGCTGGCCTCATCCACGTGCGTCCAGGCCAGGAGCTGTCCGTCGAGCGCACGGATGCGGTCGAGGCAGGCCTCGAGCAGCGACGCCGCGGTGATCTTGCCGTCGCGAATACGCCGCTGGGCTTCGCGAGCGCTGAGACGGGTCAGTAGCCGTGCGTCATCTGAGGACATCGAGCACCTCCGCGACGACCTCGAAGCGCCCGAAGGACGGCATCAGGTAGGCGCCCGCGTAGCGTGACCGTATCTCGCCGACGAGCTGCTGGGCCATGTCGATGCCAGCGCGAAGCGCGCCGTCCCCGGCGGCGCGGAGTCGGGCGCGCACACCATCGGGAATCGTGATCCCCGGCACCTCGTTGTGGAGGAACTCGGCGTGGCGGAAGCTGTGGAGCGGCAGCACGCCGACCAGCACGGGCACCGGTGAGCCGACGACGCGAGCCAGGAAGCGATCGAGGACTTCGAGGTCGTACACGGGCTGCGTCTGGAACCAGCGCGCCCCGGCCTCGAGCTTGCGGTGAAAGCGCTCGACTTCGCGTCCGGGGTCCGGCGCTCCGGGGTCGAGCGCGGCGCCCACGCAGAAGGACGTGGGCTCGCCGATGCCGTTGCCGGTCGCGTCCATGCCCTCGTTCATCCGGCGCAGCACTTCGAGCAGGCCGATGCCGTCGACGTCGAAGACGGCCGTGGCGTTCACGTAGTCGCCCGTGCGCGGCGGGTCACCGGTCATGGCCAGGATGTTGCGAATGCCGAGCGCGTGCGCGCCCAGCAGGTCGGCCTGGATGCCCATGAGATTCCGGTCCCGGCAGGTGAAGTGCATGTTGATGTCGAGACCGGTTGCCTCGCGCACGAGGATGGCGGTCGGCAGCACGGCCATGCGGACGCGGCCGAGCGAGCCGTCGTTGATGTCGACGATCTCCACGCCACGCTCCTTGAGGAGCTTGGCGCCTTGCACGAGCTTTTCCACGGTGTGGCCGCGCGGCGGATCGAGCTCCACGCTCACGACGAAGCTGCGCTGCTCGAGCTTGCGTCCCAGCAGCGTCGGAGCGAGGGTCGTGCGGAGTCCGGGGGTCTCGAGTGCCTCGATCACGCGTGCGGCGCTCGTCGGCCGGGGCTCGGCCTTCGATGCCGGCGCCCGGGCGTCGAGCACGCGGCGCATCGCCGCGATGTGCTGGGGCGTCGTCCCGCAGCAGCCGCCGACGATGCGCGCGCCGGCGTCGATCATCCGGCCGGCGTAGTCGGCCATGTAGCCGGGTGAAGACAGATACATGAGCCGCTCGCCGATGCGATGAGGCAAGCCGGCGTTCGGCTGGATGGCGAGTGGCACGTCGCGGGCTTCCGGTCCCATCGCCTCCAGGACCTCGTAGAGCGTGCTCGATCCGACCGAGCAGTTGGCGCCGAGGGCCCGCACGCCCAGCTCGCGCAGCGTTCGCGCGACCTCGGCCGGCGAGCGGCCCGCGAACGTCACCCCTTCGTCCGTGAACGCCATCTGCGCCACGATCGGCAGATCGGTCAGCGTGCGAATCGTCTCGATGGCCAGCGCGATCTCGGTGAGATCCGAGAACGTCTCGACGACGAACGCATCGATGCCGCCCTCCAGCAGCGCCTCGGCCTGCTCGCGAAAGGCCGCGCGCGCCTCGTCAGCCGTCACGGTACCGAGGGGAGCCAGATACTTACCGAGCGGCCCGACGGAGCCGAGCACCAGTACGTCGCGCCCCATGCTCTCGCGCACGTCTCGCGCCAGCTTGACGCCCCGCAGGTTGATCTGGTGGACGTCGCTCGCCAGGCCGTGCACGGCCAGCTTGAACCGGTTCGCGCCGAACGTGTTGGTCTCGATGCAATCGGCGCCCGCCGCGATGTACTCGCTGTGGACCGACTGCACGACCTTGGCCTGGCTGACGTTCAGGACGTCGAAGCAGGCATCGATGCTGACCCCGCGCGCGTAGAGCAGCGTGCCCATGGCGCCGTCGCAGAGGAGCGGGCCGGCCGCCAGCCGGCGATCAAACGCGTGCGGCATCGTGCTCGCGCAGCGCGGCCATCACGCGCGCCACCACCTCGTCGGGGCCGAGCCCGGTCGTGTCCACGCTCAGGTGAGCCTGACGGTAATACGCCTCGCGGCGGCGATAGAGCTCCTCGATCTCGGTGGTGGAGCGGCCCGCCAGCATCGGCCGGTCGCCGCTCCGCGTGGCGCGGGCGTGGAGCTCGGGCAGCTCGCCCCGCAGCCAGACCACCGTGCCGAGCGCGCGCAGCGCCTCCATGCGGCCGTCGCGGCAGGGAAAGCCACCACCCGTCGCGATGACGTCACCGGGCTTGAGCCGCAGCAGCTCGAGCGCCTCGCCCTCGAGCTGACGGAAGCGCTCCTCGCCTTCACGGCGAAAGATCTCGGGGATCGAGCGGCCCTCGGCGGCGACGATCATGTCATCGGTCTCGACGAAGCAACGACCCAGACGCCGCGCGAGCAACCGCCCGCACACGGACTTGCCGGCTCCCATGAATCCGACCAGCACGATGGTGCCGCGACGCATCGACAAGCATCGTAACACTGCTCTTTGCACGTGAGCGAAACGCGAGCCTCAGTCAATCATCGGCCAGGTAGAGGCGGCGGACGATTTGCCAGCCGCCCGCGAGCAACGGGACCGAGACGAGCGCGCCGATGAGGAGCGCGTATTTCACGCCGAGGAGCGCCATCCCGATGGCCAGGACCAGGCGCAGCAACGTCTCGCCGATCGTGCGCGCGTCCACCACGAGATAGGCGGCGATGACGATGATGGCGAGGAGTCCGACCACGAAGCCGACGACCCCCGCCGTCACCCTCAGCGTGTTGGCGACGAGCGTGCTGGCCAACCCCTGCACGTCGTCTGGCTTCGGCGCGCGCAAGGAGGCGCCCCACTGCCCGAGGAAGACGTCCACGCTGCCGAGCCAGCCGCGGACGTTGTCAACGAGCTTGGGCAACTGCTCCAGGAACTGGCGCCACTGATCGGCCAGGGCCGGCCAGAGCAGGCCGCCCATGAGGCTCAGCACACCGCCGAAGCCGAGATAGACGCCGAGGACCGTCACCCCGCGGGGGACGCGGTAACGCTGGGCCCAGCGGGCGGCCGGCAGGATGGCGGCGGCGACGATCAGCGCCGTGAAGAACAGGAGCCAGACCTGCCACGTGCTGACCACCAGGTACACGGCGATCCCGATGCCGATCAGCTGGAAGACGAGCGGCCACGGCAGCCTGGTCACCGGGCGAGAGCGATCACGCCGGACGCTGCCAGCGCATCGATCTCGCGACGTTCGATCCCCAGCTCGCCGAGGATTTCCGCCGTGTGCTCACCGAGCGCCGGCGCTGGCCGTCGCACGCGGGCGTCGATCTCGACGAGTCCGAGGTGCTGGACCTGGGCGTCGGCGAAGACCTCGTCGAACTCGTAGATCGGGCCGCAGGCGATCGTCGCCTTCTCGAGTCGCCTCACCCACTCCTCCGTCGTCGCGGTGGCCAGCCTGGCCTCGACCCGGGCACGGAACTCGTCACGATTGGCGACCCGCGCGTCGTTGGTGGCGAAGCGTGGATCACCGGCGAGCTCGGGGTCGCCGAGGGCGTGGCAGAAGCGCTCCCACTGATCGGGATTCATGATCACAACGTTGAGGAAGCCGTCCTTCGTCTGGAACGCTTCGGCCGGCGCCAGGTTTGGATTGCGATTGCCCTCGCGTCGCGGGCGCGCACCACCACTCGCGAAGAAGTGGGCGATCGGATCGGGCAGGAGGCCGAGCGTCGAGGCGAGCAGGCTGACGTCGAGATGCTGGCCGCGGCCGCTGCGGAAACGATGGACGAGCGCGGCGTTCACGGTCCCGAACGCGTGGAGAGCGGCGGCCAGGTCGGAGACGGAGCCGCCGACCTTCGTCGGCGGGTGACCGGGCATGCCGGTGAGCGCCATGAGGCCACTCATCCCCTGCGCGATCGTGTTGTAGCCCGCCCGCCGCGCGTACGGCCCATCCTGTCCGAAGCCGGTGATCGAGGCGTAGACGACGGCCGGGTTTCCGGCGCTGACCGCTCGGTAGCCGATGCCGAGCCGGTCGGCTACGCCGGGCAGGAAATTCTCGATGACGACATCGGAGCGCCGGGCCAGCTCGAGCGCCAGTCGAGCGCCGTCAGGATGCTGCAGGTCGAGCGCGAGCGAGCGCTTGTTCCGATTGACCGCCGCGAAGACGGGGCTCATGCCGTCCTGGCCACGCCAGTGGCGCATGTCGTCCCCGCGACCGGGCCGTTCGACTTTGATGACGTCGGCGCCGAGGTCGCCCAGCAGGAGCGCGCAGTAGGGTCCCGCCACGACGCGCGAGAGATCGAGGACTCGGAGCCCGGCCAGGATCACTCGCGCTCGAGGAACCCTTCCGTCATCGCGTTGACCTCCGGAATCCCGGTCCGGGCGATCGCGTTGATCCGGGCCTTGACCTCGGCCAGCGCGCGGAACGGCTTGGTGGCCATACGCTCGGCGAACGCCCGCACTTCCTTGGCCAGCGCGTCGCCCGCGACCACGCGGTGAACGAGCCCGAGCACCCGCGCCTCTTCCGCCGAGTAGCGCCGGCACTCCATGATGATCTCCTTCGCGCGGGCCGGGCCCACGAGGCGCACGAAGCGCGTGGTCGACGCGACGCCCAGTGGAACCCCGAGGTCGACCTCGGGAATCCAGAGCTCGGCCTGGGCCGCCGCCCACCGGAAGTCGCACGCCAGCGTGAGCCCCCAGCCGCCGCCGACGGCGTGGCCGTTGATCATCGCGATCGTGGCCTGCTCGAGATTCTCGAGCAGCGTGTTAGCCCGCTCGAACAGGCGCCTGAACTGCGTCTTCTTCGCGAGGAACGCCTGGCGCCGGTCGTCCTCCGACATCTGACGACGGATCGGCGCGTCGGCGCCGGCCGAGAACACCGGGGGCGCGCCGGTGACGATCACCACACGAGTCCCGGCATCGTCGCGCAGCTCGGCGAAGGCGGCGGCGAGATCGCGCAGCATCGGATCGCTCAGCGAGTTACGCCGGTCAGGGCGAGCGAGCGTGACGGTGGCGATCGCACCATCGCGGACGAGCGTGACGTTGTCGGCCATGGGTGGGCGGACCGTAGCACACGGGCCGCGAGGGCGCAAACCGGACGAGCGACGTCAGCGGCGCACGGGACGCCGGGCCGGCACGCGCCGGTACGCGCACTCGGCCATCCAGCAGCGCGCGCACTGGCTGAAGTAATGATCGACCCGAGCCTCGGGCCCGGCGCCGACGAGGAGCGAGATGGACTTGGCCGGACGCATGAAGCACGCGTCGTTGAGCGACACGCCCGCCGCGGCGGCGGGGCAGAGGCGGAAGAGCTGCGACTGCTCAGCCACGTCCCACGTCCCGTAGCCCGGGCTGATTCGATTCGTCACCTTCACGTCGCGGCGGATGCCCTCCTGACAGAGCGCGTCGTTGACGTACTCGGCGAGGCTCTCCACCGCGCCCGATCCCACGCTGTCGAGCATCACGGCCAGCGGCAGCTCGCGCTCGTCCCACAACTCGGACACGCGGCGCTCCAGGGCGTCGCCGATCGTGCACACGCCCGCGGCCACGCGCTCCACGCGCCCCCACAACCGCTCGATGTCGGGGATCGTCAGGGTGACGCCGCCAACGACGACCGTGCCGGCCGAGCGGTCGGTGACGTCGAGCCAACGGACGGCTGCACTCGGCGCGATGAGCGTGCGGCCCAGCGCCAGGGCCTCGTCGAAGAGCGCGAGCACGTCGGGGGTGGGCACGTCGATCCCGCGCTTGTAGCCCTGGAAGCGAAGAACCTCATCGGGATCGATCGCCAGCGGAACGTCGGCGAAGACGGTTACTTCTTCCGTGTGCGCACGACCGGCGATCATGTCACCGCTCGCCTCGGGCGACCGGCGGCTGGCGCCGCCTTTCCGCCCTGCGGCTGCGCACGACCTCCGATCATGTCACCGCTCGCCTCGGGCGACCGGCGGCTAGCGCCGCCGTTCCGCCCTGCGGCTGCGCACGACCTCCGCTATGAGCTTGATGTGGTCGGGATTGGAGCCGCAGCACGCGCCGACGACGTTACAGCCGGCGTCGAGCAGGGCCGGGTACTCGCGCGCCATGGCCTCCGGCCCCAGCTCGTAGGTCACGGTGTCGCCCGTGGTCACCGGCAGCCCAGCGTTCGGATACGCGATCAGCGGCGCGTTGGTGACCTTGCGCATGTCGCGGATGATGACGATGGCGCGGTCGGGCCCACGCCCGCAGTTCATGCCGACGATGTCGGCGCCGGCGCTCAGGAGATTCTTGGCCACCTCGCCCGCGCTCTCGCCCCACATGGTGCGGTCGCGGTCGTGCATCTCTTCGTACTGGAAAAACATCGTCGCCATCACCGGCAGGTCAGCCACCGCCTTGCAGGCGCGAATCGCCGCGGTCGCCTCCTGGGGAAACATCATCGTCTCGACGGCGAAGACGTCCACGCCGCCCTCGGCCAGCGCCTCGGCCTGCTCGCGGAACGTCGCCTCGTACTCCTCGTCGGTCACGCCCTCGTCGAGGGCATAGTCCTGGGGCAGCCGGCTGGTCGGCCCGATGGAGCCGGCCACGTAGCGTCCCGTCGGCGCCGCGGCTCGGGCCAGCCGCGCGCCCTTCTCGTTCAGCTCGCGCGTGCGATCACCGATCTGATACTCGTTGAGCTTGAGCCGGGTGCCTCCGAACGTGTTGGTCTCGACGATGTCGCTGCCGGCGTCGAAGTAGCCCTGATGGATCCCGCGGACGACGTCGGCGTGGGTGTCGTTCCACAGCTCGGGGCAGGCGCCGTTCAGGAGCCCGGCGGCGAAGAGCATGGTGCCGTACCCGCCGTCGAAGACGAGCGTCTGGCCGCCGCGAATGCGCTCGACGACTTCCCAGCCGCGTGCCTTCACCGGGCGACCTCGACGCCGACGCCGAGCAGCTGCTTGGCTTTGACGACCGCCTGCGTGGAGTCCCGCGCGTAGCCGTCCGCGCCGATCTCGTCGGCGAAGGCCTGGCTCACCGGGGCGCCGCCCACCATCACCTTCACGCGCTCGCGCAGGCCGGCCTTGATGAGGGCATCGATGGTGCGCTTCATGGCCGGCATGGTGGTCGTCATGAGGGCGGAGATGCCGACGATGTTGGCGCTGTGCTCCTGGACGGCGGCGACGAACTTCTCGGGCGCCACGTCCCGGCCGAGGTTCACGACCTTGAAGCCGGCGCCCTCCTTCATCATCGCGACGAGGTTCTTCCCGATGTCGTGGAGATCGCCCTGGGCGGTCCCGATGACGACGATGCCGAGATTGTCGTCGGGTCGCGCCGCCGCGGTGATGAGCGGCTTGAGCAGGTCGAGGCCGGCGTACATCGCGCGGGCCGAGAGGAGCACCTGGGGCACGTAGTACTCGTTGCGCCGGAATTTTTCGCCGACGACGTCCATGCCCGGAATGAGTCCCTTGAAGATGAGCTCCTTCGGCTCCATCGCGAGATCGAGGCCCTCGCGCGTCTTCCTGGCCACCGTATCCTTGTCACCGAGGATCAGCGCCCGCGCCATCGTCGGAAAATCGAAATCGCTCGCGCTCATGTCGCTTTCGGTTCTAACACACGGGTCGCGGAGCGGCAAACCTTACCGCGGTTTGTGCCCACTCACGTACTCGGCGATGACGGGCTCCCCGTCGGGCTCGACGGTGGTGAAGGCGATGCCGGCGGCGTCGCCGCGTCGCCAGATGATCGTGCCCTGGGCGGCGAGCGTCCTGGGTAGCGTCGCACCGTCGCAGCGGATCTCGAGCGCCAGGCCGGCCGGCCAGTCGTCGGGCAAACCGGTCACCGACACGCCCCCCTGGCCCACGTCGCACGTGCGGACGACGCACGTCCGTCCCCCGTCCACCGCCACCAGCGTCGCGGCCGTCGTCAGCGTCGCGCGCGGATACTTGCGGATGTCGGAGGGAAGGACGGCGAAGATCTTCACGGGCAGCGCCTTGCCCTTGACCGAGACCTCGCCCAGCTCCCGGGTGAAGAACCGCCCTCGCACCGCCTCGGCGGTCGCCTCGCTGACGATGATGCCGGTGCCGTAGTCCTTGGTCAGGCTCTCCAGACGCGCCGCCAGGTTGACCGTGTCGCCGATGGCCGTGTACTCGAGACGCTGGCGCGAGCCCATCGTGCCCACGACGGCTTCGCCGGTATTGATGCCGACGCCGTTCCGGATCTGCACGCCCAGCTTCGCTTCCCAGCGCGCGGACACCGCCAGCGTGCGCTCCTGGAACTCCAGGCCGGTCAGGATGGCCTTGGCCGCGTGGTCGGCGTCCTCGAAGGGCGCGTTGTAGAGGGCCATGATGCAGTCACCGATGTACTTGTCGACCGTGCCGCCGTGGCGGAAGACGACCTCGGTCATCTCCGTCAGGTACTCGCGTAGCATCTCGGCCACCTGCTCGGGCTCGACCTTCTCGGAGATCGACGTGAATCCGCGGATGTCCGAGAAGAGCACGGTGACCATGCGGCGCCGCGACCCCAGCGAAACGTCGGCGCGATGACGGACGATCTCGTTCAGCACGTCCGGGGAGAAGAACTGGGAGAGGCGCCGCCGCTCGCGTTGCTCGCGCACGTAGTTGTCGACGACCGTGGCGCCGTAGCCAAGGACGAGCGCGAGCGTGATGCCGATCGCCTGGAACCACACGTGCACGACGATGAAGGCCGCCACGGTCCCGGCCGCCAGCGCCACCCAGACCAGCGCGACCGCCACGAAGGCCCGCGCGACTCGCAATCGGGCCGCGAGCCCGGCGGCGCCCAACGCCGCGATCGCCATCCCGACGAGACTCACCGCGCGCGGAACGGGCCGGATGCGATCGCCGCGGACGAGGGTGTCGATGACGTTGGCGTGGATCTCGACCCCCGACATCGTGCCGGTGGACGCGAACGGTGTGGGGAACACGTCGTGGAGGACCACGCTGGTCGGGCCGATGAGCACGATGGCGTCGCGGAAGGTCTCCGGCCGTACCTCACCCCCCACGACGCGGTGATACGGCACCCACGGGAACGTCCGCGGCCCCCCGCGAAAGTTGATGATGATCTCGTCGACCGACGGTCGCGGCGACACGGTGAGCCCGTGAGCTGCCGCCAGCCGATGCAGCACCCAGTCGAACGCCATCTCCCTGGTCTCGCCGAGGACGACATGGGACGGCGCGCGGCGCAAGTGGGCATCGATGTCCGGGTACATGTTGATCGGCGCCACCGCGGCCGCGCCGCGACGGATGACGGGCAGCGGCATGGTACTCGCTGCCTTTTCAACGGCGCGGTTGCCGATGTACTCCACCGTGTCTGCCCGGGCAGCCCCGAGGACGACATTGCCGGCGCGGGCCACGGCCGCTCCTAGCTCGGCGTCGTCGTGGGGACCGCGCGGCGACGGCTCAGGAAACAGGAGGTCGACCCCGATGACCAGCGGACGTCCGGAACTGATGACGTCGAGCAGCTTGCCATGCAGGGCCCGGGGGAACGGCCAAGGGAGATTCAGCTCATGGAAGGAGTCTTCGTCGATGGTGACGATGATGATCGGCGCCGTTGGGGACCGCTGACCGCGCAGCTCGAAGAGGCGGTTGAGCGTGCCCAGCTCGACCGTATCGAGTGCGCCGAGCAACGTCAGGGTGACCATGGCAAGGGCGGCAGCCCCGCCGGTGATGAGGGTGCGCGGGCTCGGCAGCTCAGCGAACGGCATCCTGCTGACTATACGGCCAAGCAGGGTGACGAGGGGGGATGGCTAGGAGCGTCCGGTCTCTCGGCGCGGCACCCCGAGGACAAGTTTTTCCCTGGGCGAGCGCACCACATAGGCAAAAGGGGGCTCTTTCAGGCTAAACCCGAGCACGCACCGCGGCCCACCGTCCGGCCGGTCGTTGACGGCAACGAGGATCGCACCCGGATGCGGCGCGTCGTCGATCGGACGCGTCACTCCCCAGGCCTGCGGCACCGACAAGACCTGGATGGAGATCAATCGAGACTCGTCGGCGTCATAGAAATAGCTCAGGTCGAAGACGCCTCCCTTGCCGCCATCGAGCACGATCTTGAACACGTGAAGGCCGCTCTTGAGCACCTGATGAACCCGGTGTTCCCTGGTCCGATGTAAGGCAAAGGCGCCTTCGAGCATCGCTTCGCACTTCAACTCCTCAGCCCTGGGCGATGCTCTTTCCCCACGGATGGCGTCGAGCTCGGGCGTGAGCGTTTTCAGGTGATCCTCGGCCTGAAATGCCCGTGCCTTCCACAGATGGGACGCCCCCACCTGGGCCTCGACGTGCCCAGTGCCGGCAATCGCCAGGAGGTTGAGAAATACCGCGGCGGCCGCGCCAATCAGTGGTCGCATGATCTATTGCTTCATGGCTGTGGCACACGATGCCAGGACTCTTCCCTGGCTTCTGCAAGCGGTACGCCACGCTGGCGGCGAGCATCGTCTCCTCATTCTCCCAAGCTAGCCCGCGGCATGCCGAAGGCCATCAAGATTTCACCTGGGAGGGACCACCCGGAAGGACCGGCGATGCCCGGGACGCATGACGACCGTTACGCTAAGTGAGTGACCAGGCGGGAAGAAGTGCTAGTCTAAATTGGATATGAAGGTTCGAGTGCTCGGCGCCTTCGGAAGCGAAGGGCTGGGCCAGCGTCCCTCCGCGTTTCTCGTCAACGACCGCGTCCTGGTCGACGCCGGTAGCGTCAGCGGCGCTCTCACGGTCCCCGAGCAACTCGAGGTCGAGCACGCCCTGATCACCCACACGCACCTCGATCACGTCGCCGGACTCGCGTTCCTGGCGGAAACGCTCGCGTGCTGCAGCGCTCGACGCCCGGTCACGGTGGCCAGCACGGCGCCCATCGTGGATGCCCTGAAGACGGCGGTGTTCAACAACGTGGTGTGGCCCGATTTCGCGCGGATCCCCGACGCCACCACCCCGGTCGTCAAATACCGCACGCTGGTCGAGGAGGCCGAGCAGCGCGTGGGCGATCTGTGGGTGACCCCGGTCGCAGTGACGCACACGGTTCCCACGGTTGGCTTCGTGATCCACGATGGAACACGAGGGTTCGTGTACTCCGGTGACACCGGTCCGACGCGGGCCCTGTGGAGCGCGGCCCGCGGTCTCACCAGTATCCGGGCGGTCATTCTCGAGTGCGCGTTCCCGAGCCGGCTGGCCGCCCTGGCCGAAGCCGCTCGTCACATGACCCCGGCGCTCATCCAGCGCGAGCTCGACAAGCTGCCGCCCGAGGTCCCGATCTGGATCTATCACGTGAAACCGCAGTTCTTCGACGAGACGGCTGACGAGCTGGCGCGAATCGGGGACGGCCGCGTCGTGATGATGGAGCAGGACAAGACCTACCCGCTGTAGTTCATTTGCTTCCTTTCTCGCGTCAGGTGTCGGCGGGCAGCAGGACAACGGTGTCGGAAGAGACTTCGACCCGGACGCGGTCACCGACCCGGAAGATGGCCGTGTCGGTCGCCGGCAACTCCACGCGGACCGGCGTGCCGGTGCGGATGTCGATCTCGTAGAGATAGCGCGCGCCCTCGAAGACGCGAAGACTGACGGTTCCTGGAATGCTCGGGCCGCGGGCCATGGCGGCGTCGACGATCGACAACGTCTCCGGCCGCAGGACGAGGACGCCCGGGGTGCCCTGGCGAAAGGCGCCGATTCCAGCCACCGGTACCCGGTCTCCCGCCTCCGTCGCGACGACGACGCCGATCTCACGAACTTCCACCACCTTCACGGGCAGATAGTTTGCCGGCCCGAGCGCCTGGGCGACGGCGTGGCTGGCCGGACGACGGTAGAGCTGCTCGGGATCACCAACCTGCAGGAGCCGGCCGTTCTCGACGACGCCGATACGGTCCGAGAGCGCGAGGGCGTCGGCGGCGTCCCGCGTCGCACAGATCGTCGTCACCGCGAGGTCCCGATGCAGCCGGGCCACCTCGAGCCGCAGGGTCTTGCGCGCGCCCGGATCGAGGTGGGCCAACGGTTCGTCCAGCAGCAGGACCCGGGGCTCGACGGCGAGCGCGCGGGCCAGCGCGAGGCGCCGGCGCTGCTCGAGCGTCAGGTCGTCGGGCTTGCGGCCGGCGACATCGGTCAGACCGAGCCGCCTCAACACGGTCTCGATGCGCTCGGCCATGTCGTCGCGACCGACACCGCCCAGGTCGAGAGCGAAGGCCACGTGGGCGCGAGCATCCAGATGCGGCCACAGCGCGCCCTGATGGAACACGTACCCGATCCCGCGTCGAGCGGCGGGCAGATGCGCGATGTCCTCGGCGTCGACGATCACGCGGCCACCGCTGAGTGGCAGAAATCCGGCGATGGCCCGGAGGATCGCCGTCTTGCCTGAGTGCGGCGGCCCCACGAACGTGAAGAACTCGCCGTAGCGGACGTGGAGCGAGATGCTCTCGAGGTACGGCGGAGTTCCCGTGGCCGTCCGCATCTCCTCGAGGCGGATGTCGACCAGTGGCCGGCTCGTGAACCCCTGGGCCATCAGAACGCGCTCGCCCGATGCGTGCCGCGAGCCAGCGCCAGCGGCACGCAGCCCAGGCCCAGGGCCGCCAGGATCACGTACACCACCGACGCCGGTCCCCAGGCGAGCATCGTCGTCGCCATCACCGGCCCAAGGAATCCGGCGGCGATGCGAGCCGAGTTGATCGCGCCGATGACCTGACCGCTGCCGTGCTGCGCGATACGGGCCACCACCAGTGGAAAGACCGGCGTGATGAAGAGAACCTGGAAGAACCGCAGCGCCCCATAGCCCCACACCGATCGTGGCACCGCCAGCGCTGCGAGGCAAAGCGACGAGGCCGTGAGGAGACTCGCGATAACGACCCGATCGGTGCCGAGGTCGCCGAGCCGTGGGGTGAGGACGGCGCCGAGCGCGGCGGCGACGCCGGACGCGAAGATGACCAGGCCGCCGACCTCGAGCGTCGCGGCCGGCGCGACGCCGAGTGACACGAGGATTCGCGGCAGGATGGCCGGCAGGAAGAACACGTGGATGTTGGCGCCCAGCACGATGAGCCCCACGGTGACCAGATCCCCGAGGCCTACGCCTGCCGGTGCATCGCGCCGAGGGCGGGCATCGACCGGCTCGGGCGCGAGCCAGCCAACCAGGGCCGCACAACCCAGCAAAATCAGGGCGCCCACGACGAACGAGGGACGGAACCCGATGCGCGCGGCGATGAGCGCGCCCGCGAGCGGACCGATGACCTGCCCGATCGTCATGCCGGACTGAATCGCCGCGACCTGACGGCGGACGGTGAAGGCATCTCCAGACCGGCCGGCCATCATGAATGCGAACGTCGACGCCGCCCCCATGACGCCGAGGACGAGGCGCGCGAGAAAGAGGCCGGGCAGCGTCGTGGCCACCACCATCCCGAAGAAGGCGACGCCCTGAAACACCTGGACGGCCACGTACAGGCGTCGGGGTCGACGGTGTTCGGCGTAGCGCCCCCACAACGGCGCCGTCAGCACGGTGACCAGCGGCGAGATGCCGAGAATCCAGCCGGTCCAACGCAGCGTCGATGCCGCGTCCCCATGAGCGATGGTCTCGATGTAGAACGGCAGGCTCACGAAGACGAACGACCACGCGAAGGTGCCCAGGAACATCGCGAGCGGAATGACGTGGTACTTCAGGCGGTCACGACCGGGGTGCCCAGGAACCGGAACGGCGCGGCTTCATTCGTGGTGATCCTGTCGAAGCCTGAAAAACAGGACGCCGTTCGCCGACGCGCTCGGGAACGTCGACGAACGGCGCTGTTCGCTGCTGACTCCGGAATCAGCGGGCGACGGGGATCTCAATTGCAAAGACCTAGCCGAGGCAAGAAATCCCGCAATTGAGGCCGTTCCTGGGGGCGAGGCCCCACGTCCTGCGCAAACCGTCAATCCTCGCGACGTGAACTTTCGGGCCATTGTAGCGGTCGGAGACAGGTCCGCAAGTTGATCCAATTCCCTCGCGTGTGCTATCAGGCATGTCTTGCGCACTCGAGGACGGCGGCATGCTGAGTGAAGACGAGCGGCGCGTCCTCGCGATGTTCTGCTTCAACTACCAGGTGGCGGCCTGCCGCGATTGCCAGCGCGGCTTCAAGCTCACTGAAACCCACGTCGAGGTCGGGGGCCTGCCTGCACATCCTCACGTGCAAGGCGATCAGCCTGGCTCTGGGTGAGCGAGTGGAGCGGAGCCGACGCACGATCAAGGAGAGTGCGCTGTTGAGGGCGGCATCCGAGGTGCTGGCGGCGGAAAGTGAAGAGCGCGCCCAGCGGGCGTGGCGTCGGACGATGCCGGACAGCCGCTAGGCGGGGTGCTTTCCCAAGACACAGAACCCCTGGGCTTCGATCCCCAGGGCGACGTTGAACTTGCTGCGGAAGTTCTCGAGGGCCACGGCCGCCGTGAGCTCGACGATCTCCGTCTGGGAGAAGTGGCCGCGGATCCGTCCGAAGAGGTCCTCGGTCACTTTCTCGCCCGTGATCGTCATCGCCTCCGCGTAGCGGAGCGCCACCCGCTCGCGGTCGGTGAAGAGCGGGCTCTCGGCCGCCCGCTCGACCTGACGCACCTTGTCCTCCGACGCTCCCGCTTGCATCCCACGGGATGCATTGATGTCGATTCAGAATGGACAGCCGTTGATGAGCGCCACGCGCAGGTACACGAGGGCCAGGAGCTGGGGCGGCAGCAGGCCAGATTTCTCGACGGCCATCGAGAGCGCCTTGGCCGCCTTCATGATGCCGGGCCGGTGAGCCTGGATCTTGGTGGTGTTCAGCACGAAGCCGAATACCTCGCGCTCTTTGGCGTAGACGTCGGTCAGGATCGGATCGTTGCCGGGCTCCTCGATCTCTTGAATTCGTGGCATGACGGGATTCTATCGCGCCACCGCCCGTCCCGGAACGCTTCAGTCTTCGGCCGGCAGCTTCTGGCCGACCGCGCCGTAGTAATTCATCGTCATGACGAACCCGCCGGCCGTGACCAGCGCGGTGAAGCCGTCGAGCCAGCGCTGGGCGACGGCGGCCTCGACGATGCCCCAGGTCACCGCCCGCTCGGCCCGCCGCTCGAGGAACGTCTTCGTGTACGGCGTCAGCGTCGTGTCCTGGTACACGTCGGTGAGGAGACGGACGCGCTCGAGGCCGACGGCGCGCAGCAGACCGGGAAGGCGCCGCCCGCTGTAAGGTTCCTCATACATCCTCGCGGCGACACCTCCCATGATCTGGTCGGTGAGCGTCCGGTCGGGATGGGCGACCGCCACGGTGCCGAAGTCCTGATCCTGCACCGCGACGTGGCCGCCCGGTCGCGTGACGCGGGCCATCTCCTTCACGACACGCAAGGGATCCTGGACGTGGAGGATCACCGTGACCGCCAGGGCCACGTCGAACTGCGGGCGCCGGAACGGCAACTGTTCGCCGGCGGCCCATCGAACGGCGAGCCGACCGCGATGAGCAGCGCGCGAGGTCAGCCGGCGTGCGGCCGCGACGAGAGACCGGCTCTGGTCGACCCCGAGGGCGCGACCGCGCGATCCGACCAGCGCCGCGATGTCGCGCAGCACCACGCCGGTGCCGCAGCCGACCTCGAGGACGTGCTGACCGGAGCGGATCGGGATGAAGCGCAGGAAGCGCTGGCGCAGGCGTCGCTGACTGGGCGTGCGGCCGCGGGCCTCCAGCGAGGCGATGAACTGGTCGGTGTCGGGCTGGGCATCGATGTCCCGATACGGATCGGGATGCGAGCTCGGGCGCGTGTCGGCCGGCACTACGTCAGCGCGGCGTAGCGACGGAGACACTCGGCGCTGCAGAAATAGACCGGCTCGCCGGCCCGCCAGCGGCTGATCGCCCGGGACCGGACGACGTACGTCTGGCACACGGGATCTTTCACCAGCTCGTCGGTGACCGGCCGACGCGGCCACATCCGGCGGCGCAGCGACGGCAGCAGGAGCGCAACGACGACCACGGCCCAGAACAGGAACGGGGCGAACCGCATCCGGCTCAGCGTTCCGGCCGTATGGACACCGCCCGGAGGAATTCCTTGTCCTGCGCGGTCAGCTCGAAGGAGGGATTGCCACGGCCCTTGGCGCCACTGAAGAAGATGCCGGTGTCGGCGCCCTGGCGCAGGATTTCCTGGACTGCGTCACGAGCGGCGTCCGTCGCCGACAGGGACACCTCGATGGCGCGCAACAGCTTCTTCATGAGCGCGTCGACGTGGGGCTCGCGGGGCATTTCGCGATCTACGATAGGGCCGGGTCTGGGGTGTGTCAACGGCGCTATACTTCGCCGCGATGCCCGGCGGGTGGACGCCGCTCTCGTCGTCGTCGCGTTATGCGCGCGGCCGCCTGACCTTGCGCGAGGATGCGTGGCGGCTGCCCGACGGCCGCGAAGTGACCTATCCGGTGCTCGCGGTCGGCGTCACCGTCGGCGTCCTGCCCTTCGTGGCGCCGGACCGCGTGCTGCTCGTCGGCCAGTACCGGCACCTGCTCCGCGAGGTCTCGTGGGAGCTTCCCGGAGGCGGCGCGGGGCCCGGTGAGGATCCGCGCGCCGCCGCTCAGCGCGAGCTGCGCGAAGAGGGCGGGTATCGGGCCGGACGGTTCGAGCTCCTCACCCGCTTCTTCCCGTCGAACGCGTATCTCGACGAGGTGGCCTACTGCTTCGCGGCCTGGGATCTGACGCCGGACGCCCTGCCCGCCGACGACGATGAGTTCATCGAGCGTCGCGTGGTGCCGCTGGCCGACGCCGTGCGCATGGCGGTCGAGGGCGAGATCACCGAGTCCGTCTCGAAGGTGACGCTGCTCCAGTACCTGGCGGGGAGGAACCATCGTGGATAAGTGGAACGTCGGAATCTTGATCTTCGACAACGTCGAGGTGCTCGACTTCGCCGGCCCGTTCGAAGTCTTCTCGCGGACGCGACTCCAGCCCGGCCCCGAGGCGCGGCGCAGCGACGACAGTGCGCCCTTCCGTGTCTTCACCGTGGCCAGGTCGGCGGCGCCGGTGGTGACGACCGGCGGGCTTCGCGTGCTGCCTCATTTCGCGTTTGCCGACGCTCCGTCCATCGATCTGCTGGTCGTGCCCGGAGGCTTCGGCACCCGGGCCCTGATCCACGACGAGGACACCCTCGCCTGGATTCGTCGCGTCGCGGCCAGCGCGCGCAAGGTGACGTCGGTGTGCACGGGCTCGTTGCTCTTCGCCCGCGCCGGCCTGCTCGAGGGCCGCCGCGCGACGACGCACTGGGGCGCCCACGATCTTCTCCAGTCGTTGAGCGATCGCATCAAGGTCGAGCGTGACCTGCGTGTCGTGGACGACGGCATCATCACCTCGGCCGGCGTGGCGGCGGGGATCGACATGGCGTTCTACGTCGTCGAGACGCTCTTCGGGCGAGACGTCGCCGACGAGACCGCCCACTACATCGAGTTTCGGCGGGCGGCGGCGTGAGGACGAGGGCCGACGTGAGCGCAGCCGGGGCGTGAGGACAGAGCTAGTAGGTCGCGCGACCGCCTGACAGGTCGTAGACGGCGCCCGTCGAGAACGAGCACTCGTCGGACGCCAGCCACGCCACCAGGGCCGCGACTTCCTCGGGCCGGCCGACCCGCCCCATCGGGATCTTCGAGATCAGGAGGTCCACCGTCCCCTTCGTCATCTGCTCGAGCAACTGCGTGCCGATGACGGCCGGCGCCACGGCGTTCACGGCGATGCCGCGGGTCGCGACTTCCTTGGCGAGGGCCTTCGTGAGGCCGATGACGCCCGCCTTGGCGGTGGAGTACGGCACGAGGGTCGGATTGCCCTCCTTGCCCGCAATGGACGCGATATTAATGATGCGTCCGCTCCCGGCGGCGAGCATCACGCGGATGGCCGCCCGGCAGACCAGGAACACGCTGGTGAGGTCGCAGGCGATCACCTGGTGCCAGTCCTCGTCAGTCAGCTCCCAGATCGGGTAGGAGCGACCCGTGATCCCGGCGTTGTTGACCACGACGTCAAGACGGCCCCACGTGGCGACCACGCGCTGCACCGAGCGCTCCACGTCCTCGGTGCGCGTCACGTCGGCGACGAGGGCGAGGGTGCCGGCGCCGAAGCGCTTGGTCACGGCCTCGACCTCGGCGTCGCGATCGAGCAGCGCGACGCGACAGCCGTCGCGCAGCAATCGCTCGGTGATGGCAAGCCCGATGCCGCGGGCCGCACCGGTCACGAGCGCGGTGCGACCGTCGAGCGTCACCGTGCGCCCAGGACGACGCAATCGGCGGGGCTGAAGCCGACCGTCACCGGCTGCTTGCGGGCGAGCGCCGCGGCGGCCGCATGGGAGACATCGAGCCACATCGCCCGCCCGCGGACACCCACCTCGACGCGCACGAACGGGCCGAGGAACGTGACGACCTCGACGACCCCTGCGAGTCGATTGCCGTTGCCGCCGGCGTCGCCAGCCACGAGCGTCAGCTTCTCGGGACGCACCGAGACGGTGACGGGCTCGCCGTCGCGGCGGCCGCTCAGCGGAACGCGGAAGCGCTCCCCCTCCCACTCCACGATCCCCTGCCCGGCCGAGACGATGCGGCACGCGAAGAGATTCGAGATCCCGATGAAGTCGGCGACGAAGTCGGTGGCCGGCATGGCGTAGATCTCCTCGGGCCGGCCGATCTGTTCGATGTGGCCGTCGCGCATCACCGCGATGCGATCGGCGATGGAGAGCGCCTCCTCCTGGTCGTGGGTCACGTAGACGGTCGTGATGCCGACGTCCTGCTGGATCTTGCGGATCTCACTGCGCAAGCGCAGCCGGATCTTGGCGTCGAGCGCCGAGAGGGGCTCGTCGAGCAGCAGGGCAGCCGGCTGGCGGGCCAGCGCTCGGGCCAACGCCACGCGCTGCTGCTGGCCGCCCGAGAGCTGGTTGGCGTAGCGAGCTTCGAGGCCGCGCAGACCGGTCAGCTCGAGCATCTCGGCGACCCGCGCGCGGATCTTCGCGTCGGGCCAGCGCGCGATGCGCAAGCCAAACGCGATGTTCTCCCCCACCGTCATCGTGGGGAACAGCGCGTACGACTGGAAGACGATGCCGAGGCCCCGCTTGCGCGGCGACACGCCGTTGACCACCCGGCCATCGAAGAGGATGTCGCCGCTGTCCGGCGTCTCGAAGCCGGCGATCATCCGGAGCGTCGTCGTTTTGCCGCAGCCCGAGCCGCCGACGAGCGAGACGAGCTCGCCGGGGCGGATGTCCAACGACAGCCCGTCCACCGCGGTGGCCCCGGCGAAGCGCTTGCGGACGTCGCGGAGCACGATGTTCATCGAAGCTTCAGCGCGAGAACTTCTCCAGCCACTTCTTGACGAGCCGGTCCTTCTGCTCGGCCGCCCACACGAAGTCGAGCGGGATGAGCTTCAGGTCGGTGACCTTGGCGCCCGTCACCGAAATGTCGGGGCGCGTGATTCCGCTGCCCCGCCACTTCACGTAGGCGTCCATGGCCGAGTGCGACATCGCCCAGTCGAGGAACCGCCGCCCGTTCTGCGGGTTCTTCGTGCCCTTCACCAGCGCGTTGCCCTCGAAGGTCCAGGCCACGCCGTCGGTCGGATAGATGACGTCGATGGGCGCCCCTTGCTTGCGGGCCACGTCCACCTCGTACGCGAGCGCGATGCCGATCGGCGTCTCGCCGGAGGCGGCCATGCGTCCGGGCGCGCCGCCCGACTTCGTCACCTGGGCCAGGTTCTTGTCGAGCTTTTCGTAGTACTCGAACGCCTTGTCCTCACCCAGCCGCTTGACGTGGCTGGCCAGGAGCAGGTACGCCGTGCCCGACGTCGAGGGATTCGACATCACGATGTGGCCCTTGTATTTCGGATCGAGGAGGTCCTCCCACGACCGCGGAGGCGTGAGCTTCAAGTCCTGCATCTTCTTCTGGTTCACGGCGAAGGCGACCGTGACGAGCGTGACGCCTTGCCAGAGATTCTGCGGATGGCGGAACATCGTCGCGACGCCGCCCGACTCCTTGGCTTGATACCCGTCCAGCAGGCCCTTGTTGGCGGCGCCCGTGAGGTAGTCGTTGAAGACGCCCCAGATCACGTCGGCCTGGGGATTCGCCTTCTCCGCCTCGACGCGCGCCATGATGGGCCCCGTCGACGCCCGGATGTACGAGGCCTTGGCCGCGAGGTCGGGCAGGTCCTTCTTGAACTGGTCCCAGAAATCCTTCAGCTCGTTCTCCTCGTACGCCGTGTAGACGACGAGGCGCTCTTCGGCCGCCGGCGCGGGTGACGGCGTGAGCGCGACGAGTGCCAGCAGGAACACCAGAATGCGCGGCATGCTGTCTCCTTTCCCTGCTCTCAGGACTTGAGGATCGCCACCCGCTCGCCACCCACGACGGCGCGGAGGAGAAGGATCGCGCCGATCACGATGGCGAGGATGATCGTGCCGAGCGCGCACGCCACGCCGGGATAGCCGTTCTCGACCTGGGACAGGATCGCCACCGAGCCGAGGTTGAAGCCGGGATAGATGAGGAAGACCACGGCACTGACCGTGACCATTCCGTTGATGAAGAAGTACACGAAGATCGAGAAGGCCGTGCCGGTGAGGAGCGGCAGCACCACGCGAGTGAAGGTCCGCACGTGGCCGGCGCCCAGGCTGACCGCCGCCTCCTCGATGGCGGGATCGATCTGCTTGAGCGCGTTGACGGCCGCGAGCACCGCCACGGGAAACTTCCAGAACACGACGCTGGCCACGAGGATCGCCAGTGTGCCCGTGAGCACGAGCGGGGGCACGTTGAAGGCCAGGATGTAGCCGACGCCGACGAGCGTGCCGGGCAGCGCCGCCGGCAGCAGGCTCAGCGACTCGATGACACGTGCCCCCGGCGGGCGCTTTCGCTCTGAGACGTAGGCGGTCACGAGCGCGAGGAGGGTACCGACCACGCCGGCGGCCAGCGCCAGCTGCACGCTGTTCCAGATCGGGCGAGCACCCTCGGCCGTCGACTCGAACCCGTAATGGCGCCACGACAACGACCAGTCCGTGCCCCAGAGGCGCACGAAGGAGCCGAGCGGGATCAGCGCGTAGATGACCGCGATACCGAGGGCCAGGCCGCCGGCCACGACGAGCAGGACCCCGCGCGCGAGCGGCGGCGTCGGGCGGAGCGTCGTGCGCGCTCCCGCCGAGACGGTGACGTACGAGCGCGTGCCGATGACGAACGCGTTGACCACGTAGGCCAGGAGGCACGGCACGAGCAGCACGACGCTCATCGTCGCGGCCGCGGGAAAGTCGTTCATCCCGATGACCTGGGCATAGATCTCGGTGGCCAGGACGTTGTAGCGGCCGCCGATGAGGATCGGGTTGCCGAAGTCGGTCATGCACAAGATGAAGACGATCAGCGCCGCCGAGGCCAGGCCGGGGCGGGCCAGCGCCAGCGTGACGCGCGAGAGCGTCCGCAGCGTGCCGGCGCCCAGGTTCTCCGCCGCCTCCTCGAGCGAGCTGTCGATGTTGCCCAGCACGTTCGCGAGCAGGATGTAGGCCTGGGGCAGGAACGTGAAGACCTGCGACACCACGATCCCGGTGAAGCCGTAGATCGACCACGACAGCCCGAGCCCGTGCGTGAGGACCCCGTTGCGCCCGAGCAGGAGGATGAAGGCGAGCGAGACGAGGAACGGCGGCGAGATCAGAGGCAAGAGGCTCATGAGCGAGATGAAGCGCTTGCCCGGGATGGTCGTGCGCGTCACCGCGTAGGCCAGCACGAGGGCCAGCCCCACCG
The DNA here is from genome assembly GCA_003220615.1 of Candidatus Rokuibacteriota bacterium. Lineage (GTDB taxonomy): Bacteria > Methylomirabilota > Methylomirabilia > Rokubacteriales > CSP1-6 > 40CM-68-15. The sequence continues at coordinate 122,520 of QHTB01000139.1, forward strand.
TGATCACGGTCGAGACGATCGACACGACCAGGCTGTTCACGAGAATCCGGAAGAGCCGCCACGACCCGAAGAACTCGGCGTAGTGGGCCAGCGTGAGACCGGCGGGTGAGGTCAGGCTCATGCCGAGGACGCGCAGCACGGGCCAGACCACGAAGACGGCGAGCAGGAGCGCGACGGCCGCGGCCGAGGCCGCGATCGTCACATCGGCGCCACGGCCGGCGCGCGGCGCGACACCCGCAGTGGCGACCGGAGGGGCGGCGCCCACGCGTCGTTCCTCTTCGTCAGCCGGCGGTGAAGCCGCCGTCGACGGTGAGCTCGGCGCCGGTCATGTACGACGAGTCGTCGCTGGCCAGGAACAGCGCCACGCTGGCGATCTCGCGCGGCGTCGCGATGCGGCCGAGCGGAATGCCCGTCTCGAACTCTTTGCGGAGCGCATCCGTGAGGTACGGCGCCTGGAGCGGCGTGTCGACGATGCCCGGGTGGATGATGTTGCAGCGCACACGGTCGCGAGCGAACTGGATGGCCAGCGACTTCGTCAGCGAGATCAGCCCGCCCTTGGCCGCCGTGTAGGCGTCCTGGGCGCGGGTGAAACCGACGAGCGCCGACACCGAACCCATGACGATGACCGAGCCGCCGCCCGCGCGCCGCAGGTGCGGGATTCCATGCTTGGTCACCCAGAACACGGACTTGAGATTGATCGCCATGACGCGATCCCACCACCGCTCGTCGGTCTCGAGGACCGAGCGGTCCCGGTCCTTCCAGAGCACGCCGGCGTTGTTGTAGAGCACGTGCAGGCCGCCGAACCGGCGCACGCCTTCCTCGATCATGCGGGCCACATCGGCCTCGACGGCGACGTCGCCGGTGGCGGCGAGGGCCTGGCCACCGTTCGCCCCCGCCAGCCTCACCGTCTCCTTGGCCGCCGCCCCGTCGACGTCGGCGACGATGACGCGCGCTCCTTCGCTGGCGAAGAGCAGGCTGGCCTCGCGCCCGATGCCGTTGCCGGCCCCCGTGATCAACGCGACCTTGTCCGTGAGACGGTTCATATCCGCTCGAAGTTGCGCATGAGCTCCCAATCGGTGACGGCCTGATCGAAGGCCTGTTGTTCCAGTTGTGCCGTGTGGAGGTAGTGATCGACCACGCGGTCTCCGAACGCCGCGCGCGCCACCTTCGAACGCTCGAGCTCGGCGATGGCCTCGCGCAGCGTCTTGGGGACCTGGGGCAGCGTGCCGTCCTCGTAGGCGTTGCCCTCGTAGAGCTTCGGCGGCTTGAGGCGGCTCTGGATGCCGTGCAAGCCGGCCGCGATGGTGGCCGCGAAGGCGAGATACGGATTCGCGTCGGCGCCGGGCACGCGGTTCTCCACGCGGAAGGCGCTCCCCTCTCCGCAGAGGCGGAATCCGCACGTGCGATTATCCCAGCCGGCGACGATCCGGGTGGGCGCGAACGAGCCCGCCTGGTATCGCTTGTAGGAGTTGACGGTCGGCGCGTAGAAGACGGCCAGCTCGCGGGCCATCGTGAGCTGACCGGCCAGCCACTGACCGAAGAGCGTCGGCAGCGTCTTGGGCGCGCCGTGATCGCCGCCGGCGAAGAGCGCCTTCTTCCCACCGCGATCCCACAGCGACGAGTGCAGGTGGAACGACGACCCGGCCGCGCCCATGTCGTACTTGGCCATGAACGTCAGCGAGCAGCCCTGCTGGTGGGCGATCTCCTTCGCCCCGTGCTTGTAGAGCGTGGTGCGATCGGCCATCTCGAGCGCCTCGGCGTACTCGAGGTTGATCTCCTCCTGGCCCTTGCCCCACTCGCCCTTCGACGTCTCCACGGGAACGTCGGCCGCCTCCATCCCGTTCCGGATGGCGCGCACCAGCGGCTCCTCTCGGCTCGTCTGGAGGATGTGGTAGTCCTCGAGGTAGCCGGCGACCGGCGTCAGGCCCTGGTAGCGACGCGCGCGCGCCGCCTCGAACGATTCACGGAAGCAGTAGAGCTCGAGCTCGGCCGCCGTCTTCACCGTGTAGCCCGCCTGCGCCGCCCGCGCGATCTGGCGCTTGAGGACCGTGCGCGGCGCCTCCTCGATGAGTTCGCCGTCCTCGCTCTGCACGTCACAGAACACGAGCGCGGTGCCGGGCAGCCACGGAATGCGCCGCAGCGTCGGCAGATCGGGGACCAGCTTCATGTCGCCGTATCCGCGCTCCCACGACGTGAGCTTGAAGCCGGGCAGCGGCTCCATCTCCATGTCCACGGTGAACAGATAGATGCACGCGTTGACGCCGTCGCGCGCGACGTGCTCGAGGAAGTGGCGGGCGACCACACGCTTGCCGAGGAGACGGCCATACCCGTCGGGGATCACCGTGAGCACGGTGTCGATCTCGCCCCCGCGGACCAGCGCCTCGAGGCTGCGGAGATCGAGACGCCCGGGCATGGCGCGGATAGTAGCGTATCTCTGCGGGGTGTGCCATCCTCCCGCCGTGACGGCGGCGTCTCGACGCACGGTCGTGGCGTGGACGCTGTACGATTTCGCCAACTCCGCCTTCGTCGCCGTCATCCCGGCGACGGTCTACTCGCAGTACTACGCGCTCGCCGTCGTCGGGAACGAGCACGGCGAGGGAGATTTCTGGTGGGGCCTCGCGGTCACCACCTCGATGGTCATCGTCGCGCTGTCCTCACCGCCGCTCGGCGCCATCGCCGACCACGGCGGACTGCGCAAGCGTTTCCTCTTCGCGCTCACCTATCTCTCGGTCGCCGCGACCGCGGTCATGGCCACGGTGCGGCCGGGTGATGTGGTGTGGGGTTGGTTCCTCGCCGTCGTCGGCACGGTCGGCTTCGAGGGCGCCATCGTCTACTACAACGCGTATCTCTCCGACCTGGCGCCGCCGGAACGTCAGGGCCGGCTGAGCGGCTACGGCTTCGCCGTCGGCTACCTGGGTTCGGCGGTGGCCCTGGCCGCCGCGCTCCCCCTGGCCCAGCGTGGCGATTTCTCCGGCACCTTCCTCGTCACCGCGGCGCTCTTCGGCGTCTTCGCCGTGCCGGCGTTCCTCTTCCTTCCACCGGACCGCCCGGCGCGGCTCGCGCTCCGGCAGACGATCGGCACGGCCTTCGCGGGAACGTGGGCGTCGCTGCGTCGAATCCTCGCGATGCCGGCGCTGCGCCGCTTCCTGCTCGCCTATCTGTTCTTCGAGGACGGCATCAACACGGTGGTCTATTTCTCCTCCGTGTTCGCCGGGCACACGCTCGCCTTCACGACGCCCGAGGTCATCCAGCTCTACTTCGTCGTCCAGCTCGCCGCGGTGGTCGGCGCCTGGGCGTGGGCGCGCCCGACCGACGTGCGCGGGCCGAAGTTCGTCGTCATGGTGACGCTCGTGCAATGGTGCGTGGTCGTGGCCGCGGCGTATCTCGTGCAGACCAAGGCACAGTTCTTCGCGGTCGCCGTCGTGGCCGGCACGGCGCTGGGGGCCGTGCAGGCAGCGGGGCGGGCGTTCATGGCCGGGCTGATCCCGCCGGGCCGCGAGGCCGAGCTCTTCGGCTTCTATGCGCTGTGCGGGAAGACCGCGGCGATCCTTGGCCCCCTCGTCTTCGGCCTCGCCTCCCGCCTGACCGGTGGCAACCAGCGCATCGCGATCGTGTCGGTCGGCCTCTTCTTCGTGATCGGCCTCGTCCTCGTCCGCGGCGTCGACGCCGGCGGCCCGATTCGCGAGCGCACGCACGCGCACAACGAACCCGCGGGACGCTGAGTGGTTCGGCTGACCTTCTGGCTGCTTACGAAAACGCGATCGGAACGGGCGGGATCAACAGCACGAGCAGGATCAGGCACACCCAGCCGAGGACGCGCCGGCCGGTCGTGAGCGGTGTGACGTCGTCGAGCGGCGGCGTGTGATGGAAGCCCACGACGAAGAAGAGCAGGGCGGCCCACACGAACCAGTTCAGCGACTGCGTCGCGATCCCGAGCAGGATGAGCCCGCCGAACGTCAGGAAGCCGACCAGCCGGTGGTGACGCCCAAACAGCGCATAGGCGATCCGGCCACCGTCGAGCTGGCCGAGCGGAAAGAGGTTCAGCGCCGTGACGAAGAATCCCGCCCAACCGGCCACGGCCACCGGATGGAGGAAGACGTCCATGCCAGCGGGGATGGCACCGAACTTCAGATGGACGAGCAGCTTGAGGAGCAGCGGGTCGCCGAACTGCATCACGTCACCCGAGGGAATCTTCCCCAGGACCGACCACTGCAGGCCCACGTAGAGCGCGGGAATGGCGATGGCCAGGCCGGCCAGCGGCCCGGCCGCGGCGATGTCGAAGAGCGAGTTGCGATCGCGCGCCGGTGATCGCAGGCGAATGATCGCGCCGAGCGTGCCGAAGAGCACGATGGGCGGGGCCGGAATGAAGTAGGGCAGGCTGACGACCGCCTTGTAGTAGCGCGCGGTGAAGTAGTGACCGAACTCGTGGACGCCGAGGATCGACAGCAGCGTGAAGGCGAAGGGCGCGCCGGTGAGGAGCGCGGCGATCAGCCCGCTGTTACCCAACGGCGTGAAGGTCGGCGACGCGAACAGGAACGCGCCGGACACCAGCGTCGTGAAGCAGGTCATCACGAACAGGGCGATGTTGAGCCCGATGCGCGGCCGCACGACGGGCTCGGTCAGCGGGAGCGCCTGCAGGATGACGTCGCCCTCCTCGGCGCGCAGGAACGGCGTGAACCCGAACGGACGGAAGCGAGCGACCAGCCGGTCCACGGCATCGGCCGGCGCCACCAGGAGGTGGCCGCGATAGGCGATCACGCCGCCGAAGACTCGGCGATCCCGCACGGCGAACACGTCGGCCACGGCAGAGTGGAGCAGCTCCTCGGTCACGAGCACGTCGTCGGGCGACGTCCTCAACGCTGGTCGCGCTCGCCGGAACGGCCAGAAACGCATACTCAGAGCCTACCACGAGGCCAATCGCGCGACGGCAACGCGCACGGGATCGAGACCGGCCTCCACGTAGATCGCGCCCAGCACGGCCTCGAGCGTCGTGGCCAGGATCGACTCGCGCGTCGCGCCGCCGGTCGCCGCCTCGCCCCGTCCCAAGCGCACGAGGCCGCCAAGATCGAGCGTCACCGCCCACCGGGCGAGCGCAGCGCCCGAGACCAGCTCGGCTCGTCGCGGCGTGAGGACGCCGACGGGCGCCGTCGGATCGTCCGCGCGCAGGCGCTCGGCCACCACGAGGCTGAGCGCCGCGTCGCCGACGAAGGCCAGCGCTTCGTTCTGGTCGAGCGGCGGGTGCTCGTTGGCGTACGAGGCGTGCGTCAGCGCGCGGGTGAGGAGCTCGGGATCACGGAACCGGTACGCCAGCCGCTGCTCGAGTTCGGCCCGGCGTGCCCGGTCCACCTCCCGGGCTACGCGCGATACTTTTTGAAGGCGAGCGTGGCGTTGGTGCCGCCGAACCCGAACGCGTTCGACAGGGCGAAGTCGACGTCCTGCTTCCGGGCCTGGTTGGGAATGTAGTCGAGATCGCACTCGGGATCGGGCTTCTCGTAGTTGATGGTGGGCGGCAGGATGCCGTGATGGAGCGCGAGCGCCGTCGCGATGGCCTCCACGCCCCCGGCCGCGCCGAGGAGATGCCCCGTCATCGACTTCGTGGACGACACGGCCAGGCGTCCGGCGTGCTCGCCGAACAGCCGCTTGATCGCGATGGTCTCGAACTTGTCGTTGTACGGCGTCGACGTGCCGTGCGCGTTGATGTAGCCGATGGCCGTCGGCTCGAGCCCGGCGTCGCGCATGGCGCCCGCCATAGCGCGCAAGGCGCCGTCGCCGTCGGGATCGGGCGCCGTCATGTGGTGGGCGTCGGCCGACGCCCCATACCCGACGATCTCGGCGTAGATACGAGCATCGCGACGCCGGGCGTGCTCGAGCGCCTCGAGGACGACGATGCCGGCGCCCTCGCTGGGCACGAAGCCGTCGCGGTCGGCCTCGAACGGCCGTGACGCGCGCGGGGGATCGTCGTTGCGGTTGGTCATCGCCTTCATCGCGCAGAAGCCGGCCATGGTCAGCGGCACGATGATGGCCTCCGCGCCGCCGGCGATCATCAGATCGGCGTCGCCCCGCTCGATGACCTTGAACGCGTCGCCGATGGCGTGATTGCCCGTCGCGCACGCCGTCACCACCGAGGTGTTCGGGCCCTTGGCGCCGAAGCGCATGGAGATGAGGCCCGACGCCATGTTGACGATCAGCATCGGGATCAGGAACGGAGACACGCGCTCGGGCCCCTTTTCTTGAAGGATGTGCTCGCCATCCAGCAGCGTCGTGATGCCGCCGATCCCCGAGCCGACGATCACGCCGAAGCGGGCGCCGTCGATCTTGGCCAGATCGAATCCGGCGTCCTGCACGGCCATCACCGACGAGGCCACCGCGTACTGGAGGTAGGGGTCGAGGCGCCGCGCTTCCTTCTTGTCGACGAAATTCAGGGGATCGAAGTTGCGGATCTCGCCCGCGATCCGGGTGGGATACCGGTAGGCCCCGTGAGCGTCCTTGGCGTGGGCGTCGAACTTGGTGATGGGCCCGATGCCCGAGCGTCCCTGGACGAGCCCCGCCCAGAACTCCTCCGCGGTGTTGCCGAGCGGCGTGAGCGCCCCGAGCCCGGTGACGACGACGCGACGGCGCTCCACGATCAGGAGTTGTCCTTGATGTACTGGATGGCGTCGCCCACGGTGACGATCTTCTCGGCGTCCTCGTCCGGGATCTGGATGTCGAAGTGCTCCTCGAGCGCCATGACGAGCTCTACCGTGTCGAGCGAGTCGGCGCCGAGATCCTCGATGAACTTGGCGTTCACCGTCACGTCGTCCTCTTCCACGCCGAGCTGCTCGACGATGATCTCCTTCACCTTGTCTTCCACTGGCTTCGCCATCAGCGCGTTCCTCCCGGCAGGAATACCGTCCTTGGTCCGTCCCGTCGCTATATGTACAGGCCGCCGTTGACGTGCAGGACCTGGCCCGTGATGTAGGCGGCGCCGTCTCCGGCCAGGAATCGTACCACCTCGGCCACCTCCCGTGCGGTGCCGATGCGGCCCAAGGGCACCTGGGCCAGCAGCGCTTCGCGCGCGGCCTCCGGGATCGCCGCGCTCATGTCGGTCTCGATGAGCCCGGGCGCCACCGCGTTCACCAGAATCGACCAGTGGGCGAGCTCGCGCGCCGTCGACTTGGTCAACCCGATGAGTCCGGCCTTGGCCGCCGAGTAGTTGGCCTGGCCCGGGTTGCCCATGGCGCCCGCCACCGACGCGATGTTGATGATGCGGCCGGCCTTCTGGCGCATCATCACCTTGGCGGCGGCGCGCGTCATGAGAAATGCGCCCCGCAGGTTGGTCTCCATCACGCGGTCCCAGTCGTCGTCCTTCATCCGCACGAGAAGACCGTCGCGCGTGATGCCGGCGTTGTTCACGAGGACGTCGAGGCGTCCGAAGCGTTGCTTCGCCGTGTCGACGAGTCGGTCGCAGTCCTCGCGGCTCGCCGCATCGGCGACGACGGCGGCGATCGGGACGCCCGTCGCTTCGAGGTCCTTGGCGGTGCGCTCGAGGCGGTCGGCGTCGCGGCCGGAAACGACCACGGCCGCGCCGGCCTCGGCCAGCAACCGGGCGATGGCGGCGCCGATGCCTCGACTGCCACCGGTGACGACGGCCACGCGGCCGGCCAGCGGCGCGTCACTCACGCCGTCGTTCCCGCCGCGCTCAACGCCTTGTCGAGCCCGGTCGGATCCTCGATGGCGACGCCGCGGGCCCCCTCGACGATCCGCTTGACGAGCGCGCTCAGCACGCGACCGGGACCGACCTCGACGAACGTCGTGGCGCCGGCCGCGGCCAGGCGCTGGACGCACGCCGTCCAGCGGACGGGGCTGGCCACCTGGCGCAGGAGCGCATCCTTCACCTCGGCGCCCGTCCGACTGATGCCACCGTCCACGTTCCGCACGACGGGAATCTTCGGCTCGAGAATGGTGACGTCGGCGAGCATCGTGGCCAGTCGCTCGGCCGCTGGACGCATGAGCGCGCAGTGGAAGGGTGCGCTCACCGGCAGCATCACGCTCTTCTTGCCGCCGCGGTCGGCGGCGAGCGCGACCGCGCGCTCGACGGCGGCACGGTGGCCGGCGATCACGATCTGCTGAGGCGAGTTCACGTTGGCGACTTCCACCACCTCGCCCCGGGCCGTCTCCGCGCAGAGCACCTCCACCTGCGCCAGCTCGAGGCCCATGATGGCGGCCATGGCGCCGGTGCCCACCGGCACGGCGTCCTGCATGAACTCGCCGCGGGAACGCACGATCCTGACGGCGTCGGGGAAGGCGAGCGCGCCGGCCACGACCAGCGCCGAGTACTCGCCGAGGCTGTGACCACTGGCCAGGGCCGGCGCCAGGCCACGCTCGGCCGCAACCGCCGCAGCCGCCACGCTCACCGTCAGCACGGCCGGCTGAGTATTGGCGGTCAGCGCCAGCTCGGCCTCGGGCCCGTCGAAGGCCAGACGGGCCAGGTCGAACCCGAGCGCGTCGTTGGCCTCGTCGAAGATCGCGCGAGCCGCCGGTGACGCGTCGTAAAAGCCGCGGCCCATGCCGACAGCCTGCGACCCCTGTCCGGGAAAGAGGAAGGCGATCATACCCGTGCGAGTCGGGCGGCCCGCGTCACCAGCGCACGAGAGCGGCGCCCCAGGCAAAGCCACCGCCGAACGCCGCGATCAACATCAGGTCGCCCCGCTTGACGCGGCCGGTGGCGACGGCTTCCTCGAGCGCTACGTACACCGACGCGGCCCCCGTGTTCCCGTAGCGGTCCACATTGACGAAGACCTTCTCCATCGGCAGGCCGACGCGCTTGGCTGCCGCCTCGATGATGCGAAGGTTCGCCTGGTGGGGAATGAAGATGTCGACATCCTGCGCCTTCACGCCGTGCCGGTCGAGGAGAGCCGAAGTGGACTCGACGAACATGCGCACGGCGACCTTGAAAACCTCGCTGCCCTTCATCTTCGCGTAGTGCTGGCGCTGGGCCACGGTCTCCGCCGTCGCGGGCATGCGCGAGCCGCCCGCCGGCATGTAGAGCAAGTCCCAGTACTGGCCGTCGGAGTAGAGATCGCCGTCGAGGAATCCCGACCCGTCCTCGGTCGCCTCCAGCACGGCCGCGCCGGCCGCGTCGGCCAGCAGCACGCAGGTGCCGCGATCGGTGAAGTCGGTGATGCGCGACAGCGTCTCGGCGCCGATGCAGAGCACCCGCCGGTACTTCCCCGCCTCGATGAAGCGCGCGCCGATGATCAGGCTGTAGATGGACGCGGCGCACGCGGCCAGCACGTCGACCGAGCCCACCCGCCGGCAGCCGAGCCGGTGCTGGACGATGTTGCCGGTGCTGGGGAAGAACATGTCCGGGGTGGTGGTCCCCACGACGATGAAGTCGATGTCCTCGGGCACGAGGTTGGCGCGCTCGAGCGCCTGGTGGGCGGCCCGGACGGCGAGATCGGACGTGGCCTCGCTCTCGTCGACGATCCGCCGCTCGCGGATGCCGCTGCGCTGAACGATCCACTCGTCGCTGGTCTCGACCATCCTCTCGAGATCGGCGTTGCTCAGCACGCGCTTCGGAGCGTACGCGCCCATCCCGATGATCCTGGCCCGGGTCATTCGCGATCTCCCTCTTTCCCGCCCCGCGCGACCTCCGCCTCCAGCGCGGCCTTGATGTGCTCGTTCACCCCCGCCTTCGCCCAGTCGCGGGCCACCCGCACCGCGTTCTTGATGGCCTTCACCGGCGAAGCGCCGTGACAGATGATGGCCGCGCCGTCGATGCCGAGCAGCGGCGCGCCGCCCATCTCCGTGTAATCGATGCGCCGCTTGAAGCGCTGGAAGGCCGGCACCGCCAGGGCCGCCCCGACCTTCGAGCGCGTGTCGCGGTTGAGCTCCTCGCGGATCATCGCACCGAACATCTCGGCCAGGCTCTCGGAGATCTTGAGCGCGACGTTGCCGGTGAAGCCGTCGGTCACGACCACGTCGCAGCGGCCGTTGTAGATATCACGGCCCTCGACGTTCCCCAGGAAATTGAGGGACGACTCCTTCAACTGCTCGTAGGTCTCCTTGGTCAGCTCGTTGCCCTTCCCTTCTTCCTCGCCCACCGAGAGCAGGCCCACCCGCGGGTTGTCGAAGCCGAGGATATCGCGCGCGTACACGTGGCCCATCACCGCGAACTGCATGAGGTGGGCGGGCTTGGGATCGACGTTGGCGCCGACGTCGAGAAGAACGGTGAAGCGCTTGAGATTCGGGACCACGGCGGCGATGGCAGGACGGTCCACGCCGGGCAGGACGCCGATGACGAACATCCCGATGGCCATGGCGGCGCCGGTGTTACCGGCGGACACGAACGCGGCAGCCTCGCCGTCCTTGACGAGCTGAGCGGCGATGCGCAGGGACGAGTCGCGCTTGCGCCGCAGTGCCTGCGAGGGGCTTTCGCCCATGCTGACGACCTGGGAGGCGTGACGGATCTCGAGGCCGAGCGTGCCGGCACCGACGCGAGCGACCTCGCGCTCGATGGCGGCTTTGTCACCGACGAGGGTGACGACGGCGCCAAACTCACGCGCCGCCGCGGCGGCACCTTCCACCACCACGGCTGGCCCGAAGTCGCCGCCCATGGCGTCCACGGCGATCTTCATGTGGGCGGGTCCTCGGAGAGCAGGCGCCCCGTGGCGTTAGGCTCCTTCCACCGAGACGATTTCGCGGCCCTTGTAGTAGCCACAGTGCGGGCAGATCCGGTGGGGCAGCTTCGGCTCCCGACATTGCGGGCACAGCGACCGGGTCGGCACGACGAGCTTGTAATGCGTGCGGCGCTTGCGGCCCCGCGTCTTGCTGTGTCGTCGTTTCGGCAGCGGCATCGAGCGTCCTTCCTCTCTTCAGTGATTGAGCCGGCTCGCGATGTCGCGCAGCGCGGCCAACCGGGGGTCGGGCGCCCGGGTCTCGCACGAGCAGGCCGTGGTGTTGCGGTTGACCCCGCAGACGGGGCACAACCCCCGACACTCCGGCCGGCACAGCGGCTTCATCGGAAGCGCCAGCGTCGTTTCGGTCTCGATGAGCGAGTTCAGGTTCAGCTCGTCGTTGTCGTAGAAGTCGAGGTCCAGGTCGTCGGCGCCGAGCTCGGCGTCGTCCGCCACGGCCGGGCGCGGCAGGTAGCGTGCGTCGACCGGCACCGTGATGGCCACCGGGAGCGCCTCCACGCAGCGGCCACAGGTCAGCGGCACCGTCGCCGCGAGCTCACCAGTCACCACGACGTCATCGCCGTCACGGGCGACGTCGAGCCGGACACCATCGAGGCGCCACGCGCGGTCGGTATAAGGCGCGATGAACTCGCCGACGTTGGCGAACGTGAGGCCGTCGTCCGGGATGTCGGAAACCCGAATGATCATCGACATCGCTCCGGGGTGAATCTCGTGTAAGTCTTTGTTGTTAGTGAATTTTTTACGAAACCGGTTCAGTGTATCGGCGGGGTCCGGGCAAGTCAAGGAATTTGACCCCCCTGGAGTCGTTTGCTACGCTCTCAGCGGAACTTAGGCCTCCTTTTATAAGGGACAGGAGTCAGTCATGTCCAACATGTTCAAGACCGCCATCCTTCTCGCGGTGCTCACGGCGATGCTCATCCTGATCGGGGGTGCCATCGGCGGCCGGCAAGGCATGATGATGGCGTTCATCTTCGCCATCGCCATGAACTTCTTCAGCTACTGGTTCTCGGACAAGATCGTGCTCTCGATGTACGGAGCCCAGCCGATCGACGAAGCCCAGGCTCCCCGCCTGTACGCCATCTTGCGCCGGCTGACCACGCGCGCTCAGATCCCGATGCCACGCGTGTACCTGATCCCGACCGACACCCCGAACGCCTTCGCCACTGGCCGCAACCCCGAGCATGCGGCCGTCGCCGTCACGGAAGGCATCATGCGGATCCTGGACGAGGAGGAGCTGGAAGGCGTCCTCGCCCACGAACTCTCCCACGTGAAGAACCGCGACATCCTCATCTCGACGATCGCCGCGACGCTGGCCGGGGCCATCACCTATCTGGCCCACATGGCCCAGTGGGCGGCCATGTTCGGCGGCCGGCGCGAGGACGACGAGGGCGGGAGCCCGTTCGGGGCCATCTTGATGGCGATCCTGGCTCCGATTGCGGCGCTGCTGGTCCAGATGGCCGTGTCCCGATCCCGCGAGTATCAGGCCGACGCCACCGGCGCCCGCGTCGCCGGCAAGCCGTGGGGCCTGGCCAAGGCTCTCGAGAAGCTCCAGATGGCCCAGCAGGTCGCGCCGATGGAAGCGAACCCGGCCACCGCGCACCTCTTCATCGTCAACCCGCTGAGCGGGCGGGCGTTCATGAACCTGTTCTCGACGCACCCGCCGATCGAGGACCGGATCGCGCGTCTTCGAGCCATGCGCGTCTAGCGGCGTCGTTCCTTTGTCCACTGCGCCCGGCGTGGCATGATGGCCGGGATGTCCGTGGCCGAAGTTCCGGTCGTCACTCGTAACGACGACCTCCTCGACGGTAACCTCATCCGCCGCTGGCTCGCCTGGGGGTTCGTCTGGCTCCTCGTCTTTCCCACTGTCGGTGCCGTCGTCGCGGCCAAGTTCAATCATCCCGACTTCCTCGGCGGCGTGGCCTGGCTCTCGTTCGGACGCCTGCGACCGATCCACGTCAACGGCGTGATCTGGGGCGCGTTCTCCACGCTCTTCATCGGGCTGGCCCATTACGTGGTCCCGCGTCTCTGTGGCGTCCGGGTGGCGGGGGAGCGTGTCGGTCCGTGGCTGCTCTGGATCTGGAACGTGAACCTCGCCGTCGGCGTGGTGATGCTCGGCCTCGGCGCCAACCGCGGATGGGAGGCCGGTGAGTTCCCGCTCGCCACCGTGATGGTGACGCTCGGCGTGCTCCTGGCACTCACCGTCCAATTCTTGGTCACGATCGCCCGGCGCACCGAGCCTCCGCTCTACGTCTCGCTCTGGTATCTGATCGCGGCGTTCGTGTGGACGGACGTGAACCTCGTCCTGTTGCTGCTGGGCCCGAGTCACATCGCCGGGATCAACAACGCGGCCTGGCACGGGCTCTTCATTCACTACGTCGTCGGGTTGTGGATCACGCCGGCCGGCTACGTCATCATCTATTACTTCCTGCCCGCCAGCCTCCGCGCGCCGCTGTACAGTCACAAGCTCTCGCTCATCGGCTTCTGGTCGTTGGCCTTCTTCTATCCGTTCGTGGGCATCCACCACTATCTCTACGCGCCGATCGCCGAGTGGGCACAGACGATCGCCATCGTCTCGTCGATGATGCTGATCATCCCGGTCTGGACGGTCATCCAGAACTTCTTCGGCACGGTCGGCCATCGCTGGCGCGGGCTCGGATCCAATTTGCCGGCCAAGTTCCTCATCACCGGCTCCCTCATGTACCTCGTCGGTTGCTTCCAGGGATCGATCGAAGCCCTGCGCGTGCTGCAGCGACCGACTCACTTCACCGACTTCGTCATCGGCCACTCGCACATCACGATCTTCGGGACCTTCGTGATCTGGGCGCTGGCGGGCGCCGTCTACGTGTGGCCAAGGATCACCGCCTCGGCGCCATGGTCACTCGCCCTCGGGAATGGAGCCTTCTGGCTGATCACGGCTGGCATCACCGCGATGTTCGTCGTGCTCGTCACCCAGGGCCTGATCCAGGGGGTCATGCTGATGCGCGGTGCCGAGTGGCTCGACTCGGTGAATGCGATGCGGCCGTGGTGGTGGGTCCGGACGCTCACCGGCCTGGCGATGGACGTGGGGAATTCGCTGCTCGTGCTCACGCTCACGCTGGGATCGCTCGGGACCCGGCGGCCGGTCACGGCATGAGATCGATCACGACCCTGGCCGCCGGCGCTGGCTTCTTCTTCGTCACGCTGGCGCTTTTCGTTCAGGGCGTGTTGCCCGCGCTCGTCCCCGAGTCCCGTGCCCGCGAGGTCACGCGAGCGGTCCGCACCGATCTCGGTGACGTGAGCTGGGTCCGCTATCCGACGCCCGAGTACACCGCCCTCCAGCACGCCGGCCGTGCGGTCTACATCCGTGAAGGATGCTGGTACTGCCACAGCCAGTACGTGCGTCCGGTGGCCGGCGAGGATCGGCGATGGGGGCCGGTGTCGGAGCCGGGCGAGTACGCGTGGGATCTCCCTCACCTGCTCTCGACACGCCGCATCGGCCCCGATCTGTCCCGGGTCGGCCTCAAGTACGGCGACGACTGGCACTACGCGCATCACTGGAATCCACGCCTGACCGTGCCCGACTCGCTGATGCCGCGGTTCCCGTGGCTGTTCGTCGACATCACGGCCCCGGTGCGCCGTGACGGTGAGCGACTGGTGCTCGAGGTCACCGGGGAATTGCGACGGTACTTCAGCCTCCGCGGCGATCGACCGATCACGCTCTTTCCCGACGCCGGTGGCCTCGCCTTCGTGCGACCTCGCCCCGACGGCGCCTTCCCTATCGATGGTGTGCCCGTCATCGACCTCACGGCGTTGCGCGGCCGGCCATTCTCGGAGAGCTCGGTGAGGCTCGTCATTCCGAAGGCGGATCTCGTGGCGCTGGTGAGCTACATCCAGCGGCTCGGCACGAGCCGGGGCGTCTGGCGCGACGTCTTCGCGCCTCAGATGACGACGACGACCGACGTCGCCATCGCCGCCGATGCCGCCACGCGCGAGCACGGGCGCGCCGTCTACACGCGGCGCTGCGTCGGCTGTCATGGCCGCGACGGCGACGGCAACGGCGAGGCCGCCACGTTTCTCTCACCGCGGCCTCGCGACTTCACGGCGGCGATCTTCAAGTTCCGCTCGACACCGTCGGGATCGCTTCCCACCGACGCCGATCTCTTTCGGACCGTCACGCGTGGCGTGCGCGGGACGGCCATGCCCACGTGGCATGAGCTGCCAATGGAGGACCGCCGTGCGGTCATCGCCTTCATCAAGACGTTTTCCCCGCGCTGGCGCGACGAGAAGCCTGAGCCGGGCGGACTGCCGGCGTCACCCCCGCCGGCCTCCACCGCCCTGATCGAGCGCGGGCGCGACGTCTACCAATCGGCCAAGTGCTGGGAGTGTCACGGCGAGCACGGCCGCGGCGATGGGCCGTCGGCCGCACAGCTCAGAGACGACTTCGAGTTTCCGATCCGACCGACGGATTTCACGCGTGGTCAGTTCAAGGCGGGCGCCACGGCCGCCGACATCTTCCGCGCGCTGACCGTCGGCCTCGACGGAACACCGATGCCGTCATTCGCCGATTCCCTGCCCGACGAGGAGCGCTGGGCCGTCGCGTATTACGTGCTCTCGCTCTCGGCGTGGACCGATCCGCTCACCGGACAGCGCCTGAACGCGCGTCGACGCGACACGGAGTGACCATGCTCGAATACCTGACGCTCGGAGAGTTCGCAGTGGCCGCGCTGATGGCGCTGGCGGCGCTCAGCGCGTTCGTCTGGGGAGTGGCCGGCGGCGCCTTCGGCAACGTGGAGGGCGTGAAGCAGCGCGTGCTCGAGGCCGAGGACGATGAGCCGCCACGAAGCTGAGCACGAGCGCCTCGAGCGGTACGCCGGTGGCGAGATCGAGGTCCGTCCCGGCGGGGTCAATCGCTGGCTCCTCGTAGTCTATGCCGTCCTCGCCGTGTGGGGAGTCTGGTACCTCTTCGCCTGCTGGAAGGTGTCGTGAAGGCGGAGCGAGTCCTGATCGCCCTTGCCATCCTGAACCTCGCCGTGCTCTTCGTCGAACTGGTCTTCGTCACGATCTCCGGTATCGGCCGATGAGCGTTCCCGAGGCGCTGGCGCTCGTGCTCTTCTTGACCGGCACGGTGGCGTTCTTCGTCTGGGTCGCGATCCTGGCCTTGCGGAAATGATGCGCAGCCGACCTGTTGTCGCTTGCGCCCGGCAGTGTCGAGCGCCGGCTTCGCCGGCGCAAGTTCCCCGGGGGAGGTTCGGAAGGGGGGCGGAGCCCCCCTGGGAGCAAATCGTCTGGGTCGCGATCCTGGCCTTCAGAAAATGAACACGGGGCTCGCGCTCGCGGCCCTGGCGCTCCTCTTCGCGGCATACGCCATCGGGTGGTGTCGTCTCGCTCGACGCTCGGCGAGCGCCGTCGCGCCGTGGCGGCCGCTCGCCGCTGCCGGAGGGTTGGCGACGTTCGGGCTGGCCCTGGCCTCACCGTTGTCGGAGGCCGCCCACCAACGGTTCGCCGCCCACATGCTCCAGCACGTCCTGATGATGATGCTGGCGGTGCCGCTCGTGCTGAGCTCCGACCCCTTTGCGGCGCTGGTGTGGGCCCTGCCGCGCCAGGGGCGGGCAGCGGTCGGCCTTCTTCTCACGCGCGCAGCACCCCTGCGGCGCCTCGCGACCTTTCTCGTGGCGCCTACCGTCGCGTGGGTGCTCAGCGCTTCGGTCGTGTGGCTCTGGCACGTCCCCGCCCTCTACGACCTCGCGCTCGAGAACGAAATCTGGCACGTCGTCGAGCACGGCGCGTTCGTCATGGGCGCCGCCGTCTTCTGGTGGCCGATCGTCACGCCTGCCCCCCGCGTACGGCGTCCCCCGGCCGACGGAGCCCGCCTGGCGTACCTCGTCCTGGCCGCGGTCGTCAACGGCGGCCTCGGCGTGCTCTTTGCCTCGGCGACCCGTCCGTTCTATGCCGCCTACGCCGGCGCTCCTGACGCCGTGGACGACCAGGCACTGGGCGGTGTCGTCATGTGGGCGGTCGGGAGCGCCGTGGAAATGGTCGCGATTCTGGTCGTCGTCTGGCGAATTCTGGCCAGGACGGGCTCGGGCGCGTTGACTGGCACCAGGGCGGTGCGCGAGAATGAATCGGTTTGACTCTATGATGGCCGATTTCGCTATTCAGATCAGCGCTCTCAAGAAAATCTATGGCGGGCGCCCCATTCTGTCCGACGTGAACCTCGCCATCCGTCCCGGCGAGGCGGTCGCTCTCCTGGGCGCCAACGGTGCCGGAAAGACGACCCTCCTGAGAATCCTGGCGACGCTGTCGCGCCCGTCGCGCGGCACGGCCGTCGTGGCCGGTCACGACTGCGTGAAGCACGCCGAGCGCGTCCGCGAGCGCGTCGGCTTCGTCGCCCACGGCGCGTGGGTGTACGAGGACCTGACCGCGCTCGAGAATCTCAAGTTCTGGACGACACTGAGCGGCCGTCCGATGAGCGCCGAGACGCTTCGCGTCGCGCTGACCGCGGTGGATCTCGATCGCTTCGCCCACGCTCGGGTGCGGACGTTCTCGGTCGGCATGAAGCGACGCCTGGCCCTGGCCCGACTGACGCTCAGCCATCCGCGCGTGATCCTGCTCGACGAGCCGTTCGCCGGGCTCGACCAGCAAGCGGGGAAGTGGGTCGACGAATACCTGGCCGCGTTCAAGGCGGGTGGCGGCACCGTGCTGCTGACCACGCACAGCTTCGGCCGCGGGCTCGGCGTCGCCGACCGCATCGTCATCCTTACCGGTGGCACGGTCGTCCTCGACACGCCGGCGGCCACGCTCTCGCCCGATGACGTGCGACGCCTGTACGAGGCCCACGCCGAGGACGAAGCGTGAGCTACGCACGCCGCGCGTGGATCGTGCTCTGGAAGGACGCGCTGGCCGAGCGGCGCTCCAAGGAAGCGCTCAACGCGCTCTTTTTCTTCACGCTCCTCCTGCTCTTCATCTTCCAGTTCACGCTGGGCGGTGATCGCGAGCGCCTGACCGACGCCTTGCCCGGGCTCCTCTGGCTCGGCTTCGTCCTGAGCGGGCTCGTGGGCCTGGGACGCGCGTTTCTCACCGAGCGCGACCACGACTGCTGGGAGGGCCTGCTCCTCTCGCCCGGCGACAAGTCGGCCATCTACCTCGGCAAGCTCGCGGGCAACCTGCTGCTGATGCTGCTCGTCGAAGCGATCACGCTCGTGCTGTTCGGCGTCTTTTTCAATCTCGACGTCGGAAGACATCTCCCGGCACTGGCCGGCGTCGTCGTGCTCGGCACCGTCGGCTTCGCCGCCGTCGGCACGCTCTTCGCGGCCATGACGGCCCAGGTACGGGCGCGCGAGCTGCTGTTTCCCGTGCTGCTGCTCCCTGTCCTCGTGCCGGTGCTCCTCGGATCCGTGAAGGCGACCGAGGCGGTGCTGGCCGGCGAGGGCCTGGGCGGCGTCACACACTGGCTGAAGCTCCTGGCCGCCGCCGACACCGTATACGTCGCCGTCGGCGTGCTCACGTTCGACGCGATCCTCGAGGGGTGAACCGATGACTCGCACGCTGGGATGGCTGGTGGTGCTCGCCCTCGTGGCCGGGCTCGTCATGGGCTTCCTCGTCGCTCCCCGGGACGCGGCCCAGGGCAACGTGCAGCGCATCATGTACGTGCACGTGCCGAGCGTGCTGGTGGCGTACCTCGCGTTCGCCGTCGTCCTCCTCGCATCGATCGTCTACCTGACGACCCGGCGCGAGTCGGCCGACCGCATCGGCCACGCCTCGGCCGAGGTCGGTGTGCTCTTCACCGGCATCACGATCGCGTCCGGCGCGATCTGGGGGAAGCCCACCTGGGGCACGTGGTGGACGTGGGACGCGCGGCTCACCAGCGTCGCCGTGCTCTTCGTGATGTACCTCGGCTACCTGCTCGTGCGCGGGATGGTCGACGACCGTGAGCGCGCGGCCCGCTACTCGGCCGTGGTGGGGATCGTGGCGGCACTCGACGTCCCGCTCGTCCACTTTTCGGTGTACTGGTGGCGCACGCTCCACCAGCCGCCAACGATGCTCAAGCCCGGGCCGAGCACGATGCCGGGGGTCTTTGCCGCGACATTGCTCGTCAACCTGGCCGCGCTCGCGCTCGTGTATGTCTTCCTCGTCACGAAGCGCGTGGCGCTGCTGAGGCGCGAAGAGGAGGCGTTGGCGTGATGCCCGACAACTGGAGCTTCGTGATCGCCGCCTACCTCCTGGCCGCAGTCGTGCTTGGCGCATACTGGCGCCACCTGGTGAAGAAGGAACGCGAGCTCGAGGTCCACGATCGAATGGATCGGCCGGTGCAAAGCACGCAGAGCATGGGCGGGCCAGTCAATCAAGGTCTGCCCGTGAATCAATCCGTCAAAGGAACGCAACCCCGCGTACCCGGGACAGGCCACCTGCGATCGGAACCGAGCACGCGGCGCCCGTTACCATGAAGCCCAAGTTCATCGGCGGTGGCCTCGTCATCCTGGCCGCCCTTGGCTACATGATCTACGCGGGCGTCACCCAGTCCGCGGTGTACTTCGTCACGCCGTCCGAGCTGCGAGCTTCGCCGGTGACCGGCAAGGCTTATCGCCTCGGCGGCCTGGTGGCGCGCGGCTCGCTCCGATGGGATGCACGGACGCTCGACCTGGCCTTCACTCTCACCGATGGCCAGGCCAGCATCCCCGTCCGTCACAAGGGCACGGCGCCCGACCTCTTCGGTGAAGGCCGCGGCGCCGTCGTGGAGGGGACCTTGACGAGCGACGGCTACGTGAAGGCGACGCAGATCCTCGCCAAGCACTCCGAGGAGTACCAGGCCCCGCACGACAAGAACGAAGCGGGCTACAAGGAGCTGATCAAGACGCTCCAGAAGGCAACCAAATGATCCCCGAGCTTGGCCAGGGCATGCTGCTCGTGGCACTGGGCCTCGCGCTGGCCGGCGCCATCCTTTCGGCCGCGGGTGGTCGCACGGGCCGGCCGGCCTTCGTCGAGTCCGCGCAACACGCCGCGCTGGGCGTCTTCGCGCTGATCACGTGCAGCTTCGCGCTCCTCGTCTACGCGTTCCTCACCTTCGATTTCTCCGTCCGCTACGTCGCGCACAATACCAACCTGGGCACGCCGTTCTGGTATCGCATCACGGGCGTGTGGGGAGCGCTGGAGGGCTCGATCATCCTGTGGGGCTGGATGCTGTCGCTCTACACGCTGATCGTGATCCTCCGCCATCGCGAGCGGGCGCGTGAGCTCTATCCGTGGGCGCTGACCGTGATGCTCGCCATCATGGCCTTCTTCATCACGATCATGACCGTGGCGGCGCCGCCGTTCTCGCGCCTCAATCCGGTCCCCGCCAACGGCCGCGGCCTCAACCCGCTGCTCGAAGACACGGGGATGATCACGCACCCGATCGCGCTCTACCTCGGCTTCACCGGGTTCACCGTGCCGTTCGCCTTCGCCGTGGCCGCGCTCGTCACCGGTCGTCTGAGTGACACGTGGATCGCACTCACGCGGCGATGGACGATCACGGCCTGGTACTTCCTCTCGCTCGGCCTGCTCATCGGAGGCTGGTGGAGCTACCACGTCCTCGGCTGGGGCGGGTACTGGGCGTGGGACCCCGTCGAGAACGCCGCGTTCATGCCCTGGCTCACCGGCACGGCCTTCTTGCACTCGGTGATGATCCAGGAGCGGCGGAGAATGCTGAAGCTCTGGAACATCAGCCTGGTGATCCTCACCTTCAGCCTGACCCTCTTCGGCACGTTCCTCACGCGCTCCGGTGTCATCGCGTCCGTGCACGCGTTCACCCAGGGCTCGATCGGCATCATGTTCCTCAGCTTCCTGGCGCTCGTCGTGCTCGTCGCGCTCGGGCTGCTCGCGTGGCGCTGGGACGCGCTCAAGGCCCAGGGCGAGCTCGACTCGGTGGTGTCACGGGAGTCGGCGTTCCTCCTGAACAACGTCATGCTGGTCGCCGCGGCCTTCACCGTCTTCTTCGGCACCGTGTTTCCGCTCCTCTCCGAGGCGGTTCGCGGGGTCAAGGTCAGCGTGGGTGCGCCGTTCTTCAATTCCGTCAACATTCCCCTTTTCCTCGGGCTGATCTTCCTGATGGGCGTGGGGCCGCTCATCGCGTGGCGGCGCGCGTCGCTCGACAACCTGCGCCGCAACTTCGTGGGCCCGATCATCGTCGGGATCGTCGGCGCCGCCGTCTTCTATGCGCTCGGCGTGCGCTCGGCGCTCGCCGTCCTCTCGCTCGCGCTCACGGTCTTCGTCGCCGCCACCATCGGACTCGACTTCTGGCGGGCGACGCGGGCTCGCCTGCGTATGGGTGAATCGATCCTCCCCGCGATGACTGGTCTGCTCGCCCGTCACAACCGGCGCTACGGAGGCTTCGTCGTCCACCTGGGTATCCTCGTCATCGCGGTCGGGGTGACGGGCTCCCAGGCATGGTCGGTGCAGACGGAGACGACATTGAAGGTGGGCGAGTCCGCGAGTCTCGGCGGGTACAACGTCCGCTTCGATCGTCTGGAGGCCGCAGAGGAATCGAACCACGCCAGGGTCGTCGGCACGTTCACCGTCGCCAACGGTCGGCATCCCGCCGTCATGCAGCCCTCCAAGAAGTACTACCCGCAGGAGAGCAGTCCCATCGCCGGCGTCGACTACTGGATCGGCCTCAAGGAAGATCTCTATCTGGTGCTCGGTGACTTCACGCGAGACGGCCGCCAGGCGACGGTGAAGATCCAGGTCAATCGTCTCGTCACGGTGATCTGGATCGGCGGGTTGATCCTCACTCTGGGCACCGTGCTGTCAGTGATGCCCGAGCGACGGAAGGCGGCGTGAGCCGGGCGCTCCGCTGGCTGATCCCGCTGGCCGCCATCCCCGTGCTGGCGCTGCTCGCCTACGGCTTCCGTCTCAATCCGCGCGAGGTGCCGTCGCCGCTGGTCGGCCGCCCGGCGCCGGCGTTCGCGCTGAAGACGTTCGCCGGGCAGCCGGTCTCGCTCGAAAGCTTGCGCGGCAAGGTGGTCGTCCTCAACTTTTGGGCCTCGTGGTGCTATCCATCCTGCTACGAAGAGGCGCCGGTGCTCGAGCGCGGCTGGCAGGCGTGGCGCGACCGCAGCGTCGTCGTCCTGGGCGTGGACATCCAGGACACCGATGACAAGGCGCTGAAGTTCGTACGGGACTTCCAGCTGAGCTTCCCGAACGCTCCCGATCCGTCCGGAAAAGTCAGCATCGATTACGGCATCTACGGCGTGCCCGAGACCTTCTTCATCGACAAGCAGGGCCGCATCCGTGCCAAGCACGTCGGCTCGCTCAGCGAGCAGGTCTTCAAGCAGCACGTCGAGCGGCTTTCTTCCGAAGGCGCCGCGGCAGCCTCCGAGAGCTCCCCCGCGTCGCGGTAGTCTGCCGGCCCCGCCGAGGGCAGCTCGCTGCCGGGGCTCCATGAGTGCGAGCGCGGGCACTAGCCGCGCTCGGCCGTCACACTCGATCCGCGCCGTCGCAACATCAAGAGCGAAGCCACCAGCGCGACGACCATGACGGTGAGCACGGCCAGCTCGATCATGGCGTTCCGGAAGAGCTCGCCCCCCTGCTCGATCGTGCGGGCAAACTCGGCGGTGGTCACCAGGATGCGGCGGACGGCGGCGATGAGGCCGACGATCAAGAAGGGCTCGGGCACGAGCGCGTGCTCGCGGAACGAGACCTGCACCGTGTAGAGGATCTCGACGATCATCAGGATCAGCAAGATTCGATCGAGTAGCTCGACGACGTGGCCGGGCGGTCCACCGGCCACGAGCTGGCTCACGAAGTCGTAGGCGCCGACCGCCAGGAAGACGATCGCCGTGCCGGCCAGGAGGACACCCAGGCCGATATACACGAGATCCTCGACCCGCGTGAAGATTCGCGCGACCCAGTCGCGCGCTGAATCGCGGGGTGACACGCGCGCCACTATCCCGTCACCGGCAACCACCTTGCATCCTCGACAGCGGGTGGAGCGGCGGGACGTCGGCCGCCCGGGAGGACGATATGGCGCGCTGTGAGGTGTGCAAGAACGAGTACGACAAGGTCATGGAAGTGACGCGAGATGGTCGCCGTCATATCTTCGACAGCTTCGAGTGCGCGATCCACGCGCTGGCGCCGCATTGCCAGCACTGCGGTTGCCGGATCATCGGCCACGGTGTCGAGTCGAACGACCAGATGTTCTGCTGTGCGTCGTGCGCGCGGATGAGCGGCGTCCATGAGGTCAGGGCATAGACGACGTCGGCCATAGCTCTCTTCCGTGTGCACGATGGCTGCCAGCGCGGATCGGTCGGGGTTGATTCCCTGCTTGCAGCGCGTGTGCAGCCCTGTGCCTTACGAAAGGAACGCCCATGATCTTCCAATTGCTCCTCGTGGTCGCCACTGTCTTGTGTCTCCCGATGCCGGCGGCGCCCGTCACGTTCACGGACTGGTGGACGACAGCGCTCACCAAAATCGCCTTGCTGGCCGAACCGGCTGTGGCCGGCACCGAGGTGGTCGTCATCGAGGTCGAGGCACACGGAGACGTCGTGACGTTGCGGGGTCGCGTCGCGACCCACGCCGCGCAGGCGGCCGCCGGTGCCGTCGCCCTGCGCATCCCCGGTGTGAGAGCCGTGACCAACGACCTGCGCGTCGATGACGACACCGCGCCGGCCGTGCGACGCAGCGACGGCGCTCTGCGCACCGCCGTGTCGCGCGCACTCCGCCGCGACGGGCGCCTGCGCCGGAACCCGTTCAGCGTCACGGTGGAAGATGGCATCGTGCGGCTCACCGGCGCCGTGCCCACGGTCTGGGACCGCGTGCGCGCGTCCGAGGTCGCCCGTGCGGTCGACGGCGTCGTAGCGGTCCAGAACGATGCCGGCCCGCTCACCGTCGCGCTCGAGGGAAGCGAACTGGCGCTTCGTCCGGCGCGCTGACGACTCGTCAGGCCGCGCGGCCCACGGTCTCGTCACCGGGAGCCGGCTCGATTACGACCAGCCGCGCCTCGGTGGCGCCGGCCACGGCCTCGCGGACGCGGTCTTGGAGTCGCCGGACGGCCGCCTCGAGCGCCGGGATCGTCAGGTCGCGACGGAAGCGCACTTCGAGGACGACGAGGATCGCTCGCGGCCCGACGTGCATGGTGTAGAGGCCCGCGATGCCCGTCACCGCCTCGTCGGCGATGACGGCGTCGCGGATCTTCGCTTCCACGTCCTCGGGCGCCGCGTCACCGATGAGCAGCGAATAGGTCTCGAAGGCAAGCAGGATCGCCACCCCGATGAGAACGAGCCCGATGACACCCGACGCGAGCGCGTCCCACAGGGGGTTGCCGGTGACGTGATGCACACCGATGCCGACCGCGGCGACGACGAGCGAGACCAGCGCCGCGCTGTCCTCCAGTAACACCGTGGGCAGGGTGGGATCCCGCGTGTCACGCCAGTACTCGCGGAACGTCGCCTCACCCTTTTCGTGCCGCAGCGACCGATACGCGACCACGAACGACGCGAGTTCGAAGACGAACCCTGCTCCCAGGACGCCAAAGGTCAACCCGAGTGAGACGGTGTGCGCACCGGGGTGCAAGATCTTGCGCACCGCCTCCCAGATGGCGAACGCGCCGCCCACGCTGAACAGCAGCATCGAGACGACGAAGGCCCAGAAATAGACGTTCTTGCCGTGGCCGAAGGGATGGGCACGGTCCGTCGGGCGGTCGGCGAGGCGGGTTCGGGATGAAGCGCCATCTCCTCGGGTGCGTCGTCCAGGACGACCCGGAGCCCGACGATTTCGAGGGCTGGCTGCTCGAGCGGTGCGGCGAAGCCGAGTCCGAAGGTGGCGTGCGAGCCATGGCCCTTCAAATCTTCGAGGAATGGCGGATGGCGAGCACCGTGGCCACGTTCGGCGACTGGCTGACCCACGGCGCGCCGTCCGACGACCGCGAAGCCTGATCGTCCAGTCTTCCAGCGCTCTCACCGGTCTCCCGCCGCTTGCCAGGTCTCACTGATGCAAACGTCCCAGGAGCCGCGCAGAACAGCCCGGAAGGCGCGCAGAAACGACGTCGCGTGATACCTTAGTTTCGATGGTTCGTGGTCTACCTGGAGTCGCCGTCCTCCTCCTGCTCGCATCCGCGACCGCTCTGGCTCAGCAGCCGGCCACCCACGTCGGGGAACAGACCGTGCACGAGATCGCCGCTCAGCTCCGCTGCGTGGTCTGCCAGAACCTCTCGGTCGCTGATTCCCCATCGGAGATGGCTTCCCAGATGCGTGCCGTGATCCGGGAGCGCCTCGCCACCGGTGAGCGCCCGGACCAGGTCGTCCAGTACTTCGTGGACAAGTACGGCGAGTGGATCCTGCTGGCGCCCCGCCGCCAGGGATTCAATCTCCTCGTCTGGCTCATGCCCGGGATCGCGGTCGCGGTGGGGCTGGCCATCGTCGGCATCCTCGTCACGCGCTGGACGCGACGGCGGCCTTCGGCCGCGGCCGCAGCGCCACCGACGGACGCGATGCGAGAGCGCATTCGCCGTGAGATGGAGCGCGACGCGTGACGGTCGTCGGCGTCGCCCTCGCCATCGGCCTTCCCGCCCTGCTGTTCACGGTGTGGCCGCTGATACGCCCGAGCGGCGGGCGCTCGTTCCTGGCCGTTCCCCCTGACCCGCGGGAGCAACTGACCGAGCGTAAGCGTCAGATCCTGACTGTGCTCCGGGAGCTCGAGTTCGAGCACGAGGCCGGCCACATCGGCCACGACGACTACGCCGAGCTCCAGGCCCGTTACGAAGCGGAGGCCTCCGAGATTCTCACCGGGCTCGACCGCCTGGGTGCGCGACCCGAGCGGGAAGCTCGATCGGCGCGCGTGGAGAAACCGCCGCGGGGCCGCGGCTGGCGTCATCCTGCCGTGCTCACGGCCAGCGCCATCGCGCTCCTCGCCTTCGGCATCGCCATTGGCTCCGGACTCGCCCGTAATACGAGTCCCGACCCGAGCGCATCGATGCCGGCGCCGGGCTCGCGGCCTCTCGCGAGCATGGATCCCGCGCCAGCCGCCGGCCCCGGCGGCTCGGGCGCCGCTCCAGGAGCGGCCGCGCCCCGTCCAATCACCCCCGAGATGCTCCAGGGTATGCTGCAGGCCGCGCGCACCAGCCTCAACGAAGGGCGCTACAACGAGGCGATCGCCGCCTACCAGGCCATCCTGAAGCGCCAGCCGAAGAACGTCGACGCCATCACGCATCTGGGCGTGATCATCGCCATCGGTGGCCACCCCGACAGCGCGCTGCAGGCGTTCGACCGCGCGCTGTCCATCGACGCCAATTACGGGCCGGCGCTCATGTACCGGGGCCAGGTGCTCTACGCGAAGGAGGACCTGCCCGGCGCGATCAAGGCCTGGGAGACGTTTCTGACGCTCTCCCCCTCCGCCGAGGATCGCGAGAAGGTGGAGAAGGTGCTCGCGCAGGCGAAGGCCGAGGTGAAGGCGAAGAAGAAGTAGCGGTCAGCGACCGAACGCCCGCTCCATCGAAAGCGGGATCTCGACGATGTCCTCGCCCTTGTAGGTCACCACCGGAAACGTCCACCGGAGATTGATGTTGAGCTGGCGCTCGTCCGTCGTGACCACGACGTTGCGGTCCTGGATTCGCACGCCCGACTCAGCCGCGCTCTTGATGATGTAGTC
This sequence comes from Candidatus Rokuibacteriota bacterium, assembly GCA_003220615.1. Classification (GTDB taxonomy): domain Bacteria; phylum Methylomirabilota; class Methylomirabilia; order Rokubacteriales; family CSP1-6; genus 40CM-68-15. The sequence continues at coordinate 148,793 of QHTB01000139.1, forward strand.
GCGAACGGGGGCCGCGGCCGCCCGGCCGCGCTCCGTCACGGCGTCATCGACGATGCTCGCCATCGCGAAGTAGGACCAGATCGCCATCACACCGCAGTAGAACCCGTAGAAGAACGCGATGAAGAGGAGGGCGAGGACGACTGCCTTCACTCGATATACACCCAGATCTTTGCGGCGGCGGGCAGGCCAAGTGCGATGCGCTGGCCGTTGCTGGCGGCGGTGATGGTGCCGGCCCACGGCGCCACCTCGACGATCGTGAGCCGTCGCCCGGGCCGCACGTCGTTGCGCCAGAGGTGCTCGAGGAGCTTCTTGTCGGCCTCGGCTTCCTCGGTGATGCGCTCCACCACGACGGTGACGCCCTCCTTCGCCTGGGCGAGCGGGAACGGCTCCACCTTGCGCGGCTTGGCCATGCCGGGAATGGGATTGCCGTGCGGGCACGTGCTGGGCATGCCCAGCATCTCGGCCAGCCGCTCTTCGACTCGCGGGGACAGCGCGTGCTCGAGGCGATGCGCTTCTTCGTGCGCGTCCGTCCAGTTCAGCCCGAGGGAATCCGTGAGCCAGCGCTCGAGCAGTCGGTGGCGTCGGGCCATGACCTCGGCGATCTCGCGCCCCTTCGGCGTGAGGATGAGCGCTTTGCCGGGGCCGACCTTGACGTAGCCACCACGCGACAGGCGCTGGATCGATTCCGTCACCGCCGGCGCCGAGATTCCCATGTGCTTGGCGAGGCGCGCGCCGATCACGGGCTTACCGCTGGAGGCCAGATCGTAGATGGCGGCCAGGTAATCCTGGACCGAGGCCGTCGTCGAGTTGTTGGGGGCGGTGTTCGCTCGCGTGGTCGTCTTCGCCATGTGGAGCGAGTATAGCGTGCCGCTACCCGTCGGTCATCACGAGCCGTTCTCCTGGCCTGACAGGCACTCCCAACTGCTGACCACGAGCAGCACCAGATTGCCGGCGCCCTGGGCGATCCACGAGCCGAGCGCGAGCCAGGCGCACGAGGCCGCCCCGTAGCGCACCAGCCAGGGCGACATGAGATCACCGACGGTACCGACGAACGCCACCGTCAGCACGACCATCTTGAGCGTCTCCGGCGCCGACGTCGACACGAAGAGATGCGCGAGGATCAGAAAGACGATGGCCATCACGAACGCGTGGGCGTGGGTGACCTCGAGGAGTTGCGCGGCCGTCTTCGGAAAGACCATGACGTCGCCGCTCTCGCTCCCGCGATAGAACGTGGCGATCGCCGCCGGCGTCACGCCGATCCGTCCGATCTCGAACCCGAACTGCGTCGCGAATCCGATGGCGGTCAGCACCAGGAAGCCGCCGTAGACGAGGCGCAGGCGCCGTGGCGCACGCTTGAGTGAGAATCCTCCCTTCCCGAACTCTCGCATCGGCCGGTCAGTCGAGCTGACGCAACGGGAACCGCGGCGTCGTGAAGACGCCGGCACGGTCGACCCAGCAGGCGTCGAGGTTCAGACGCGCCGCCAGCGCGGCGACCGAGGAGCGCCCGAGAACGAGGAGCGCCGTGGACGCCGCCTCCGCGACCGTCGCCGAGCGGGCGAGGACGGTGACCTGAGCCATCACGCGCACCGGGCGCCCCGTTCGTGGATCGAGGACGTGGCCGACACGTCGCGATCCCGCCTTGAGCGTTTCGCCGAACGTGGCCGACGTCGAGCAGGCCCGGCCCTCGAGCGGGAATTCACCGACGACACCGCGGGCCGGGTGACGAAGCACGACCGTCCACCGGCCGCCCGGAGGACGGCCGATGGCGAGCAGGCTCGACTCCCCGAAGTTCAGCATGGCCGACCCGCACCGCTCGCGTCGCAGTCGAGCCGCGATGCGATCGAGCGCGAGACCTTTTCCGAGCCCCCCGAGGTCGATGGCCATGCCCGCGCGTTCGAGGCTCACGCGCGAACCGGCGATGGTGATCCTCCGGCAGCCGACCAGACCAAGCGTCGCGCGGAGCCGTCGCGCGCTTGGCATTCGTCCCCGCGCCGACGCTCGACGCCACGCCTCGAACACCGGCGTGATCGTCGGATCGAAGGCGCCGTCGGTCGCGATCGAGAGCCTCCGCGCGAGCGCGAGAACCCTGGCCAGCTCGGCAGAGACGATGCCTTCCGGATCGCCGGCCCGCGCGTTCAGCCGGCTGACGCCGGCATCGGGTCGATGCCGGCTCATGACGTCTTCACAGACGCCCGCGGTCTCGAAAATCGTCGCGACGTGACGCGCGTGCACGTCGGACTCGCCGACCGGCAGGGTGGCGGCGCACAGCGTCCTCATACGCGGCCGAACGTACGTCCGAGTGGACGCGGCGGTCACGCGAGGGTGCCCGCGACCTTCAGCACGGCGATCGCCTTCCGGGCCGCGCGCCCGGTGGCCTCCACCGACAACGTCGCTCCCGAGATGTTACGAACGTCCCGGTACGGCACGAGCGGATCGGCGAGCGTCTTGCGCGCATACTGCTTCAGAAAGCGGCGCTCCCGGACTTCACCCCCGTAGGCCTCGCGGTAGGCAAGCACGGCGAGATCGTGCACCGCTCCCGCTGGCGTGATGCCGACGGCAAACGTGATCGGTCGATGTTTGCCGATCTCCTCGACGACCACGACGTAGCCGGTGACCGCTTGATCACACGTGACCGTGAAGATGCGGTACGCCGGCTCCCACAGGCTCGGGGGACGTCCGAGAAGATCGCGAATCTTGTGCTGCATGACCGGTGTGGCGACTTCGGTCCGCTCGGTGACCGAAGTCGCCTCGGGAAACAGGTGCCGAGGCGTCTCCTCGGGCTTCAGAAAGACCCCTTCCTGCGCCGCGAGGCCGGCCGGTCCGAGCACCAGCTAGGCACCCGCCGCGCCGCCCAGGAACCGACGCCGAGAGATCATGCTAAAAGCCAAAGGCCACGCCGAACAGGAACGCGTTCGCGGTGTCCTCGGTACGCTGGGCGGGCAGGAAGTTCGTGACGGCAGCCAGGCTCTTGTTCTTGTTGGTCCACGTGCGCTCGAACGCGAGCTGGAAGACGACGAGCGGCACCGGGCGATAGGCCAGGCCGAGCGTGGCGCGGTCCACGAAGCGATTCTCCTGAGTGGGCGTCGTGAGCTCGCCGCCGGTGAAGTCCGCTTGTTGAACGAGCCCGTCCAACCAGACCTGTTCCATCCGGGTCGTAGCTATGAACTGAGGGTTGTCGAACTTCCAGCCAAAGATCGAGTTCCGCAGAAAGTCGGGAAAGAAGCGGTACCGGAGGTCCAGCCAATACCCCTGCTTGGTCGAGGCCAGACCGGCCAGCTCGAAGTCGACCACCGTGTTCAGGGGCGCCGTGCCGTCCTCGAGCTGGCGCTCGAGGACGGCGTTGGCAAATCCTCGGGCGACCCGTGTGATCCCGTTGTACTTCGTCACGATGTACTCGCCCTCGACCTCGAACGGCCCGAAGGTCGCCTTGCCATCGACACCGACGCCCCAGAGCGCCTCCGAAGGCAGGAAGTCCGGCGTGTAGCGGCCGTAGTACACGGAGGTGGCGATCTCGGTCTCGAGGGTGGGGCTCCAGGCCAGCCGGAAGACTCCAGCCTTGTCACGCTTGAAGTCGAGGTTTGCGGTGCCTCGCCGTGGCTGGATCTCGACCTCCGTCTCCAGCTCCCCGCTTGCGCGGGCGACCGTCTCCAGGGTGGAGTCGAGGGTGACGCGGTTCATGGCGTACACCTGATAGCTGAACTTCCCGAAGCGCTGGGTGGGAATGTCGCCCTGGAAGCCCATCCCGACCTCCGACCAGGCGGACTTGACGGGGAGCACGGGCACGCCGCGGTCGACGAGGGAGCGGCGAGGCAGATCCCAGCGGTTGTCGTCGTGGTTGATGTTGAAGCGGCCGAGCGGCACCAGCATCATGCCGGCCCGGAAGCGCACCCAGTCGGCCAGGGCGAACTGCATCCAGGCCTGCTCGAGCGACACCTCGGACTTGTCACTGCCCTCGATCGACTGCGAGAAGCCGCGCAGGCCCCCCTCGACGGGCTGGCGTCGCTCGACCTCCAGCTCGGTCAAGAACGTGAACGTGTCGCTGAACTTGTTGAGGTCGTTCGCCTCGAACCGCGTCGAGCCGTAGCCCCCGAGCTTGAAATCGCTGAGCCAGGGCGGGCGCGATACCAGCGGCGGGGCTGCCGGGACGGTGGTCACCTGCGCCACCGGCTGAACCGCGGCCGGGAGCGGCGGGGGGGCCTGAGTCACCGGGGCCTGGGTCTTATTCTGTGCTCCAGCTGTTTCTTGAGATCGTTCACCTGCTCTTGCAGCGCCTTCAGCTTTTGCTCGATCTCCTCGGCTGACGCCGCCCAGGCCCGACCGGGCCAGGACACCGCCTGCGTCACGACGAGGAACACCACCAGAACGCAATGTCGCGAGCGGAGGTGAGGTATTCCTAATACTTAATACCTGTCAAGCTTAAATATGAATACTCGTGGCACCTATCGTCCGGAGCCCACCTGACGTGTTATCCTCCCCGCCATGGATCGGGCGGACGCCGCCGGGCGTCTGGCGGAGCTGCGCGAGGCGATCCGCCACCACGATTACGCCTATTACGTCGAGGCGCGGCCGGAAGTCGCGGACAGCGAGTACGACGCGCTCCGGCGCGAGCTCTCCGACCTCGAGGCGGCGTTCCCCGAGCTCATCACCCCTGACAGCCCCACCCAGCGCGTCGCCGGCCAGCCAGTGGACACGTTCCGGCCCGTCGAGCACAAAGTGGCGATGCTCTCGCTCGACAACGCGACGACGCCCGAGGACCTTCGCGAGTTCGAGGCGCGCCTGAACCGGGCACTGCCCGGGACGGGCTTCCGCTACGTGTGCGAGCCGAAGATCGACGGCCTGGGTGTCGCCCTGCTCTACCAGGACGGCCGCTTCGTGCGGGGCGCCACCCGCGGGGACGGCCGCGTCGGCGAGGAGATCACACAGAACCTCCGGACGATCCGAAGCCTCCCGATGACGTTGCGCGGCCGTCTCGCCACGATCGGTGAGGTCGAAGTCCGCGGCGAGGTCTTCATGCCGCGCGCCGAGTTCGAGAAGCTCAACCGGAGCCTCGAAGACGCCGGCGAGACGACGTTCGCCAACCCCCGCAACGCGGCGGCAGGCGCCGTGCGCCAGAAGGACCCGGCCACGACGGCCCGCCGGCCGCTCGACATCTTCCTCTACCACGTGAGCGAAGCCCGCGAGCTCGGCTTCACGACGTACGCAGAGACGCTGGAGGCGCTGCGCGCGGCCGGCTTCAAGGTCAATCCCCGGACGGAGCCGTGCCCCACGCTCGACGCCGTCGTCACGTACTGTGAGCGGCTGGAGGCCGAACGCGACGGGCTCGGCTACGACGCCGACGGCGCCGTCATCAAGGTCGACTCGCTGGAGCAGCAATGGCGGCTCGGCTCGACCACGCATCATCCCCGCTGGGCCCTGGCCTTCAAGTTCGCCGCGCGTCAGGCGACGACGGTCGTGCAATCGATCGACGTCCACGTGGGCAAAACGGGGACGCTGACGCCGGTGGCCAAGCTGGAGCCGGTGGAGCTGGCCGGCGTCACCATCCGCAACGTCAGCCTCCACAACGAGGACGAGATTCGGCGCAAGGACATCCGGGTCGGCGATACGGTGCTGATCGAGCGCGCCGGGGACGTCATCCCCTACGTCGTCCAGGTCATCGCGGGCAAGCGCCCGCCCGACAGCAAGGCGTTCGAGTTCCCCCGCGAATGCCCGTCGTGCAAGCACGAGGTGATCCGGATCCCCGGCGAGGCGTACTGGCGGTGCCCGAACAGCGCGTGTCCGGCTCAGCTGAAGGAACGGCTCCGGCACTTCGGGTCGCGGCGGGCGATGGACATCGAGCATCTGGGCGAGGCGGTCATCGAGCAGCTCGTCGAGCGCCGGCTGGTGGGAAGCTTCGCCGATCTCTACCGGCTCACCGTCGGCGATCTCGTGGAGCTTGAGCGCCTGGCCGACAAATCGGCGCATAATCTCGTCACGGCGATCGAGGGCTCCAAGACCCGGGGCCTCGCCCCGCTCTTGAATGCGCTCGGCATTCGCATGGTGGGCGAGCGGGTCGCCGGAGTCCTGGCAAGCCACTTCGGGAGCATGTCGAAAGTCCAGGAGGCATCCGTGGCCGAGCTGACCGAGATTCGCGGCATCGGTGAGGAGATCGCCGAGTCCGTGCGGAAGTTCTTCGACGACGAGAGCAACGCCGAGGTGATCCGGCGGCTGGGCGTTGCCGGCGTCGCAATGTCGCAGCCGGGTTTCCAGGCTGACGCGCCACGGCCGCTGGCGGGTCAGACGTTCGTGCTCACCGGCACGCTCCCGTCGCTCACCCGAGACGCCGCGCGCGAGCGAATCGAGCGTCTCGGCGGCCGCGTCACGAGCTCGGTGTCGAAGAAGACCAGCTACGTCGTGGTCGGCGAAGCGGCCGGGAGCAAAGCGGACGATGCTCGCCGGCTCGGCGTGACGATCCTCGACGAGGCAACGCTGCTCGAGCTGCTCCAGCGCCGATGAGAACGCTCCGGTTCGCGCTCGTCGCGCTGCTGCTGTCAGGCTGCATCGGCTTCAGGACCGACTCGCCCGCCCCGGTGGATCAGAGCATGTCGGGCACGTGGACGGCGCTGGCTCCATTGCCCGCGCCGCGTCAGGAAGTCGCCGTCGCGGCGCTCGAGGGCCGTGTGTTCGCGATCGGCGGCTTCAACGACAGCGGTGAGCCGGTGGCCAGCGTCGACGTCTACGATCCGGCGGCGAACGAGTGGCAGTCGCGGGCCCCGCTTCCCGTCGCGACCCATCACGCGGCGGCCGCCGTGGCCCTCGACCGTCTACGAGTACGATCCCGCGCGGGACGCCTGGGCCACGCGCGCGCCGATGCCGACGCCGCGCGGTGGCCTGGCCGCGGCCGGGGTCGGCAATCGCATCCACGCGCTGGGCGGCACCAGCGATGGCGTCACGAACGCCCACGAAATCTACGATGCGGTGGCCAACCGCTGGTCGTCCGCCAACCCGTTGCCGACAGCCCGCGATCATCTCGCCGCGGTGGCGTTCCGCGGCCAGATCTGGGTCCTGGGCGGACGCGAATCGTTCATCGGCACGCAGTTCGCCAACGTGGAGGTCTACGATCCCGCCACCGATAGCTGGCGGGTGGCGCCGCCGCTGCCGTCGGCGCGCGGGGGCCTCGCCGCCGCCGCGCTGCCCGACCGCATCCTGGTCTTCGGGGGCGAGGCGCCCTTGCGCATCTTTAGCGCCACCGAAATGTACGAGGCCGTCACGAATCGCTGGATCTCGAAGACGCCGATGCCGACACCTCGCCACGGCATCGGCGCCGCCGTCGTCGACGGGCGCATCATCATTCCGGGCGGTGGACGTCAGCCCGGCCTGGCCGCCACGCACGTGAACGAGGCGTACGTGCCGTGAAGCCGCGCGGAGGCGTCGCGCTCCTGCTCGTCCTGGTCATCGCAACCTCGGCGTCGGCGAAGATGTCGCGGGATGCCGCGTTGCAGGCCCTCGGTCAGGGGGATCCCGAGGCACGCCGCCAGGCCGTCACCGCGCTGGGCGCGATGGGCACGTTCGACGACGTGCCGAAGTTAGCCGCGGCGCTGCGTGACTCCGACCCGCTCGTGCGGCGACTCACCGAGCGCGCGCTGTGGGAGGTGTGGAGCCGCTCCGGCGACCGTGACATCGATCGACTCTTCGCGGTCGGCGTCGAGCAGATGAACGACCAGCAAGGCGCCGCCGCCGTCCAGACCTTCAGCGAGATCATTCGCCGCAAGCCCGAGTTCGCCGAGGGCTGGAACAAGCGCGCCACCGTCTATTACGTGCTCGGCGAGTACGCCAAGTCGCTGGCCGACTGCGACGAGGTCATGAAGCGCAACCCCTACCACTTCGGCGCGCTGAGCGGCTACGGCATGATCTACATGGAGCTGAACGAGCCGGCGCGCGCCCTGACCTATTTCGAGCGCGCGCTGGCCGTCAACCCCAACCTCGAGTCGGTGGCGGAGGCCGTCCAGATGCTGCGCCGGCTGCTCATCCAGCAGCGCCGTGACGCCGTCTGAGATGAGCCGGGTCGTCCGCGACCCCGGCTCGTCCTCGTCCTGACTCTCGAACCCAACGGGCGTCTCCGGACGCCATCACCAGGAGGTCGACGTGATCGACGCGCTCCGGAAGATCTCGAGTCCGAGCATCGCCAACGCCATCGAGACGTTCAACGTGCGGCCTCGCAACCAGGGCTTCATGTCGTCCGAGATCCGCTGTCTCTTCCCGGAATTGGGGCCTCTGGTCGGCCACGCCGTCACCGCGGTCATCCGGGCCGAGCCGCAGCCGCTCGAGGGCCATCGCTCGAGCACGTTCGGGTGGTGGGACTACGTGCTCTCGATCCCGGCCCCGCGGGCGATCGTCGTCCACGACCTCGACGAGCCGCGCGGCCAGGGCGCCCAGTGGGGCGAGGTCCAGGCCAACATCCACAAGGCGCTCGGCGCCGTCGGCACCATCACCGACGGCTCGGTCCGTGACCTCGACGAAGTGCGGGCCCTCGGATTCCAGTTCGCCGCGGCCCACGTCTCGGTCTCGCACGCCTACGTCCACATGGTTGATTTCGGGCTGCCCGTGAAGCTCGGTGGCCTCTGGGTGAAGCCGGGCGACCTGATCCACTGTGATCAGCACGGCGCCGTGACCATCCCGCCCGATCTCGTGCCGAAGGTCGCCGACGCCGTGCGGCGCGTCGAGGCCGACGAGCGGAAGATCATCGAGGTGTGCCAGTCACGCGAATTCTCGGCCGACAAGCTGAAGGAGCTCTACAAGCAGATCCGTCCCGGCACCTACTGAACCGCGGCCGTCACGGTCGGCCGTATCCGGTGTTGATACACTGAGCGCATGGAAATTCGCCACGCACTGTCATCGGATCTCAATGCCGTGATGGACGTGGCGACGACGGTCCTGGGCCCTCAACGGGCGGGCCCGATGATCCGCTCGCACGTCGAGCGCCACCACCTGCTGGTCGCCAACGAGGGCGACGAGGTGGTCGGCGTCGTGGCGTACCGCACCGACTGGTTCCAGTGCACGATGGTGTCACTGGTCTGCGTGACCGAGCGCTACCGCCGGCGCGGCGTCGCGCGGGCGCTCGTCAAGGCGGTGGAGCAGATGTCGCCCAGCCCGCGCCTCTACGCCTCGGTCGAGGAAACGAACGCCGTGGCCATCCGCATGCTCTCCGCCCTCGGCTTTGCCCCGTCGGGCCACATCGACAACCTGCCCCAGGGCTATCGCGAGCTGCTGTTCTACAAGCGCCTGCACCCGTAATCCGGGTTTCGCGCGACGTCCCGTGGTCGGAGAAGTTTACGCCTCTGGAAGTTTACGCCTCGAGTGGTCGGAAGAACTTACGTCTCTGACGGTCGCGACGCCTTCCGGTGCGCGAACGCCCGTCAAACCGCGGCTCTGCGCATGCGGTAAGCCTTTTGCAATACATCGCCTCGGGGGCACGGCAATGGGGCGATTCAAGACAACACATGAGATTCGACGGCTGATCGTGGCCGTCATGTTCGCTGTCACGGTGACGGCACCGCACGCTGTCCACGCTGGACCGTGGGTGCTGTGGGTGCACACCTTCGATCCGCTCACTTTCCCAACCGGACAATGGCAGGTCGTCGAAGAACACGAGCGGCTGACCGATTGCCGCGAGAGCGTCTCGGCCAACGCGCAAGCCAAGCGCGAGAGCTACCTCAGCGTCCGGGGGAACGCGGCCTACGACGTCGTCAGCAACGGTGCGCCGTGGGATCCCAAGCGCCCCTCGCTGACCGCCGAACAAGCCCGTGACGAAGCGCGTCGGGACACCGACGCACGGATCACGGTGCGCGACGGCTATGTCGAGATGAAGCTGAAGGCAGGGAAACGGCTGGTTTTCGACTACGTCTGTCTCCCCGACACGGTGAAAGCCCAGTAACACAACCCGTCCGCCTCACCACGAGCAGCGCCCCCCGGCCGCCCGCCGCGGACCGTCGCAACCAGTCGTGAGAGAATTGCTTCGAATGACCGGAGCACCTGCTCGCCGGGTGACGACGCCCCGAGCTTCCCGACGAGCGACCGGAGGATCCCGTGACACCGAAAGACGACCTGCTGACTCAAGCCGCCCGAGACTACAAGGCCTTCCATGACACGCTCCGCGGGCTCAACGAAGAGCACATGACGGAGGTCTGGCTGGGCACGTGGAGCGTCAAGGACATCGTCGCCCACATGGCGGGATGGCACCGTGAGATGGCGCCGGCGCTGGAGCGCCTGGCCCGGGGCGAGAAGCCGATCCCCGAGGGTGTCGGTTACGACGACGTCGATGAGTGGAACGCGCGGTTCACGGCGGCGGCCAAGGACACCAGCGTGGCGGACGTGCTGCTCGAGTTCGACAAATCGCACGAGGAGTTCATGCTGGCCGCCGACCGCGTGGCGCCCGAGCGCTGGCAACCCGGCAAGACGACGTGGAAGATCGTGGACAACAATTCGGCCCACCACTACCGCGAGCACGCCGAGCAGATCCTGGCCTGGCGCACCGAGCGCGGGATCTGAGGCCAGCGCGGATCAGGGCTTCAGCGCGGCGACGGTGGCTTCGACCAGCTCGTTGGGCGTGAAGGGCTTGAAGAGCAGGCCATTGACGCGGACCTCGGTCGCCTCGGCAACGACCTCGGCGGTGCCGTGGCCAGTGATCATCACCACGCGCTGCTCGGGCCGAGCGGCGCGAACCCGTCGGACCACCTCGACGCCGTTGAGGCCGGGCATCTTGTAGTCCACCACGAGGAGATCGGCCGGCGAGGCGAGCAGTCGCGCCACCGCGTCCTCGCCGCGCGTGAAACCCTCCACCGTGTGGCCCTGCAGCTCCAGCACCTTCATGCAAAGCTGCATGATCGGTTTTTCGTCGTCCACGATCACGACGTTCACGCGGAAGGTCAGCGGCTGGCGCCGCGGCGCTCGTCACGCCGCAGCTTGTACTCGACGGAATCCACCAGCGCCTGCCACGAGGCCTCGATGATGTTGTCGGCGACGCCTACGGTGCCCCACGTCTCCTCACCGTCACCCGAGGTGACGAGGACCCGCGTCTTGGCGCCGGTACCCTTGGATTCATCGAGGATGCGAACCTTGTAGTCCAGCAGCTGCATCGTCTTGAGGCTCGGGTAGAACTCCTCGAGCGCCTTGCGAAGCGCGTGGTCGAGCGCGTTGACGGGGCCGTTGCCGGACGCCGCGGTGTGCTCGAGGATCCCCTTGACCCGGACGCGCACGGTCGCCTCCGCCACCGGAGCGTCGGCGTGCTGCTCCTCGACGATGACGCGGTAGGCGTCGAGCTCGAAGTACGGCCGGTGGCGGCCGAGCGCGCGCTCCATGAGCAGCTCGAACGACGCCTCGGCGCCCTCGAACTGGAAGCCCTGATCCTCGAGCGACTTCAGCTCGTCCAGGATGCGCCGCGAGTCGGGCGTGGCCTGGTCGAGGTCGATCCCATACTCGCGCGCCTTCCAGACGATGTTGGACTTGCCCGAGAGCTCGGACACGAGCACACGCCGGTGGTTGCCGACGGCTTGAGGATCGATGTGCTCGTAGGTCTCCGGATGCTTCAGCACCGCCGACACGTGCATGCCCCCCTTGTGGGCAAAGGCCGAATCGCCCACGTAGGGCTGGGACGTCCACGGCTTGCGGTTGGCCAGCTCCGAGACGAAGCGTGAGACGTCGCGCAGCTCGCGGAGGTGCGCCTCCGGGATGCAGTCGACGCCCATCTTCAGCACGAGGCTCGGAATGATCGAGACCAGGTTGGCGTTGCCGCAGCGCTCGCCGAACCCGTTGATCGTGCCTTGCACCTGCTCCACACCCTCGCTGACGGCGGCCAGCGAGTTGGCCACCGCGCACTCGGCGTCGTTGTGGACGTGGATGCCGAGACGGGCCGGAACCTCGCGCTTCACCACCTGGAGAATCGCGACCAGGTCGTGGGGCAGCGTGCCGCCGTTGGTGTCGCAGAGCACGACCCAATGCGCCCCCGCGCCGGCCGCGGCCTTCAGCGTAGCCAGCGCGTACTCGCGATTGGCCCGGAAGCCGTCGAAGAAGTGCTCGGCGTCGTACATCACCTCGTCCATCTTCGGGCGGAGATAGGCGATGGTGTCGCCGATCATGGCCAGGTTCTCGGGCAGCGTCGTCTCGAGCGCATGCGTCACGTGGAAGTCCCACGACTTGCCGACGATCGTCGCCACCGGTGCGCCGGCCTCGATCAGGGCCTGCATGTTGGCGTCGCCCACGGCGCTGACACCGGCGCGACGGGTCATGGAAAACGCGCAGAGCTTGGCGTGCTTCAGCGAGACGTCGTGCATGCGGCGGAAGAAGCGGAGGTCCTTCGGATTCGAGCCCGGCCAGCCGCCCTCGATGTAGTGGATGCCGATGGCATCGAAGCGTGCCGCCAGACGGACCTTGTCTTCCATCGAAAACGACACGCCTTCGCCCTGGGTGCCGTCGCGCAGTGTCGTGTCGTAAATCTTGATGGCTCGCCGCATTCCGACATCATGCGGTAGGGGGCCGAACACGTCAAGGCGCGCGCGCGGGGCCTGGTGTAGCCTGGAGGTAGAGCGCCGCATGGGAGGCCCTGTGCGGGGAATCGTGGTCGTCGGTATCGCGTTGATCGTCCTCGGTGTCGTGGCCCTGGCCTGGCAGGGCATCACCTACACGTCCAAGGAGAAGGTCGTCGACGTCGGGCCGCTCAAGGTGGAAGCGGAACGACAGAAGACGATCCCGGTCTCGCCCGTCGTCGGGGGCGTCGCCGTCGCCGCGGGTCTCGTGCTGGTCGTCGTGGGCGCCCGGCGCTCCTGACCACCCCGCCGTCGAAGTCGCTGAGGGCTCGCGGGGCGTCGAGGCTTCCCTGATCGTCAGATGACGCCGTCGCGGCGCAAGCGGGCGACGGCGGCCGCCTTGAGACCGAGCACGCCACGGAGGACCGCCGCCGTGTGCTGACCGAGCAGCGGGGGCGCCGTCGCGGCCTTTCCCGGCGTCGTGTGGAGCCGGATGGGCACGCCCATGACCGTGACGTGGCCGGCTTTCGGATGACGCAGGCGCACCACCATTCCGCGCGATTTCAGGTGATCGCTCTCGCACACCTCGGCGACCGTCTTGATGCGCCCGGCCGGAACACCGGCCGCTTCCAGGCGCTTGAGCCACTCGTCGGCCCCGCGCGCGCCGAAGATCTCGTTCAGTAACGGGACCAGCGTGGCGCGGTGCTCCACGCGTTTGGCCTCGGTGTCGAATCGCGGATCGGCCGCCAGGTCGGGGCGCTCCAGGGCCGCGCAGCACTGCTTCCACAGCGAGTTGTTGGCGACGCCGAGTGTGAGGTAGGCGTCGGCCGCCTTGAAGACCTCGTAGGGCACGATCGACGGATGCTGATTGCCCCGGCGGCTCGGCTTGCCGCCGGTGTTGAAGTACGTCCCCGCCTGGTACGTCAGGAGCGAGGCCATGACGTCGAGCATGCCGATCTCGACCTTCTGGCCGCGCCTGGTCCGCACGCGCGCGAGCAACGCCAGCACGATGCCGTGAGCGGCGGACATGCCGGCGACGAGATCGCCGATCGAGTTCCCGACTTTCACCGGCGGGCCATCGGGAAAGCCGGTGATGTCCATGATGCCGCCCTCGCCCTGCACGATGAGGTCGTAGCCGGCGCGATGCGCTTCGGGCCCCGACTCGCCGAAGCCCGAGATCGAGCAGTACACGAGGCGCGGATTGAGGCGGCTCAGCGCCTTGAAGCCCACGCCGAGCCGTTCCATCGTGCCGGGACGGAAGTTCTCGACGACGACGTCGCTCTTGCGCGCGAGGCTCCGTAGAATGTCCAGGCCCTCGCGGGCCTTGAGGTTGAGCGTGACGCTCTTCTTGCCGCGGTTGACCGACATGAAGTACGTGGCCTCGCCCGCCACGAACGGCGGCCATTTCCGCGTGTCGTCGCCCTTGCCCGGCTCCTCGATCTTGACGACCTCGGCGCCCATGTCGGCCAGCATCATCGTGCAGAACGGTCCAGCGAGGACGCGTGTGAGATCGAGCACCCGGACGCCGTCGAGCGGCTTAGTTCGAGCCACCTTCGCCTCCCTTGAAGAGCCGGCGCACCACGCTGCGGGTCATCGCGTTGACGCGATCGCCGGCGCGGCCGGCGCGGCCCCAGAACAGACGCGCGCGGTCGAGCGTGTTCAGGCTGGAGAAGTAATAGACGTTGTCCACCGCCTCGATGGCGACGAGTGAGCCGATGCGCACCCGCGGCGTCTGCGCGCCGTGGCAGACGAAGCGGGCGCCCCCCTGGAGCTGGACGAGGGCGATGTGGAGCGGCGAGCGGAATCCCTCGGGAGCCGAGTGCAGCGTCGTGTACGACACGATCTCGCCGACCCCGGGCACCGTTGTCGGAGTCATCCGCGCCGGATGGTGCGGACAGTAAGTCGCCGGCGGCGCGACGATCAGTCCGCAGCGCGAGCAACGCGAGGCCGGGATGCGCTCGATCATTGTATCGAAGCGTTGGAGAGCGGCTCGAACCGTGGGTGGCGCGGTCGCGGCGCGGAGTGGCTGCGTACGACTTTCCGATTGATTGAATTTCCCGTGTCGCTTCGCGCAGGTTCCTGAATGATTGAGTGTGCGCAGCGGCGGCGTGTCATCGCGAAGCTTCGAGCAGGGTGACCCAGTTGTTGGTGGCCAGGCCTCCGATGGAGTGGGCGAGGCCGATCCGTGCACTGAGCTGACGGCCTTCGGCGCGACCAGAAAGCTGCCACACGCACTCCACGATCTGCGCGAGTCCGGTGGCGGCGAGCGGATGGCCCCGCGCTTTGAGGCCGCCCGAGGGATTGATCGGCAACCGGCCGTCGAGGGCCGTCTCGCCGTTCAGCGTGATCGCGCCGGACTTGCCCGGCGGCACCAGGCCGATGTCCTCCAGCGCGATCAGCTCGAACGGCGCGAACGCGTCGTGTAGCTCGGCGAAGTCCACGCGGGCCGGGCCGAATCCCGCCATCGTGAAGGCGGCCCGCGCGGCCGTCTGGGTAGCTCGAAACGACGTCAGCTCGTGACGGTGACGTAGCGCCAGCGTGTCGGTGCCCTGCCCGACACCGGCGACACGGACGGGGCCGCGCGTGCTGGTGAGCACGACCGCGGCTGCACCATCGGAGATCGGACAGCAGTGCAGCAACCGGAGCGGGTCGGAGACCATGCGGCTCGCCATCACCTCGTCCATGGTCACCAGCGACGGGAAGTGCGCGAGAGGATTGCGGGCGGCGTGGGCGTGGTTCTTCACGGCGACGGCGGCGATCTCACGCTCGCCGACCCCGTGACGCGCCATGAGCGCGCGCGTGATGAGCGCGGCCAGCGCTGGCATCGTGGCGCCGTACGACCGCTCGTAGGGATCGATGGAGCGCCCGATCAGCTCGGAGACCCGCGGCGTGGCGACGTGGGTCATCTTCTCGCCGCCGACCACGAGCACGGTCGAGCACAGCCCGCTCGCCACCTGGGCGAAGCCGGCGTAGAACGCGGCCGCCCCCGACGATGTGGCCGTCTCGACGCGAAGCGTGGGAACGTCGGCGAATCCCATGTGGCTGGCGACGTTGGAGGCGAAGTTGCCGTCGCCCACGAATTCCTCGGGATTCATCGCCGCGACCACGATGGCCTGCGGGCGCTCGAGGCCGGCCATGGCGAGCGCCGCCAGGGCGGCCTCGGCCATCAGCTCGGCCAACGGCTCGCCGCGTCGGCCGATACGCGTCATACCGGCGCCACTGACCCAGACGTCCTGCATCGACGCTTATTGTAGCGGGCGGCGCGACGGCGCACGGGCGCCGCCCGCGATCAGCGAGGACGAGTGGGCATCAGCGCAGGTTCGACACCGCTCCGGCGTCGCGGTGGTGGCGGCGGCGCCGCGACACCGAGCTCGCGGATGAGGCGGAGCAGATAGGTCCGTTGTAGCCCGAGGACGCGCGCGGTGTGCGTGCGGTTGCCACGCATCTGATGCAGCGTCGCCTCGATGAGCCGCCGTTTGAAGTCGGACACGGCGCCGTGATACCCCGGCGACAACGGCGGCGGAGCCGTAGAAGCGATGGCGGACGACAGTGGCAATCGCATGGCAGCCGGCACGTACAACGCGCGTGCCACACTCCGTCACCGCGATTTGCGCACGTTCTCCGACCCGCCGCGCGCGAGAGTGCCCTGCCGGACGAGCACCCTGCCCTGTCGCATGGGCAAAGCAAAAGGGCCCGCGAACGGGCCCTTCGTGCGCAACGTCGCTGCCGGCCGCGGTCACTTCTTTGCCGGCTGGACTCCCGGATTGTCCTTGAAGAATTGCTTGTTCATGTCCGTGAACTTCTTCCACTGGTCGGGGACTTCGTCTTCCGCGAAGATCGCCTTCACCGGGCAGACGGGCTCGCATGCGCCACAGTCGATGCACTCGTCGGGGTGGATGAACAGCATGTCCGGCCCCTCGTAGATGCAGTCCACGGGGCACACTTCAACGCAGGCCTTGTCCTTGACGTTGATGCAGGGCTCAGCGATCACATACGGCATCGAAATCCCCCCATGTCGGTTGGCGACGTAGTGGTCAGACCAGAGAAACTTTTACCTGAGTTCCCGGGCACCTGTCAAGCAAACGGCGACAGACCCGTGCACCGAGGCGGCTACTGCGTGCGCAGGCGTGGATCGAGCGCATCGCGCAGCGAATCGCCGAACAGGTTGAAGGCGAACACGGCCAGGCTGATGGCGAGGCCGGGGAAGATCGCCATCCAGGGCGCCTGCTCGGCGAACTGCACGGCGGCGCCGCGGAGCATCAGTCCCCACGCCGGCGTCGGCTCCGCGACGCCAAGGCCGAGGAAGGACAGCGACGCCTCCAGCAGGATGGCTTGGCCCAGGAAGGCCGTGAGCATGATCAGGTAGGGCGCCATCACGTTGGGCAGCATGTGCCGGAGGATGATGCGGCGGTGGCGAAAGCCGGCGGCACGAGCCGCGTCGACATAGGGCATCTCCCTGATGGCGAGCGCGCTCGAGCGCGCCACCAGCGAGGCGCGGGGGATCATCGGCACCGTGATGGCGAGGATCACGTTGGTGACGCCGGTGCCGAGGATCGAGACGACGGCCAGCGCGAGGATGATCAGCGGGAACGACAGGAAGATGTCCATCACGCGCTGGATCAGGAGATCGACCTTGCCGCCGAAGTAGGCGCTCGCCACGCCGATCACTGCACCGACCGTGGCGCCGAAGGACGCGCAGGCGAAGCCCACGATCATCGCCGTGCGCGATCCGAAGATGATGCGTGAGAGGACGTCACGGCCGAAGGCATCCGTGCCCAGCCAGTGCGCCATCGAGGGCCGCGCCAGCATCGCGCCGTAGTCGGTGGCGAGCGGGTCGTAGGCGGCGAAGACGTTGGCGCCGAGAGCCACGATGATGTTGAGGAGAACGATCGCGGCACCGATCGCGCCCAGCGGCCGCTTGCGGACGAAGTCCTTCGTCGCGGCCCACCAGCGCGCCCTGCGTCCAGCGACTTCGGGAATATCGGCGAACGTATCGGCCGGACGGATCGCCATGTCACACCACCGTCATTGAACTGGGCGCGGGCACCCGGGCTCGCGCCACGCCCGCGCCCCGTCGCGATCCCGGTTTGCGACCCTTCGTTCGCGTGATGTGAGCCGCGACGTCACGGAACGCAGTCCTCACCGGAGTCGAATCCGCGGATCGATCCAGGCATAGGCCAGGTCGACCATGAAGTTGACGAAGATGAAGACGAAGGCAACGAGCAGCACCAGCGCCTGCGTCAGCGTGTAGTCGCGATGGGCCACCGCTTCCACGAACAACAGCCCGAGCCCGTTGAGGTTGAAGACCTGCTCGGTGACGACGAGCCCGCCCATCAGGAAGGCGAACTCGAGCGCGATGACGGTGAGCACGGGCAGCATCGCATTCTTCAGGGCGTGGCGGGACAGGATGAGTTGCTGCCAGAGGCCCTTGGCCCGCGCGGTACGGATGTAGTCCTCGCGCAGGACTTCCAGCATCGCCGACCGCGTCATCCGCGTGGCGACCGCCGAGTAGCGATAGCCGACGGCGAGGGCCGGCCAGATCAGCTGGGCCAGGTTCTGAATCGGGTTCTGCCAGAACGGCGTGTAGACCATCGGCGGCAGCCAGTGAAACACGATCAGCAGTCCCAGGATGAACATGATACCGAGCCAGAACGAGGGGGTGGCCAGCCCGGCAATGGAGAAGATGCGCACGACGTAGTCGACCCACGTGTCCTGCTTGAGGGCCGCCAGCACGCCGAGGGGAATGGCGAGCAGCACGGCGATGAACGTGGCCATGATCGCGAGCTGGAGGCTCAGCGCGAAGCGCAGGCGGACCTCTTCGAGGATCGACGCCCCCGTCCACATCGAGGTGCCGAAGTCGAAGCGGAGGATGCCCCCCATCCACGATGCGAACTGCTTCCACATCGGCTGGTCGAGGCCGAGTCGGGCCCGTTCCTTGTCGAGGCTCTCCTTCTGAGCGAAGGAGCTCTCCCCGGCGAAGCGCAGCTCGACGATGTCGCCGGGCACCACCCGCATGAGGAAGAACACCAGCACGGCCACGCTGAGGAGCGTGGGGATCATCAGCAGCACGCGCTTGACGATGTAACGGATCATGTGATTGTGAACAGCGCCGGCGTCATCACTCGCTCAGCCAGACGGTGTCGAGCTGCTGGTTCAGGTAGTGGCTCGGCGTGATCGTCCACCCGTGCACCCGGCTCGAGTGCGGCACGATCCGGTGCCACTGCAGCGTGTAGATGTAGTGGACCTCCTCGTCGAGGAGCCGCCGCTCGAACTCGCGGATGTACTTCTTGCGCTCTTCGGCGTCGGTGGCCCGTCCCTGCTTCTCGTAGAGCTCGTCGAGCGTGCGATCGACGTAGCGGCTGTAGTTCGACGGGCTGACGTCTTTGGACTCGAACTTGTAGAGGTCGAGGTCGGGATCCACCGTGTAGCCGCACTGGAAGTCGGCGGCCGCCTCGAAGTTCCCTCCCCGCAGCTCGGAGTAGTACTTCGCCGCCTCGATCACTTCCTGCCGCACATTGAGGCCGATCTGTCGCCACTGATCGATGAGCCAGACCCCCAGCGGCTCGTAGGGCATGGGGATGCCGCGGTTCTTGTAGACGAACGAGAAGCCGTCGGGGACCCCGGCCTCCTTGAGGAGGCGGCGCGCCTCGGCCCTTGCCTTGTTGATGTCGTGACCGTAGCCCGACAGTTTCTCCAGATCCGCAGCCGGCGTCGCGAACTTCGTTCCCGGCACCTGGACGCCGCCGACTTCCTTGACGATGGCGATCTTCGAGAGCGCCGTCGAGCCCTGATAGCGATCCAGGGCCAGCGTGAGCGCTTTGCGCACGCGCCGGTCGTCGAACGGCTTCTTCTCGTGGTTCAGAGCGACGAGGATCACGCAGTTCCACGCGCTCTCCTGCACCGTGATCTTCGGGCCGAGCGCGTTGACCAGCGTATCGCGCTCGACCGGTGAGAACCCCCGGAACTGGATCATGGCGCGCTCGCCACGGATCGCCGCCACCTGGGCGGCCGAATCGGTCATGAAGATGGCACGATAGCCGTCGAGGTAGGGCTTGCCCTTGTCCCAGTAGTTCGGGTTCTTCTTCCCCACCCAGTGGGAGCCCTTCACGTGCTCGACGAAGAGGAAGGGCCCCGTGCCCATCACGTTCTGCTCGTACCAGCGCATGTCCTTGGCCAGGATGTCGGCCTTGTAGATCCAGTTCCACGGCGAGGCGAGCGAGTTCAGGAACGAGGCCGACGGATACTTCAGCCGGAAGACGACCGTGTAGGGATCGGGCGCCTGGATGGCCTCGACGTCGACGTACTCGCCCTTCCGGTTGCTGGCCACGCCCGCCGGTGGATTGACGATCTTGTCGTAGCTGGCCTTGGCGTCCTTCGACGTGAACTCGCTGCCGTCGTGGAACTTCACGCCGTGCCGGAGCTTCAGGGTGTACGTGCGGCCGTCCTTCGAGATCGTCCACGACTCGGCCAGATCGGGCACGACCTTGGCGCCGGTCTTGTCGGTCGGATCCGTCCGCAGCAGCGTGTTGTAGTGCGGCGCGATCGGGTGGATCGTGCCGAACGTCTCCTCTCGATGGGCATCGTAGGACGGTGGGCTCGACGGCACGACGAACACGAGCTCGCCACCGTACCGGGGCTTCTCCTGGGCCGCCACGGGCACCGCCGCCCCGATCAGGACCGCCGTTGCGAGGAGCAGGAACCGTCTCAGCATTGAGGCTCTCCTGTTCTGCTGTTTCCGAAGAAATCGCCGACGCGGCCGTGAGGTTGCCTCATTCTACGCCAACAGGCACGCCGCCCAGTGACCGGGCCTGATCTCGCGCAGGTCGGGAATCACCGAGCGGCAGCGGTCGATCGCGATGGGGCAGCGCGGGTGGAACACGCACCCCGACGGGGGATTGAGAGGGCTCGGCACCTCGCCGCCCAGGACCACGCGCTCGCGGCGAGCCTCCAGCTCGGGGTCCGGGATCGGCACCGCCGCCAGCAGGGCCTTGGTGTACGGATGCAGCGGATCGTCGTAGAGCGCCTTGCGGTCGGCCAGCTCGACGATCTTGCCGAGGTACATCACGGCCACGCGGTCCGAGATGTGACGAACGACAGCAAGATCGTGGGCGATGAAGAGATAGGTCAGCCGATACTCGGCCTGGAGATCCTCGAGCAGGTTGATGATCTGGGCCTGGATCGAGACGTCGAGTGCCGACACCGGCTCATCGCAGATGATCAGCGACGGTTCCATGGCGAGCGCGCGGGCGATGCCCACGCGCTGGCGCTGGCCCCCGCTCATCTCGTGCGGATAGCGGTGG
This sequence comes from Candidatus Rokuibacteriota bacterium, assembly GCA_003220615.1. Taxonomy (GTDB): domain Bacteria; phylum Methylomirabilota; class Methylomirabilia; order Rokubacteriales; family CSP1-6; genus 40CM-68-15. The sequence continues at coordinate 169,590 of QHTB01000139.1, forward strand.
GCGTGCTGCGGAAGGAGCCCGACGCGGCTCAAGAGGTCGCGCACCCGCGCCCGCCGACGGCCGGCGTCGGGGACGAGACCGTGGACGCCCAGCGGCTCGCCGATGATCTGTCCCACCGTCATGCGCGGGTTCAAGGAGCTGTAAGGATCCTGGAAGATCACCTGGATCTTGCGACGGACGGGCCTCAGCTCGGTCTCGTCCAGCGTCGTCAGATCGCGGCCCTCGAACATCACGCTCCCGCTCGTCGCCCGCTCGAGCTGCAGGATGCAACGGCCCGTCGTCGTCTTGCCGCAGCCCGACTCGCCCACCAGCCCGAGCGTCTCGCCGCGATGGAGCGCGAACGAGACGCCGTCGACCGCGCGCACGATGCCACGAGGACCGCCGAACATCCCGCCGCCAACGGTGAAGTGCTTGACGACGTTCCTGACCTCGAGAAGCGGAGCCGTCTCGGCGTTCATGTGCGGATAATTCGACTACCGCCCGCGCCGGGCGTCGCCGGTGACTCCGCCGATGCTCGCCGTCCCCGCCCGCCGACGCGGTCGGCCTCCCAGCACGCGGCGACGTGACCTCCGTCACCGATCGAGCTCAGTGGGGGAACCTCGACCAGGCAGCGCTCCACTCGATACCCGCAGCGCGGCGCGAACGCACAACCGGGCGGCAGTCGCATGAGATCGGGCGGTTGTCCCTCGATGGGCGCCAGGCGCTCGCGCCGCGGCTCGTCGAGGCGCGGGACGGAGGCCAGGAGCCCGAGCGTGTAGGGATGGCGCGGGTTCGTGTAGATGTCGCGCGCGGTCCCACGCTCGATGATCCGCCCGGCGTACATCACGTTCACCCGGTCGGCGTAGCGGGCGACGACTCCGAGGTTGTGCGTGATGATGAGCATCGCCACGCCGAGCCGGCGCGACAGGTCCTTCATCAGCTCGAGGATCTGCGCCTGGATCGTGACGTCGAGCGCGGTCGTCGGCTCGTCGGCCAGGATCAAGCCCGGATCGCAGGCGAGCGCCATCGCGATCATCATGCGCTGCCGCATCCCACCCGAGAACTGGTGGGGGTACTGGGCCAGCCGGCGCGCCGGGTCGGGAATCCCGACCATCGCCAGCAGTTCGGCGGCCCGGGTGCGCGCCGCCGCCGCCGTCATGCCCAGGTGGATCTCGAGGCCTTCGGTCAGCTGGCGGCCGATGGTGAGCACGGGGTTGAGCGAGGTCATCGGCTCCTGGAAGATCATGGCGATCTCGCGACCGCGCACGCGGCGCATCTCCTCCTCGCTCAGCTTCAGGAGATCGCGCCCCTTGAAGACCATCGTCCCGTCCACGATCCGGCCGGCCGGCCCCTGCACGAGCCGCATGATCGAGAGCGCCGACACGCTCTTGCCGCACCCTGACTCGCCGACGAGCGCCACGGTCTCACCGGCGTTCACGTCCCATGTCACGCCATCGACGGCCCGGACGACACCGGCGCTCGTGACGAAGTGGGTGGTCAGGGAGCGAACATCGAGGAGCGTGCCCACGGTGCGCGGGAGTCTACCACACTGGTCAGACCAGACCTAAGGGGCCGGCCTTAAAGGCCGCTTGGGGTTAGTGGCACCTGGCAGCGGCGAGGTGGGGCCGGGCACCGGGAGCCAGGCTGGCGTAGGCCCGGCAGATCGCTTCGGCCACGCACGGCCAGCGGTGCTCGGCAGCCCACCGCACACCCTCTCGCCCCATCCCCGCGCGCAGGTCTCGATCGGAGAGCACGCGGTCGATCCGCTCGGCCAGCGCAACGGGATCGCCCTCCGGCACGAGGTAGCCGGTCAACCCATCGCGGACGGTCGTCGTGAGGCCGCCGACGCGCGAGGCGATCACGGGACTGGCGCACGCCATGGCCTCCAGCGCGACCATGCCGAACGATTCGTAGTGCGAGGGCAGGACCGTCACGTCGGCTGCCCCGTAGTACGCCCTGAGATCTTCCTGGGGCTGGGCGCCGATGAACGCGACGGCGTCCTCCAGGCCCAGTCGTCGCGCGTCGGCGCGCACCTCGGCTTCGTGGCCGTCGCGAGGCTCGTCGGTCTCGCCGCCGACGACGAGCAGACGCACCGGCCGTCCCGCCGAGCGCAAGCGCGCGACGGCGTCGAGGAGCGTGGCCAGGCCCTTGATGGGGGCGATGCGGCCCACGTAGAGGAGCAGCGGCCCGATGTCGAGGTCGAGCAAGGCGCGCGCCTCGGCCTGGAGCATCGGCGTGAAGAGCGTGGTGTCCACGCCACAGGGCACGACCGTGATCCGATCGGCGGACGCGCCGTAGTGCCGGACGAGGTCGGCGCGCTCGACGGTGTTGGCGGCGACGAGCCCGTCGGCCTCGGCGACGATCCGAGCCTCCTCCGCGATGCGCACCTGCGGCTCCCACTCCGCCCGCTCGCGCGCGACGCCGTTCTTGAGCCGGCCGAGCGTGTGGAACATCTGGAACACGGGGAGCGACCATCGCGCGCGCAACGCGAGCCCGACCACGCCCGAGAGCCAGTAGTGCGCGTGGATCAGGTCGTACTCGGCGGCGCGCGCGATGCGCCACCCTTCCACGCCCTCGATGAACTCGTCGAGGTGATCGTAGAGGCGCTCGCGGGCCATCGGCGCCTGCGGGCCCGCCGTCAGGTGAACGACACGCACCCCGTCGGCGAACTCGACGACGCGCGGGATGGACGGGTTCTGCGAGCGCGTGAAGATGTCCACCTCGGCGCCCATGCGACCGAGCTCACGAGCGACCTCGCGGACGTACACGTTCATCCCGCCCGTCTCCTTGCCGCCCAGGGCGGCGAGCGGACAGGTGTGAACGCTCACCATCGCGACCCGCAAGCTCACGCGATCCTCACCGTGAAGACCTCCTCGGGCGAGGGACCGAATTCGTACTTGTACCGTTCCTCGCCGCGCAGGAAGTCGAAGCGCTGCATGCCGCGCTGGATGGCGTCCCGCACCAGGTGGACGAGGAGCACCAGCCCAGGCGCGAGCTGAGCGCGATCGGGATGAAAGCCGGAGTTGTAGAGGCCGACGATGCCGTCCCACTCGAGCGTGATGAAGGCGGCCATCGGCCCGCCGGTCGCATCGAGGAACCACAGCCGCGCCATGCCGCGCTCGGCGAGCGGCGTGACCACGCGGCGGAAGAACGTCTCCATGCGCGCGTCCATGAAGCGCGCCTTGCCGGCACGAGAGCTTCGATGCAACACGAGGAACTCATCGAGGCGAGCGGTGATCGCGTCGGGGGTGGCCGCACACGCCGGTGTCGCGTCCGGCGCCTCGCGCTCGAGCCGCCGCACCTTGCGGGTCAGCTCGTGCCGGTGCTTGCTGGGGAGGCTCGCGAGGTAGGCCTCCCACGACGGCGGCAGCACGAGCACCGGACATCGCTCCTCGACGGCGACCTTCGTCTCCAGTCCCACCGCGGCGGCGAGCGCGGGAAGCGAGGTCACGGTCGGCGACGCGCCGGGCACGGCATGGAGGTCCCAGACCGTCCCCGCGGCCGCGCGCGCCTCCAGCAGCGCCGCCCATGCCTTCTCCTCACGGCCGGCAACGGCGATCAGGTCGAGATAGTCGGAGATCTCGACGCCGCCGAGGATCCGAAAGACGCCGGAGTCGGCCTCGTAGAGCGGCAGGAGAGCGACGAGCCCGTCGGCATCGCTCACGCGCCAGATCTCGACACGGTGATCGGAGGCGAAGACCTCCGCCCACTGGCGTTGCCAGATCCAGGTGAGGAATGGCGAGCGCAGCTTCGTTCGGGCGTGAAGCGCGCTCCACGCGGCTTCGCCGACCGCGTCGAGGCGGTCGAGGACGTCGACCTTCACAGATCCCCAAGCGAGGAATCGGTGGCGGAGCCGGACGTCGCCTCGTCGCCGTCACCACCGCTCTCCTCGGCCATCGCTTCGTCGACGGCTTCGTTGAAGTCGTCGCCAAGGTCGTCGCCCATCTCCTGACCCATGCGCTTCATGAAGCGACCGACGCTGGCGGGATCGTTCTCATCGAGATCGCCGAGCGACGAGGGATCGGCGAGCGACTCCAGGCGCGCTTCCTCGGACTTCACCGTCGCGAAGCGGGACATGACGCGACTCAGCGCCGAGCCGCCGCAGCGAGGACACGTCGGTGCCGCGGCCACCGATGGGCGAAGGACCAGCATGCTGACGACGCGGCGACAATCGCGGCAGTCGTACTCGTAAATGGGCATCCCGCCGAAGTTTAGCACGCTGGTCACGCGTGTCTCGGTGACGACACTCCTGGCTCGGGGTGCCACGCCGTCGCAAGCGTCAGTGTGCACCGTCATCTCCAAGTGCTTGCCGCAGAAGTGCTTTTCCCCACCGGCACCCTTCTTGAAGACGGCGTCGATCGTGATTCTCGACACGGAAGTGATCGACGAACGGGAGCGGCTTCTGATCGAGGCCGTGCTCTCGCTCGCGCGCACGCTGCGAGACGAGCGCGATCGGCTCGCGGAACGGCTGCGCTCGGTCGAGAACGAGCTCTCGACGCTGGCCTCTCGGCTCGAGATCGTTGGCCTCGAGCCTCCCGATCCTTCTGCGACGTCGGAGGAGATCAACCCGTGAAGATCCTCTCCATCCGCTCAACCGCGCGGTCCCAGTCGAAGGCCGTCGTCACCAGTTTCTGACCCGCCGCGGCGAGCGCGCGCCGGAGCGCGTCGTCCCGGACCATCCGCTCGAGCTTCACGGCCAGATCCCCCACGTCGCGTCGCCGCGCCACCAGCGCCGTCTCGCCGTCCCGCGCGTAGTCGCGACAGCCGCCGTTGTCGTACGTCACGAGCGCGGCGCCGCACGCCATCGCTTCCATCGGCGGCATGCCCAATCCCTCGTCCCACGACGGACACAGGTAGATGTCGGCGCTGGAGTAGAGCACGGCCAGTCGATCCTGGGCGGGATTCTCGTGGAACTCATCGTAGCGGTCGCGCTCGCGCGGTGGCTTGACGCCGAACCCGACGAGGCACACCGACGGCACCGTATTCTTGACACGCGCGATGGCTTCGAGCCCGTCGGGCACGCCCTTCCAGGCGTAATCGTGGTGCAGCATCAGGACGCGTGGCCGCATCGTGCCGGCCTCGGCGGCGACGGGATGGAAGAGCGCGCGGTCCACCGGCGTCACGAGAATCTCGGCGTCGCGCCCGAAGCGCTCGCGCAGGACGTCACGCAGCCAGGTCGAGATCACGATGGTCTGGAGCGGCAGGCGATACGTCGCGTCGACGGTCGTCGCGTCGCCGTGGTAGAGACTCTCGTAGTGCTGGACGAGGTAGAACTTTCGCCCCGCCGGCGCCGGAGCGGCCGCGACGATCGGCGCCGACTGCCACGCCGTCGCCACGATCACGTCGCCCGGCGGCAGCCACTCCGGTGACCAGCGCGTCACCCACTCGATACGCGCGCGAAAGCTCGGCAGCCAATCCGGCCTCACACCACGCAGCCGCCGGCCGAGAGCGCGGAGACGGCCGTGGGCGGGGACGAGCACGGTCACGCGATGTCCTCGGCCCGCGAGACGGTCCGCGTACGTGAGGATGGCGCGCACGCCTCCGGCGATCCTCACGTGCGGACAGAGAAACGTGATTCGCACTAGCGCGGGGCCATCACGACCGGGCGAGGAATCGCGGGCAACACGGCGTGCCGCACTAGATGGCCATGGATACCTGGCCGGTGCGGCGATAGGCCGCCGGGTCGAGCACGACGTTGATGCACCACACGTCGTCCGAAGCGAGCGCGCGCTCGAGCGCAGGGCCGAGGTCGGCCGGCTTGGTCACGAGCGCGCCGCGGCCGCCGAGCGCCTCGACCATCAGATCGTAGCGGGCGGTCGGCAACGACGTCGCGACCGCGCGCTCGGCGCCGAAGAACTGGAGCTGCGGATTGCGGATCTGGCCCCAGCCGCCGTCGTTGCCGATCACGCAGACGATCGGCGCTCCAAAGCGCCCCGCCGTCTCCATGTCCATGCCGTTGAGCCCGAATGCGCCGTCGCCGGCGATGAGCAACACGCGCCGGCCCGGGTTCAAGAGCTTGGCGGCGAGCGCGAACGGCGGACCGACGCCGAGGCAGCCGAAGGGGCCCGGATCGAGCCACTGCCCGGCCCGGTGCAGCGGCACGTACTTGGCCGCGCAGCCGACGACGTCGCCGCCATCGCCCACCACGATCGTCTCCGGCGTGACGACACGGGCGATCTCCGCGGCGAGCCGATAGTGGGAGATCGGCACGTCGTCGGCCGCCGCGAGCCCGGCGAGCTCGCGCCGCCCCTCGGCCTCGCGCGTGCCGACGGCCTCGCGCCAGGACCGCAGGCGCTCGGCGATCCCCTTCGGCAACGCGTCGAGGAGCTGGCGCAGCACCACGTCGATGTCGCCCACGGCGCCGAGCGCCAGCGCGCGGTTGCGGCCGAGCTCCGACGGATCGGCGTCGATCATCGCAACTTTCACGTTCTCGGCGAAGGTCGGCGGCCGGCCGTAACCGAGACGGAAGTCGAGCGGCGCGCCGAGCACGAGGACGAAGTCGGCCTGACCGAGCGCGAAGCCGCGCGCTGCCGCCACCGCACACCGATGATCGCTCGGGAGCGTTCCACGCCCCGCGCCGTTCATGAGAACGGGGACACCCGCGCGCTCGGCGAAGGCGGCGAGCGCCGCCGACGCGCCGTCCCAGTAGACGCCGCTGCCGGCGATGACCAGCGGGCGCTCGGCCTCGCCGATGAGCCGGGCCAGTTCGGCCAGCGCGGGCGCCGCCAGTCCGGCGGGCGTGCGATGAACGTAGCTCGTCGGAATCGGCGCCAGGCGGTCCTCGACCTGCGTGAGCAGGAGATCGACGGGGATCTCGACGAAGACCGGCCCCGGCCGGCCGGAGAGCGCAGCGCGAATCGCGGTCGTCAGCGTCTCGGGGATCTGGCGCGTCTCCGCGACGGACCACGAGCCCTTCGTGATCGGCCGCAGCAGCGCCACCTGCTCCATCTCCTGGAGGGCGCCGAGGCCGCGCAAGCCGAGCGGAGCGGCGCCCCCGATGAGGAGCACGGGACTCCGCGCCGAATACGCGTTGGCGACGCCGGTCACCGCATCGGTCACGCCCGGCCCCGCCGTGACGATCGCGACGCCGAGATTGCGGGTGAGACGCGCCCAGGCATCCGCGGCATGCGCAGCCGCCTGCTCGTGGCGCAGATCGATGACGCGGATCCCCTCGCGGAGGCAGCCGTCGTAGATCGGCAGGATGTGGCCGCCACACAGCGTGAACACGTGGCTCACGCCCGCCTGCGCGAGGACACGCGCGACGAGATCGCCGCCGCTCAGCTCGGCCATGGCATCGCCGTCACCAGAATTTCTCCCACTTCACGGCCTTGCGATCGAGGCCCTTCGCCATCAGCGCGTCGCGGACGCGGTTGATCGTCTCGCCTCCGCCGGCGACGTAGGCCACGAGGCCCTCCACGCTCGGCGTCAGCCGGTCGACCGCCGTCGCCGCCGATTCCGCGACGACCGGATGATACGCGAAGCTCGGGTAGCGGCGCGCGAGAGAGCGAAACTCTTCGTCGTAGACGAGCCAGCCGGGGTCACGCGCCCAGTACGCGAGCGCCGCCGGTCGGCCAAAGCCCGTCGCGTAGAGCCAGGTCACGATCGAGCGTATCGGCACGATGCCGATCTCCTCGGCGACGAAGAGCGGACGACGCGCATCCCCCCGCGAGTACACGAAGCCACCGAGCGGCCCCTTGAAGCTCACCCGGTCGCCGGGCGCCAGGCCACGGAACCACGCGGAGCCCGGGCCGCCGGGCGCCACGTCGGCGCACAGCGTGAGGTGCCGCGGCTCGAGCGGCGTCGAGGCGATCGTGTACGCGCGGACCGTCTTCGGGCTCAGCGGGACCGAGATCCACTGCCCGGCGGCGAACTCGAATTGCGGCGGGTCTTCCATGGTGAGATCGACTTCGACGATCTCGGCCGTCAGCGCGCGGCGGGCGGCCACGCGCGCCTGGCACTCGCGCGGCTTCACCGTCGAAGGCGCGGCAGCACCTCGGCGGCGATCAGCTCGAGCTGCTCGCGCTCGTTCGGCGGTTCGCAGATCGCGTTCAGCAGGAAGTAGGTGCACCCGGCGTCGCGGAACTCGGCAAGCCGGGCGGCGCACTGCTCGGGCGTACCGATGACGCCGTACCGGTCGGCCAGCGGGCCGAAGTCCTGAGCGTAACGCTTGCTGAGTCGCGCCACCCACGCCGAGCGCGCGCGCTCGTAGTCGCGGCCGACGGTGATGAAGGTCAGGTGCGCCGTCGCGAAACCATCGAGCCCACGGCCCACCGACGCCGCCGCGGCGCGAATCTTCTCGAGGCTCTGGCGATAGCGGGCGGGCGTCACCACGTACGAGACCCAGCCGTCGCCCTGCCGGCCCGCGCGCGCCAGCGCGGCGTCCGAGCGGCCACCGACCCAGATCGGTGGCCCGGGCTTCTGCGCGGGTTTCGGATCGATGCTGACGCCGTCGAACTGCGTGAAGCGGCCCTTGAAGCTGGCCGGCGTGTCGCGCCAGAGCGTGCGCACGACGTCGATGGCCTCGGTCACGCGGGCGCCGCGCTCTCTGTGGGGCACGCCGCACGCGTCGAACTCCTTCGGATTCTCGCCGCCGACGCCCACGCCGAAGATGAGCCGGCCGCCGGAGAGCGCGTCGAGCGTGGCGGTGACCTTCGCGGCCACGGCGGGCGGGCGGAGCGCGAGCAGGTACACGGCGCTGCCGAGCCGGATCCTGGTGGTGATCGACGCATACGACGCCAGCAGCGTCAGCGACTCCCACAGCGGCAGATTGAACGAGACGTGGTCGCCGCACCACACGGAGTCGAAGCCGAGCGCCTCCACGCGCCGAACGAGATCCCACTGCTCCTGGGGCGAATGGACCGAGAGGGACGCGCCGAACCGGGTCGCCGGGGAAACCGGCGTCACCGGGGGAACGCTTCGCGCACGCCGCCGTCCACGGTGATCGTGCAGCCCGTGGTCTTGGCCGAGCGGTCGGACGCCAGGAAGAGCACGGCCTCGGCAACATCCTCGGGGAGGATGCGAGCCCCGAGCAGGTTGCGCTTGCGATAGAAGTCCTCGAGCTGGTCCACGGTGATTCCCTGCGCCTGCGCGCGCTGCCGCCGCACGTCGTCCGACCACAGCCGCGAGTCCTGGAACACAGCGTCGGGATTCACGATGTTGGAACGGATGCCGTGGGGCGCGCCTTCGAGCGCGAGTACCTTCGCGAGCTGGGCCTCGGCGGCCTTGGCCGCCGAGTACGCGGCGAAGTCCTTGCCAGGCGCCATCACGTTCTTGGTGGCCACGAAGACCAGCGCGCCGCCGATCCCTTGCGCGATCATCACCCGCATCGCCTCGCGGGCCACGAGGAAGTGGCCCGTGGAGTTGACCGCGAACGAGCGTTCCCAGTCTGCGATGCTCATCTCGGCGACCGGCGCGGAGTGAGCGATGCCGGCGTTGGAGACGAGGATGTCGAGGCCTCCCCAGGTCAACACTGCGGCCTCGAACGCGGCCCGGATGGATGCTTCGTTCGTCACGTCCATGGCGAGGCCGAGCGCGCGTCCGGCTCCGACGGCGGCAATGATCTCCTCGGCCGTCTTCTTGGCACCGGCCTCGTCGACGTCACCGACCAGCACGTGGGCGCCCTCGGTCGCCAGGCGGCGGGCCACCGCCCGGCCGATACCCGAGGCGCCGCCGGTGACGAGAGCGATCCGCCGCGCCAGCTCCTTCTCGGGCGGTGCCAGCGTCAGCTTGTAGAGCTCGAGCGGCCAGTACTCGACGTCGAAGGCGTCCTTCGCCGTGAGCGAGACGTACCCACCGAAGGCCGTCGCGTTGCCGATGACGTCGATCGTGTGGTGATAGATGTCGCTCACGATCCCGGCCGTCCGGCGATCGCGGCCGATCGTGAACATGCCGAGCCCGGGGACAAGCACGACACGCGGCAGCGCATCGATCAGCTCGACGCTTGGACCGCGATGGGCGTCGACGTACGCCGTGTAATCGCGCTCGAACGCGGCGAGACTGCGCTCGATCGCGGCCACGACGCCGGGCGCATCGTCAGCGCGCTCGAGGCCCACGAAGCACGGCAGGCGCTTGGTGTAGATGGTGTGGTCGGGCGTCGCCGGCCCGATCTGGGAGACCGCGGGCGCCTCGACCGACGAGACGAACTCGGTCACCCGGGCGTCGTCGTCGAAGCCGAGGATCTGGCGGCGGGGCCGGCTGAGCCGTCCGCGCAACCGTGGCGCGATGTGCAGCGCGAGCGCACGACGCTCGGCTGCTGGCAGGATCGCCACGCGCGGCCCGCCGAAGGCGCGGCGGCCCCGCTTGCGCTCGGCAATCGCCTCCTCGGCGCGCGTGATCAGCTCGATCGTCGCCTCGTAGGCCTCGCGCACGGTGGCGCCCCACGTGATCGTGCCGTGCTGGGCGAGCACCAGCGCCCGCGCGTCGGACCGCCCGGCGATGGCCTCCGCCACTTCGCGCGAGATCCCGAAGCCCGGACGCCGGTAGTCGAGCGCGATGACGTCCTTGCCATAGACGCCTTCGAGCGTGTCGGCCGCGCGGTCGTTGTTCGTCAGCGAGACGATCGCGTCGGCGTGCGTGTGCACCACGCACCGGCTCTCGACGAAGCCGTGCAGCAGCGTCTCGATCGACGGCCGCGGCCCCCCGGGCTCCTGGAGCGCGCGCGCCAGGTACGACACCATCTCCTGATCGTCCATCTCCTGACGCTCGAGCAGCGCGCGGATGTCGTCCATGCGCACGCCCGGGAAGTCCTTGCGCTGGATCGATTTCAGATCGGAGCCGCTTCCCTTCACGCGCAGGACGTCGACCGGCCGGTCGCGGTGATCGCGCTCGGTCGTCTTGATCGACGTGTTGCCTCCCCCCCACACGACGAGCGAGGTCTCGGCACCGATCAGGCGGGAGGCGTAGACGAGAGCGTCAAGCTCGGAGAGATCGCGGGTTTCGACGTCGCTCCAGCGGGACCGCATCCGGGCCCCACGATACCACGGAGAATATTGCTCGCGTGTGACGGCCGGGGCGGAGTGACGGGCGCGAGCGGGGTGATCGTCCCGCCCGCGCCGATGGCGTCAGGGACGCGACATCACGACGTGCGTGGCTCTTCAGGGAAGCGACGTGGGGCTGATGCGCGCTCTCCCGTCGCCAAAGATCGTGCCGCACTCGTTCTTCGTCTGATAGGCGCCGTAGCCGGAGCCGAGCACCGCACCGGCCAGGCCTCCGATGAGCGCCCCCTCACCTGCCGCCTTACCGCCACCGGCGATGGCAGCACCAGCGGCGCCCAGTCCGGCGCCGACGAGGCCACCGACCGCGCCAGGCTTCGCGATGCGAAGCGCGCGATCGCCACCAGTGGAGCAGTCGGCGGGCACCGTCGCGACCGTCCTCGTCGGTGAAGCCGCCGGTGCAGGCGCTGAGGTAACGGGCGCGGAGGTGACGGGCTCGGCGGCGACGGGCCGAGCCATCGGCTGCGCGGTGCGGCGGGCGAGGACAGGCGGCGTCGCGGCAACCGCGAGAGGTGCTGGCGCGACGACGGCCGGCCCGTCGGTGGGACGCGTGAAGTACGCCGTGGTCACACCCGTGATGAGCGCCGTCGTGAGAACGAGGGCCATGCCGATCGTCGCCAGCTTCCAGTGGTTGTACATTGGTCCCTCCACTCCCCCCTATGACGACGAGCACACGCGCGGTATTCGTCGGGGTCGCGGTGGCCGCGAGCCTGGTGGCGCCGGCGACCGCGCGTGGTGACGGCATCATGCTGGTGTCAGCCGGCGCGTTCTGGATGGGCCGTGACGACGGCCCCGCCGAGGAGCGGCCGAGGCACCGCGTGTTCGTCACCGACTTCTGGATCGAGCGTCACAAGGTGACCAACGCCGAGTTCGCCGACTTCCTCAACGCTCAGGGCATCGTCTCGCCCGAGCGCGAGCGCCGCTACGACGAGGACGACGCCCACGCCCGGATCCACCTGATCCGTCTCGGAACACCCCCGCATCCGAAGGATGGACAGCCGGTTCGCTGGATCGCTGATCGCGGCCACGAGCGGTCGCCCGCCGTCGTCGTCTCCTGGTTCGGCGCGCGCGACTTCTGCCGCTGGCGAGGCGGGCGGCTGCCCACCGAGGCGGAGTGGGAGAAGTCAGCGCGCGGAGACTACGGCGTCGAGGACCTGCTCGTCGGGCCGCGGGAGTGGACGGCCACGATCCTCGCGCCGTACCCTTATCGTCACGACGATGGCCGAGAGCCGTTCCTCGGCCAGGGACGCGTGGTGATCCGTGGCGCCAGCCGCGACGACGCGGGGGTGGCGGCGACGAGCCGGCGCTCCGAAGACGGGCGCGGCGCCACGATGGGCCATCACGACGTCTCGTTCCGGTGTGCGACGTCGGAAGACCTGGGAGGGTATTGATGGCGGGCGTCGACGATCTGATGATGCATTACCCGCTCACCATCCAGCACATCTTCGAGCGCACGCGCCGCCTCTTCCCGAAGAAGACGCTGGCCACGCGTGTTCCCGGCGTCGGCCTCGTGAGATCCACCTACGCCGATTTCGCCGAGCGCACCAGGCGGCTGGCCGGCGCGCTCAAGGCGCTCGGTGTCGGCAAGGGTGACCGCGTGGGGACGTTCGCCTGGAACTCTCACCGCCATCTCGAGGCCTACTTCGCGCCTCCGCTCATGGGCGCCGTGCTGCACACGGTGAACATCCGGCTCTCCGCTCAGGACATCACCTACATCGTCAACCACGCGGCCGACCGGGTGCTCATCGTCGATGCCTCCTGCTGGCCGACGCTCGAGCCGATCCGCAAGAAGCTCGAAACCGTCGAGCACGTCATCGTGATGAAGGACACGCCCGGCGCCCAGATCCCGCCGGGCGCGCTCGACTACGAAGCGCTGCTGGCCGCCGCCACGCCGATGGCGGCGTGGCCGGCGCTCGAGGAGACCGACGCCGCCGGGATGTGCTACACGTCGGGCACCACCGGCCACCCCAAGGCCGCGGTCTACACGCACCGCGCGATCTTCCTGCACTCGCTGGCGTCGTCGATGACCGACGTGCTCGCCATCGGCGAGCGTGATGTCATCCTCCACATCGTTCCCATGTTCCACGCCAACGCGTGGTGCGTGCCCTTCGCGGGCGTGATGAACGGCGCCACCCAGATCTTCGGCGGCCCCAACCCGCAGCCGCGCGACATCATCGAGATCGTCCACAACGAGCGCGTGACCTTCGTCGGCGCCGTGCCCACGGTGTGGATCGCCATCGACGCGATCCTCGAGCAGGAGCCGCAGTGGGACATCTCATCGATCCGGTGCATCCCGATCGGCGGCTCGGCGGCACCCCGCACGCTCATCGAGAAGTTCGACAAGAAGTACGGCGCGTCGATGCTGCACGCCTGGGGCATGACGGAGATGACGCCGCTCGGCACCGTGTGCCGCCTCAAGTCATACCTCGACGCCGGGCCGGACGAGCAGCGATACGCGTATCGCGCCAAGCAAGGATATCCGGTGGCCGGCGTCGATCTTCGGATCGTGGACGACGAGGGCCGCGAGCAGCCCTGGGACGGGCAATCGATGGGCGAGATCCAGGTCCGCGGCCCCTGGGTGATCCGCTCCTACTACGACACGCCGGACTCGGCCGATCGCTTCACCGAGGACGGATGGTTCAGGACCGGCGACGTCGCGGCCGTCGACCCCGAGGGGTACGTGATCATCACGGACCGCACCAAGGACCTCATCAAGTCGGGCGGTGAGTGGATCTCCTCGATCGACGTCGAGACGATGATCATGGGACATCCGAAAGTGCTGGAGGCGGCCGTCATCGCCGTCCCTCACCCCCGGTGGGTCGAGCGCCCGCTCGCCTGCGTCGTGCCCAAGCCGGGCGTGACGCTCGAGCCCGGCGAGATCCTCGACTACCTGCGGCCCAAGCTGGCCAGGTGGGCGCTGCCCGACGAGGTCGTGTTGATCGAAGCCGTGCCCAAGACGAGCGTCGGCAAGTTCGACAAGAAAGTCCTGCGCGAGCGCTTCAAGAGCTGGACGCCTCGACGCTGAGCGCAGGGAGAAGGAGTCCCCTCATGGCCACGCCACGCACCGAGTCCCAACGCGCCGACCGCGAGCACCGTCGCATCGTGCGCGAATGCCGCGCCGCCAAGATCCAGCTCGTGCGCTTCCTCTACTGCGGCAACGACGGCGTCATTCGCGGCAAGGCCTGCCACACGCGGTTCCTGCCCTCCTACCTCGAGTCCGGTATCGGGCTCACCGTCGCGATGCAATCGTTCAACATGCTCGATCAGCTCGTGGCCGAGGGCTCGTTCGGGCCGGTCGGCGAGATCCGGCTCACGCCCGATCCAGGGACGTTCGCGATCCTGCCCTACGCGCCGCACACCGCCCGCCTGCTCTGCGACATGACGACGCTCGAGGGGACGCCGTGGGACGCCTGTCCGCGGAGCTTCCTCAAACGGATGATCGGGCGCGCGGCCACGCAGGGCTTCGTGTTCCAGGCGGCCTTCGAGAACGAGTTCACGCTGGCCCGGAAGGAGAACGGGCAGTACGTTCCCCTCGATCACAGCCCGTGCTTCTCGACGATCGGCATGGATTCGGCCGCGCCGGTGATGACCGAGATGATCGAGGCGCTCGTCGCCCAGGGCGTGTTTCCCGAGCAGTATTACGCGGAGCTCGGCCCCGGCCAGCAAGAGCTTCCCGTGCGCTTCGCCGACGCGCTCCGCTGCGCCGACAACCAGATCACGCTGCGGGAGACGGCGCGCGGCGTCGCCGCCCGGCACGGCCTGCTCGCCTCGTTCGCCCCCAAGCCGTTCCCCGATCAGGCCGGCAACGGCGCCCACATCCACTTCAGCCTGTGGGCCGCGGACGGCGAGCAGAACGTCTTCCACGACCCGCGCGGACGCTACGGGCTGTCGGACGCCGGCTTCGCGTTCATCGGCGGTGTCCTTGCCCACCTGCCCGCGCTGGTCGCGTTGACGGCGCCGACGGTGAACTCGTACCGGCGACTCCAGCCGCGCTTCTGGTCGAGCGCGTACACGGCGTGGGGCCCCGACAACCGCGAAGGCGCGATTCGCGTGCCCTCGCAGCGGCGCGGGATCGAAATGGAATCGACCAACCTCGAGCTGAAGCCCTCGGACCCGTCCAGCAATCCGTATCTCTCGCTCGGTGCACTGCTCGCCGCCGGGCTCGACGGCATCCAGAACAAGCGGGATCCGGGCGAGCCGACGCTCGTGGATCCCGACACGCTGTCGGACGACGAGCGCCGCCGGCGCGGGATCCGGCGCTTGCCGACGTCGTTGGGCGAGGCGCTGGACGCGCTGGAGCGCGACGATGTCCTCCGCGCGGCGCTGGGCGAGACCCTGGCGAAGGAGTACCTGACCGTCAAGCGCTCAGAGGTGCGGGGCTTCGACGGCAAGGACGTGGCGTTCGAGATCGAGCAGCACTTCTACAAGTTCTGAGCGTGGCCCGCCCTGTCGATCTCACGGGGATCCCTGTCGTCGATGGGCACTGTCATCCGCTCGCTCGGGACCCGCTGGGCATTTCCTCGGGGACCTTCCTCGATCTCTTCACCGAGGCACGGCCGGCGACGATGCGCGCCCACGTGCCTGCTACCGGCTACGCCCAGCGCGCCGTGCGCGCTCTCGCACGAAGGCACGGCGTCGAAGCGACCGTCGACGCGGTGCTCGACGCCCGGCGACGCGCCGGATCAGAGGCCGGACTGAAGCATCTGACCGACGCTCGCGTGGCCGCGTTGCTCGTGGACACCGGCTATCCGCCCGATGCGATGCCGCTCGACGAGATGCGGCACCACCTGGGCTGCGAGATCCACGAGGTCGTGAGGATCGAGGCATGCGCCGAACGGCTGCTCGCTCGACGTCTCTCCTATGAGGCGTTCGTCGAGGCGTTTCGTCGGACGCTCCAGGAGGCGGCTCCCCGCTGCGTCGGCTTCAAGACCATCGTCGCCTATCGTTCCGGGCTCGACGTACGCACGTGGACCGAGGACGAGACCGCCGCGTCCTACGCGCGGGCGCTCGGCACCGTTCCCGCCGGCGGACGTCCGCGACTCACCGAGAAGCCGCTGCTCGATCGCCTCTTCGAGATCACGCTGGAGGTCGCGGCGCAGACAGGACGCCCGGTCCAGATCCACACGGGATTCGGCGACCCCGACATCGATCTGCTGCGCGCCAACCCGCTCCTGCTGCGCGCCGTGCTCGAGGACCGGCGGTGGACGACGACGCGGCTCGTGTTGCTCCACATGGCCTATCCGTACACGCGCGAGGCGGCGTTCATGACGGCCGTGTGGCCGCAGGTCCACCTGGACCTCTCGCTGGCCCTGCCCTTCCTCGGACCGGGAGCGCTGTTCCCGCTGCTCGAGATCCTCTCCCTCGCCCCGCTCAGCAAGCTCATGTACGGATCGGACGTCAGCGGCCTGCCCGAGCTGTTCGCGCTGGCCGCCGAGTGGGCGCGGGCGACGCTGGGCGAAGCGCTCGGCTGGCTCGTCGAGCGCGATGGTCTGGACGAGCGTGCGGCGGCGGCCGCCGGACGAGCGATCCTGTCCGACAACGCCCGGGCCCTGTACGGTCTGCGCCAGGAACCCTGAAATGCTGCGGCGTTTCTTGACAGGGGCGCCCGTGGCCGATAGTCTGTCGCCCCACGGCCCTCATCATCTTCTGCTCCGGCCGCACCGCCCTGACAGGAGGGAGTATGGATTCGCCGAACCGTCGACAGTTCCTCGCGACGACCGGTGCAGGCCTGGCCGGTATTCTCGCCGCCGGCGTCCCGCCCGCCCGCGGTCAGCAGCGCGAGGTCTCGTACCTGTGCTGGAACAACTTCGCCCCCGCCTCCGACAAGAAGCTGGCCGAGATCGGCCAGCGCTTCACGAAGGACACGGGCATCAAGATCCGTATCGATCACATCGCCGCGCCCCAGCAGGCGGCGAAGTATGCCTCCGAAGTCCAGACGCAAGCCGGTCACGACATCGTCGAGATGCGCATGCACTTTCCGTGGCTCTACGAGCCGCAGCTCGTCGATCTCGGGGACATCGTGGGCGAGCTCGAGAAGAAGTACGGCAAGGCCCTGTCGTCGGCTACCGAGACCGCCAAGGTCAACGGCGTCTGGCGGGCGGTGCCTCAGTACCGGACGTTCTTCGTCGCCGCGTACCGCGAGGACCTCTTCAAAAAGGCGAGTCTGAAAGTTCCCGACACCTGGGAAGACCTCTACACGGTCGGCAAGGAGCTGAAG
>QHTB01000089.1 GCA_003220615.1 Candidatus Rokuibacteriota bacterium
GGGCCATATCGGGGCCCCCATGTCATCGATCGGCGGAGGTGCGGTGATGAGAGGCGCGCCACGGCTTCGCCGGGGCGGGCCGAACGTTGGGGGCTTGGGGGCCATATCGGGGCCCCCATGTCATCGATCGGCGGAGGTGCGGTGATGAGAGGCGCGCCACGGCTTCGCCGGGGCGGGCCGAACGTTGGGGGCTTGGGGGCCATATCGGGGCCCCCATGTCATCGATCGGCGGAGGTGCGGTGATGGCTTTGCGCGTCGTCTGCTACGTCAATCAGTTCTTCGGTCAGCTCGGCGGCGAGGAGAAGGCCGGCGTCGGGCCGCACGTGGTCGACGGCGCCGTCGGCGCCGCGCGCGCCGTTCAGCAGGCGCTCGGTGACGCGGGCACGGTCGTGGCCACGGTGATCTGTGGTGACAACTACGTTGCCGAGCACGCGGATCGCGCGGTGGCCGAGCTGGTCGCCGTGGTGGCGGCGGCGCGGCCCGATCTCGTCATCGCAGGGCCCGCGTTCCTGGCCGGCCGCTACGGCGTCGCGTGTGGAGCTCTCTGCGCCGCGGTGCAGGCCCAGCTGAAGATTCCCGCTGTGACCGGAATGCACGCCGAGAACCCCGGTGTCGAGCTGTATCGCCGTCAGGTGTACGTCGTGCCGACGGGTTCCGAGGCCACGCGCATGCTCGACGAAGTAAAGCGCCTCGTCGCGCTCGGGCTGAAGCTCGCGCGCGGCGAAGCCATCGGCGCTCCGGCCGCCGAGGGCTACTTCGCTCGCGGCGTGACTCGCAACGTCGTGGTGGAAGCCGCCGCGGCCGACCGAGCCGTGGCCATGCTCCTCGACAAGCTCGCGGGCCGTCCGGTCGCGAGCGAGGTTCCGCGGCCGGCGTTTCCGCGCGTCCCGGCGCCACGCCTGATCAAGACGCTCGAGGGCGCCACCATCGCGCTCGTCACCGACGGGGGCCTGGTGCCGCGTGGCAACCCCGACGGCATCGAGGCGCTGAACGCGACCCGCTACGGCGCCTATAGCATCGAGGGCAAGTCGGGCCTCGACGCCGCGCAGTACGACAACCCGCACCGCGGCTACGACACGACCTGGGTGAAGCAGGACCCGAATCGGCTGGTGCCGGTCGACGTCGCGCGCGAGCTCGAGCAGAGCGGAGCCATCGGCAAGCTGCACGAGACGGTCTACTCCACGGTCGGCGTCGCGACGACGCTCGCCCACAGCGCGCGGATGGGACAGGAGATCGCGGAGAAGCTGCGCGCCGCCGGCGTCGACGCCGTGATCCTCACCTCCACCTGAGGGACGAGCACTCGCTGCGGCGCAGCGATCACCCGGGAGCTCGAGCGCGCAGGCCTGCCGACCGTTCAGGTCTCGACCATGACACCGGTGGCCGTGATGGTGGGCGCCAACCGCATCGTCCAAGCCGCGGGGATCATCCACCCCCTCGGCAGCGCCGACCTCTCGCCCGAAGACGAGAAGACGCTGCGCCGGCGCATCGTCGAGCAGGCGTTGCAGGCGCTCCGCACCGAGGTCGTGAAGCCAACGGTGTTCACGCGCGAATGACCGCGCCCGTCCGACTGGACGTCTTCTCCGACTACCTGTGCCCGTGGTGCTACAACGCCGCGGTACGGCTCCGCGAGATCCAGCAGGCCTACGGCGACCGGGTGCGTGTGCACTGGCGGACCTTCCCGCTCATTCCCGACGAGCAGCCCGACCGGCGCGTCACGCAGAAGACGCGCGACGGCTGGCAACGCATCGGCGCCGAGGAGCCTCGCGCGTGCTTCGCGCCTCCGGAGGTCGACGCGCCGTTGCCGTCGTCGAGCATCCCGGCGCTGACCGCGGCGAAGTGTGCCGAACAGCAGGGTGAAGCCGCGTTCGAGCGGTTTCACGCGCGGCTCTTCGCCGCGCTCTTCCACGACCACCTCGACATCGCCCGCCCCGACGTGCTCCGCACGCTCGCCCGCGAGACCGGGCTGGACCTCGCGCGCTTCGAGGCCGATTACGCGGGCGAGGCCTACGAGGCCGTCCTGCGCGACTGCGCCGAGGGCGCCGCGTGGTTCGGCGTGTCGGGGTTGCCGACGGTGATCCTCAACGAGAAGCTGTCACTCGTGGGCGCCGTCCCCGTCGAGCGCTATCGCCTGCTGATCGACTGGATCCTGGCCGGCGAGCCCGGCGGCGTGATCCCGCTGGCGCCAGAAACCGAGCGCACCCCGGTCGGTCAGAGCGCCGTCGGCGCGCGCGAGACCGGCTAGACGATCAGGACGATCGACAGCGCGAGCAGCGCCCCCATCGCGACGTTGAAGACCCGCAGTCGTCGTGGGTGACGGAGGAGGCGCTGGGCCGTAGCGCCGAACGCGAGCCAGAGAAAGCAGCTCGGCAATGCCGCCACGACGAAGAGCCCGCCCAGGAAGACGGACTGCACGATCGAGCTTCCGCCCTCCGCGCTGAGAAAGGTCCCCGCCGCGCTCGCGCTCACGAGCCACGATTTGGGGTTGATCCACTGAAAGACCGCTGCGCCAACGAAGCCGACTGGATTGGCTCCAGACCCCGAGTCGATGCGGCTCGACGTTGCGATCTTCCACGACATCCAGAGAAGCACGGCGGCTCCGCCCCAGTGGAGCGCCTTCAGCACCAGAGGATTCTGGAGGACGATGCTCCCGAGCCCGAGCGGCACGAGGAACATCATCAGGCCCATGCCCACCATGACGCCGAGCAGGCATGGAAGCCCTCTGAGCACGCCGGCGTTCGCGCCCGCGGCGGTCAGCATGATGTTGCTCGGCCCCGGAGTGATCGCGGCGACGAGGGTGAAGAGAAGGAACGCAACGGCCCGCTCTGTAGTCGTACTCTACCTCCAGGCGTATGGGCATCGAGAACACCAGATCGGGCGGCGAGGGTCTTGAACGATCGTGCAAGGGGGCGGTCGCGGGCTGGCTTGCCAGCTCGACGCCGGTGGAAGGTGTCGAGCTGTTCCGCGCCTCGCTGACCGGCGAGGTCTACCAGAAGCACCGCCACGACACGTACGCCGTCGGGGTCACCGACCGCGGCGTTCAGGTCTTCGACTACCGGGGCTCGGCGCGGGTCAGCACCCGTGGGCAGGTCGTCGTGCTCTATCCAGACGAGGCCCACGACGGACGCGCGGGCACGGCGGACGGCTTCGGGTACCGCATCATCTATATAGAGCCCGCCTACCTCTGCGAGGCGCTCCGGGCCGCCCGCGGGAGGCCGTATCCGCTGCCGTTCGTGAGCGAGCCGGTCTCGGTGAACGCGAGGCTGTCGCGAGCCGTCGAGGAGGCGTTTCGTACCTCGCTGGAATCACTCTCGGTCGATAGCCTCATCGTCGAGCTCGCCGAAGGACTGATGTCGGCGGAGCGCGGGGGGCGACCGGCGGCGTCACCACGCGTCGACGTCTCCGCGGTCGAGCGCGCCCGCCGCTTCCTCGATGCGGAGCGAACCCGCGTCGTGCATTCGTCGGAGCTCGAGCCGATCACTGGACTGACTCGCTACGACCTCGCCCGCCAGTTCAGGATCATGCTGGGTACGAGCCCCCATCGTTACCTGCTCATGCGTCGGCTCGCCTTCGCGAGGGACCGGATCCATCAACAGTGCCCACTCGTCGACGTGGCGTGTGAGGCGGGATTTGCCGATCAGGCGCACTTTACCCGCGCCTTCAAATCGGCGTTCGGGCTCACGCCCGCGCGCTACCGCGCGTTGAGGGCGGGGCCGGCCGACTTGACAGGGCGGCGGCCGGTCCATTGAAATGCCGCATGCCCGTCATCCGCGCAGTCTCACTCGTGCTCGCTCACGTCCCCAGCCTCGTCCGACTCGGCTCGAAGCCGCTGCGCGCGCTGCGCGAGGTGAAGGATCCGGTCGAGTACCTGCGGCCGCACCTGCGTGACTGGGACGCGGCGCGCACGTACGCGCCGAACCAGGTGTTCATCGGCAACCTGGGCGTGGACGATCTCGCGGCGCGGCTGGTGCCGTGGCACCGTCATCCGGTTGCGGGCGCGGGGCGGTTCGGTCCGGACGGCGAAATCATGCCCGAGGACGAATTCCTCGGCCTCCTCGCGACGTGCGACGGCTTCGACCTGCTGGCGCTCGCCGGCGAAAGCGCCGACCGCGCGCGCCCCGCGCTCGACGCTCATCCAGTGGTCGGCCGCGAGTCGGGACGCCCCGCGGTGCCCGCCGGTGTCAGCGCCGCCGTGCTCGACGAGCGCATCGAGCGGCACAAGGCGACGCCGATCGTCGGTGCGGACGGCAAGCTGCTCGGGGCGATGCTGCCCGGCCACGACGAGGACGACACGCTCACCGGCCAGGTGCTGCTGGAGAATCTCGCGTGCAAGGCGACGGCGGCGCTCGCCCTGCGCCACCTGCTCGCTCGGCCCGGCGCGATCGCCACCAGCGACGTCCGCTACGTCATGAGCTGCGGCGAGGAAGCCGTGGGCGACCGTTATCAGCGTGGCGGCGGCAACGTTGCCAAGGCGGTGGCGGAGTGGGCAGGGTGCGCGCGCGCCACGGGCAGCGACGTCAAGGCATTCTGCTGCGCGCCGATGCATGCGCTCATGCTCGCCGGCGCCCTCGTGCGCTCGGGACTTCACGACGACGTGATGGTCGTCGCGGGCGGCTCGCTCGCGAAGCTCGGGATGAAGTTCCAGGGCCACGTGAAGCACGCGATCCCGATCGTGGAGGACGTCCTGGCCGGCTTCGCCGTCCACGTCGCGCGCGACGATGGCGTCTCGCCAGTGTTGCGACTGGATGCGATCGGCCGCCACGAGGTCGGCTCGGGATCGGCCCCGCTCGCGATCATGAAGGCGCTCTACAGCGAGCCGCTCGCGCGCATCGGGCTGACGCTGCTCGACGTCGATCGGTTCTCGCTCGAGCTCCACAACCCCGAAGCCACCGAGCCCGCTGGCAGCGGTAACGTCCCGCTCAACAACTACCGGACGCTGGCGAGCCTCGCCGTCGTCGAGAAGCTGATCGCCCGCGAGGCCATCGACGAGTTCGTCCGCACGCGCGGCATGCCGGGGTTCTCGCCGACGCAGGGCCACATCGCCTCCGCGATCCCCTACCTCGCCCACGCGCGACGCGGGCTCACCGAGGGTCATCTCACGCGGACGATGTTCGCGGGCAAGGGCAGTCTCTTCCTCGGAAGGATGACGCAGCTTCCGGACGGGCTCTCGCTCGTCCTGGAACGCAACGGTGCGAGCTGAGAAGAAAGGAGCAAGGCATGAATCTTCGAGGCAAGAAAGTGATCGCGCTCGGCGAGCGCGACGGCGTGCCGGGCCCGGCAGTGGCGGAGTGTGCGAGCCGCGCGGGCGCCGAGGTCGTGCTCACGCTGACCGCCTGCTACGTCTGAACGGCGGCCGGCGCCATGGGCCTGGAGGATCAAGCGGCGGTAAAGCGAGTGGCGGACGAGCACGGGAACGACGTCGTGGTCCTGCTCGGGACTCCCGATGCCGAGAGTACGCAGACGCTCGCTCAGACCGTCGTCGCCGGTGATCCCTCCTACGCGGGCCCGTTGGCCGGAGTCCCGTTGGGGCTCCCCGTGTTCCACGTGTTCGAGCCGGAAGTCCGCGATCAGGTGCCGGGCGACGTCTACGAAGCCCAGGTCGCGCTGATGGAGATGAGCCTCGACCGCGACGCCATCCTCGCCGGGCTCCGGGAGGCGCGGCGCGCGGCCGCGACGACGTGACCGGTCATGAGCACCGATGGGTTTCTTTGACAAGGTTCCAGGCGTGCCGTAGAGTCCGGCCAGCCAGCCTCGCTCAAAAGGAGCTCGCCATGCGCCAGCGATACCTCCTCGTCACCGTCGTGATCCTGCTCGGCCTCGGTTGCGTCTACGGCTCGACCGCGCTCGCGCCGGCGCGTGCGGCCGATGGCGACACGCTCCCGGGGACCGCCACCCTCACCGGCGTCGTGAACGCGCCCAAGCCGTTCAAGGCGGCGCGGGTGCACCTGATGAACGTGGACAAGAACGTGCTCTTCATGGTGTACACGAGCGGCGGTCGCTACC
>QHTB01000055.1 GCA_003220615.1 Candidatus Rokuibacteriota bacterium
GAGCCAGAACGCCGCGACGCTGATCGGCTTGACGGCGGATCAGGCGAGGGAGCGGGGCATCCTGTTCGCCGGCAATCCCGACACGGTGTACCGTCAGATCCACGATTTCTATACGGAGGTCGGCGGCTTCGGTCATCTGGTGATGATCGGCCGCTCGGGGTTCCTGACGCACGCGGAGGCCGAGAAGGGAATCAGGCTGTTTTCGGCCGAAGTCATGCCTCGGCTGAAGGAGCTTGGGTAAATGTTTTCCTATACCTGGCGAGCGATTTCGCGCGAGGCAAACGAGCGTTAGACTCACAGCCAATGAAGCGACAGCGTCGTCGTCGCCCTGACTCCCCCCCGCCTGCATCGAGCGCGCTCGGAAGCCGCCGTGATCCCGTCCTGCTCGTCCTCGTCGTCGACGACAACGCCGAAGAGCGTGAGATGTACTGCTCGTATTTCGCCTCACAGGGCGTTCAGTTTCTCGTGGCTGGCGACGGCGTCACCGCGCTGCGAGTGATGCAGACGGCTTGCCCCGACGCGATCGTCATGGATCTCTCGTTGCCGCGGCTGGATGGATGGGAGACGACGCGCCAGCTCAAGCAGAATCCGCGTACGGCGCACATTCCGATCCTCGCCTGTACCGGACACGCCTTCGGGCCGGCCGTCGAGCACGCGCTGGACGCCGGCTGCGACGCGTACGTCGTCAAGCCGTGTCTTCCGGCGGAGGTGTTGAGGCAGATCCGCGCGCTGCTCGCGCGTCCCGACATCCGCCGGGCGTAGCGCCGTCGCCGATCACCGTCCGTGTGGTCGGGTCTGCGTCTCCGGCGCTCCATCGACCAGCCAGTCGTACGTACGAATCGCCACCTTGTGCTCGGTTTCCAGTTGCCGCTGTCGTTGCACGTCCTCGGGCGCGAGCCGCGCGCGCCGCCCGATGAGGATCACCCCTTGGGCGTCGCCGCCGACGTGGGCCAGGTTCAGGTGTTCCCGCGCATAGCGGCTGTGGTCGTGGAGCCAGTCGCGCCATCCTCGGATCCGGCTCGTGGCGTGGAGGAGCGCTCGCGTGGCGTCCCCGCTCCGCGTGAAGAGTCGGACGGACGGGCTCTCCAGCTCGACGAGCGTCCAGCGAGACCGGCTGGCGTGCTGCTCACCGATCACGAAGTCGGGAGTGAACCGGGATCCGAGTCGCAATCCGGGAATCACCCAGCGGGTGCCACCGGCGAGATATCGAACGAGGACCAGCGGGTTCTGCTCCAGGAACCTTTGAAGCGGCGCCTCGCTGATGGCGGCGTTCAAGTAGGCCCGCAGCCTGGCACGCAGCTCCGCGCCGACAACCCGCGCCGGCTCGCGGGTCTAGACTCGCGCGACGTATCCATAACGGGTGTTGCTCCGCATCCCACCCATCGCGACGTACTGCGCCTTGATCGCCGCCACCTGGTCGTTCCCGATCTCGCCGAGGACGGCCTTCACGTGCAATCCGTAGAGCCGCGCCGCGTTGCCGCCGAAGATGGCGCTCTTCACGATGCCGTCGGCCGGGCCGAGCGGAGCGAACCCGTGCTTGCGCTGCATCTCCTCGGGGATCTCGAGACGGCGCAGCGCCTCGATCTGCCACTGCGGCGAGCCGTACCAGAGCGAGTCGGTGCCCCACAGCACGTGCTCGGCGCCCAGGCCGCGCACCAGCGTTCCCACGAAGGCCGCGGCGAAGCGCGGGTCGGCCACCGCGGAGTTGGCGAACGCCGTCCCCACCTCGGCGTAGACGTTCTTCACGCCGAGCTTCGAGGGAATCTCGGCGAGGTCGGTCGCCCACTTGATCCGGCCCGTCTGCTCGAATTCGTTGAGCGCCGCGGAGGGCGTCTCGAGGAAGGCCCGGAGCGCGGCGTGATACATGACGAAGTTGATCTGCGGCCAGTCCTTGGCCGCCTTGCCGACGTCGCGGACGGTGGCGTACTCCCACACGCCCGGCCAGGACTTCTCGTAGTCGGCGGGAAGCAGGCCCTTGTGGATGCAGACCGTCGTGATGCCGGCCTTCACGATCTTCTCGTAGAACGGGTACATCAGCTTCTCGTCGTCGAGCCACCAGTACGAGCCCTGCTTGGAGGGGAAGAGCGGATCACCGATCGTGTAGCCCTTCCAGCTATCGGGCTTGAGCGTGGCGATCGCCCGATCCACCTCGTCGAGCCAGCCGGCCTTCTTCGGCGTGAAGACGGCGTGGCCGAGCAGGCGGCGCGAGCCGGCGATCTGGTTGATGGCGGCCCGCGCGGTGGCGATCTGGTCGTTGGTGAGGAGATTCCACGTCGGATCGTCGAAGGGCGCGCCCGAGAGCAGCGCGACCTTCGTGTCGCTGTCGACGAAGATCTCCTTCACGTAGTTCTCGAACTTGTAGCGGGCCAGCGTGGACTCGCCCCAGAGCCCGCGGTTCCAGTGCTGCTTGGCGTACTTCGCCAGGTCGAGCAGCCCCTCCTGCTTGAAGTCGTCGCGGACGAAGTGCGTTTGCGCATCGACGATGAGCTGGCCGGCCAGCGCCTGGGCTCGCGCATCGGCCAGTCCGGGTGTGGCCGCCTCGGCCCGATTCACGTCGAAGACCGGCCCGAACACGTCGTTCATGGCGAGGAAGGCCGCGGCCATGCCGGCGCTGCTGGCGAGGAACTGGCGCCGGCTCAGCCCGTGACGCGGCGCGAGGTCGCCGGCCAGCGCGTCGACGCGTGACTCGACGCGGCGCTGCTCCTGCGTCTGCGGCGGCGGGTTGAACTCGCCATTCGAGACGATCTGCGTTGGCACCGGGCCCTTGAACGATGCGACCTCGGCCGGCGCCGTCCGTTCGAGCTCCGCGTCGGTCAGATAGTGCGCCATGCTGGCCTCCTTGGTCCCACGGGCAAGTGGCCCGAGCAGTACTGCTCTCCCGCAGCGAAGTCAAGCGGCCCGTTGTACTCTCGGACTGCCGCACGAACCTCCCACCAGGAGACGACGATGAGCGAGCGTGTCCGCGTTCACATGCGAGTGCCGGGGACGGCCCCGATGCCACAACTCATGCGCCTGATCCAGGACATCGAGGCCGCGGGCTTCGAGGGCGCCGGAATCCTCGACAGTCAGGTGATCTCGCGTGACAGCTTCGTCACGCTCGGCCAGGCCGCCGCGCACACGTCGAGGCTGACGCTGTTTCCTGCCGTTACGAACCCGTTCACACGTCACGCGTCCGTCCTCGCCGGCGCCATCCAGACCGTCGAGGAGCTCGCGCCGGGGCGGGTGAAGTTCGTGATCGGCACCGGCTACACGTCGGCGAGCACGATCGGCCGCAAGCCGGCGACGCTCGCCGAGATGCGCGCGTGCATCGGGACGGTCAGGGGACTGCTCGCGGGCAAGACGGTCGACTTCGACGGCACGCCGGGACGGCTGGCCTTCACGTCGGGCCGCCACATCCCGGTGATCATGGCCGCGTCGGGGCCGAAGGCGATCGAGGTCGCCGGCGAGATCGCCGACGGGGCGCTGCTGCTCGTCGGGTTCAACCGTGGGATCGTGCAGTCGGCGCTCGAGCACCTCGAGCGCGGCGCCAGGCGGAGCGGGCGCCGGCTCGACGACCTCGAGATCATCTGGGCGGTGAGGACGGGGACGGCGGCGACCACGGCCGAGGCGCGGCGGCTGGCGCGGCCGACGGCGGTGCACTGGGGCGTCCTGCGCTGGGGCGGCCACTGGCTCGGCCCCGCCGGGGTCAAGCTTCCGCCGCTCGAGATCCCGGACGCCGTCTACAAGATCTATCCCGATCTCTCGCACGCCCACGACTGGGAGGCGGCCATCAAGGCCACGTCGTTCGTCCCCGACGACGTCGTCGCCCAGCTCTGCGATGCGTACGGGCTCATCGGGACGCCGTCCGACGTCGCCGGCCGGATCCTCGAAATGGCGAAGCTCGGCGTGAAGAGTCTCTACCTCATGCCGCTCCTGACCTTCGCGGCGCCGGAGCAGGAGGTCGTCGCGTTCCGCGACGTCGTGTTCCCGCGGCTGCGCGCATCACAGGGCTGAGTCACGTCCCTCTCAAGCGCGGGTCGAGGACGTCACGGAGCGCGTCGCCGAGCATGTTGAAGGCGAAGACGGCCACCGAGATGGCCACGCCGGGCCAGATGGCCATCCAGGGCGCCCGGAACATGTACGTCCGTCCCGACCCCGACAGCATCGCCCCCCACGACGGGAACGGCGGCGGGACACCGAACCCCAGGAACGACAGCGCCGACTCGGCGAGGATCACGCCGCCCAGGCTGATGGTCGCCAGCACGATGATCGTCGGCATCACGTTGGGGAGGATGTGGCGCACGATCACGCGCCGGTGCGGGCACCCGGTGGCATACGCCGCCTCGACATAGGTCTGCCCGGCGACCGCGAGGGTGGCGCCGCGGATCACGCGCGAGCTCGTGGCGGCGATGATGAGCGCGAGCGAGAGCACGACGTTGAGGAGCCCGGGGCCGAGGACGGCCATCACCGACAGGATGATCACGAGATAGGGAAAGGACATCCAGGCGTCCACGACACGCTGGACGCACAGGTCATAGGCCCCGCCGACGTAGCCGGAGGACACGCCGATCGCCGTGGCCACGACGGTGCCGAGCAGCACGGTCGCGAACCCGACGAGGACGGAGACGCGGGCTCCATAGACGATGCGACTCCAGATGTCGCGGCCGAGGTTGTCCGTGCCCAGCCAGTACGCGGTGCTCGGCGGCTTCATGCGCGCTCCGCGAATGGTCTCGTCGTAGGCGTGGGGCGCGATGCGCTCGGCGAAGACCGCCATGACCAGCAAGACCAGCACGATGACCGCGCCGAACGTGCCGAGCGGCTTGCGGCGCGCGGCGCGGGCGAGGGCCGAGCTAGTACCGGATGCGCGGATCGAGGACGGCATAGAGCGTGTCCACCGCCAGGTTGACCAGGACGATGGCGGCGACGACGACGAGGTTGACGCCCTGGATGACCGGATAGTCGCGCTGGGAGATCGCCTCGAAGAGGAAACGCCCGAGGCCGGGCAGGCCGAAGATGGTCTCGATGATCACGGCGCCGCCGAAGATCTGCGCGATCTGGATGCCGAACACGGACAGCACCGGGATGAAGGCGTTCTTCAGGCTGTGCTTGAGCACGACGGCCCGCTCGCGCAGCCCCTTGGCCCACGCGGTGCGGACGTAATCCTGACGCAGCACCTCGAGCAGCATGGCCCGCGTCAGCCTCATGAGCGCGGCGCCGGCCGCCACGCCGAGGATGAATCCGGGCAGGAGGAACTGCACGAGGTGGCCGGCGGGGTCGTGGGCGAACTCCACGTACTCGGAGACCGGCCTCCAGCCCCACCAGATCGCCGGCAGGACGATGACGAGCGTGGCCAGCCAGAAGCCGGGCACGGACAGCCCGAGGATGGCGGCGCTGCGTGCGAGGTAGTCGCTGAGCGTGTCCTGGCGGATCGCCGAAAGAATGCCGATGGGCAGCGCGATGATCACGGCGAAGACGACGCTCGAGGCGCCGAGCTCGAGCGTCACCGGGAGCCGGCGCGCCAGCTCCTCCCGCACGGGCCGGCGCGTCCACAGCGATTCGCCGAGGTCACCGCGGACGATGTGGCCGAGCCATTCGACGTACTGGACGTGGAGCGGGCGGTCGAGGCCGAGCTTGGCGCGCAGCTCGGCGAGGTCGCGCGCGTACGCCTTCTCCTCGAGCATGAGGCTCACCACGTCACCCGGGATGAGCCGCGGCAGCGTGAAGACGATCAACGACGCGATGAGCAGCGACGGAACGGCGACGAGCAGGCGGGTGGCCAGATACCGCCGCAGCACGGCGTCAGCGGTCGAGCCAGGCCGCGATCAGTCGCCCGCCGTAGTCGAAGCCGAGGTTCGGGCCGTAGTTCTTGAGTGCGGCGTCCCACACCGCCGTGTACGACGGCGAGCCGAGCTGCACGTAGTACTGCTGGTTGGCCAGGTAGCGCTGGAGGTCGTAGATGATCTGGCGGCGCTGGACGTTGTCGTACGTGCGCCGCTGGCGGAGCAGGAGGTCGGTGAGGGCCGGATCGTTCACGTGGCTCTGGTTCCGCGGCTCGCCGGGATAGTACTGGCCGTAGAGGAAGTTGTCGGGATCGAGGAACGGCGCCTGCGGGCCGTAGGCCATGGATTCGAACTTGCCCAGCAAGCACGTCGACGCGTAGGCGCCGTACTCCTTCTGGTCCAGCCGCGTCTCGATCCCGACGTCCTTGAGGTGCTTGATGATGAGCTGGGCGGCGTCGACGAGGATCGTCGACCCGTACGTGGTGAAGCAGACGGAGCCCGGGAAGCCGTTCGGATAGCCGGCCTGGGCCAGGAGACGTTTGGCCTCGGCGGGGTCGTACCTGTACCAGCGCGCGCCTTCACCGAGCTGCGCCATCGGGATCGACCATTCCTTGAGCGCGGCCGGCACCGGCGGGTTGGGGGCGCCGAAGCCTTCGGCGACGGCGTCGAGAATGCCCTGGCGATCGATGGCGAGCGACATGGCTCGCCGGACGCGGACGTCGTTGAAGGGCGGCCGGTCCGTCCGCATCGAGATGTGCGTCATCACGTTGCCGGGAAACTCGGCGACGCGGAGTCCCGGCCGCTTCTGCTGGAGCGTGTCCTTGATCTGGACCCAGTCGGTCCGGTTGATCGTGCCGGGAAACTCCCAGCCGATGTGGTACTTGCCACTGAGGAAGGCGGCCATGCGCGAGGCGTTGTCCTCGTCGACGACGAGCTCGACGCGGTCGATATTGGGAAGGCCGGCCATGAAGTAGCTCGGGTTGCGAACGAGCGTGAGCCCCACGTTCGGACGGTAGCTGTCGAGCATCCAGGGCCCGGTGCCGACCACCGATTCCGGCTTCCTCAGATCGCCGAACTTCTCGACGCATTCGCGGGCGACGATGGCGACGACCATGGGCGTGGCGAGGACGTCGAGGAACCACGCCGCCGGTTCCTTCAGCGTGAACTTGATCGTGTACTTGTCCGGTGTCTCGACCTTGTCGATCGACTGCAGCATCTGCGCGTTGGCGTTGCCCGGCGTGGCGAGGAAGCGCTCGACCGTGTACCGCACGTCCTCCGCCGTCAGCTCGCGGCCGTTCACCGGCGGCTTGGGGTGCCAGCGGACGCCGCGCCTCAGCTTGAAGACGTACGTCGTCGGATTCGGTTGGCTCCACGACTCGGCGAGATCGCCCTCGACGGGGAAGAAGCCGGGCGCCACGCCGGGGCCGGCCTTGTGGCGAATGAGCCGGCTGTGCGTGAAGGAGAGGACGATCTGGGTCTTGTACGAGAACCCGCCGACGGCATGCAGGTCGAAGTGCGGCGGATCCCAGGCGCGAATCGTGATCGTTCCGCCCCGCTTCGGCGTGTCGGCGTGCGCCCGCACCGGCCGGAGCGTGGTAGCCGCGAGCGTCAGGCCCCCCAGCTTCAGGACATCGCGACGGCTGCAATCCATTTGACGTCTCCTCCGGCGGGACGACGAGTGCGGCGAGCCTAGCGTGCGGCCGCGCGCGTGGTCAAGCCGCGTCGGTGACAGGCCGTCGGGCCCCGAGTAGAATGCCGGCGCCCAATCGCTTCACGAGGAGGAACCCATGAACAAGCTGCTCTCTTTCCTGGTCGTCACGATCCTGCTCGTCGCGGTCGCCTCGGCGGGCGCCCAGCAGGCCCCGCCGCCGCCACCCGCCTATGGCACGCCGATCAGCCTCGAGCAGGCCAAGAAGGTCATGGCAGGCGCCGAGGCCGAGGCGAAGAAGAACAGCTGGAACGTCGCCATCGCCATCCACGACTCCGGCGGAAATCTGGTCATGCTGCAGCGCCTGGACGGCACGCAATTCGGCAGCACCGAGGTCGCGAAGGACAAGGCCTACTCGGCGGTGGCGTTCCGGCGGCCGACCAAGGCGTTCCAGGACGCCATCGAGCAGGGCGGCTCGAACCTCCGCCTGCTGAAGCTCAGCGGTGCCAGCCCTCTCGAGGGCGGGATTCCGATCGTCGTGGACGGCAAGCTCATCGGCAGCATCGGCGTCTCCGGCGTCACCTCGCAGCAGGACGCCCAGATCGCGAAGGCGGGCGCCGACAGCCTGAAGTAGGACGTCGCAGCCGGTCGGCTCGTCGCGCTGTCTTTCAATAGAGGCGCGCCATAGAGGGCGGCTTCAATAGAGGTGGCAGGCGACGAGCCGTCCCATCTGCGTTCGCAGCGCGGGCTCCTCGGTCGCGCACCGGGGCAGCGCGAACGGACACCGCGGATGGAAGCGGCACCCGGCGGGTGGATCGAGCGGGCTCGGCACCTCGCCGGCCAGCGTCACCTCTTCGCGCGGGCCGTCGAGGTCGATGGGCAGCGCCGCCGCGAACAGCGCCTTCGTGTACGGATGCTGCGGCTCCAGTGCCACCGCCTCGGCGTCGCCCCACTCCACGATCTTCCCCAGGTACATGACGGCGATCGTGTGGCTCATGTGGGCGACCGCGGCCAGGTCGTGCGCGATGAAGAGATACGACACGCCCAGGCGCTGCTGGAGGTCGCGGAGCAGGTTCAGGATCTGGGCGCGAATCGACACGTCGAGCGCCGACACCGGCTCGTCGAGCACGACGAGCTTCGGCTCGAGCGCGAGCGCCCGCGCGATGGCGATGCGCTGGCGCTGGCCGCCCGAGAACTCGTGCGGATAGAGCGTCGCCGCGCGCTCGGGGAGCCCGACGAGATCGAGCAGCTCGGCCACTCGGCGGCGGCGCGCCACGGCGTCGAGATCGGAGTTGATCACGAGCGGCTCGGCGACGATCGCGCTCACGCGCATGCGCGGGTCGAGCGAGGCGTACGGGTCCTGGAAGACCGCCTGGACCGAGCGCCGGTAGTGGCGGCCGTCATCGCGGCCGAGGGTGGCGACGTCCTTGCCCTCGAACCGGATCCTGCCGGCCGTCGGCCGCTCGAGGCCGAGGATCAGCCGCGACGTCGTCGTCTTGCCGCAGCCGGATTCCCCGACCAGCCCGAGCGTCGTCGCCGCGTCGATGGTGAACGAGATCGAGTCGACCGCGCGCACGAGGCCGGTGCCGAAGCCGAGCGTCCCGCGACGCACGCTGAAGTGCTTGGTGAGATCCGTCGTCTCGAGCAGGGGCGTGCCGTTCGGCGCGCCGCTCTCAGGCCGGGACATGGAGCCAGCACCGCGTCGTGTGACCGGGGTTCACGGCCGTCTCGGGCGGCGCGTCCTCCGTGCAGCGGGCCATCGCCTGCGGACAGCGCGGCGCGAACGCGCAGCCCTCACCGAGCCGGGCCAGGTCCGGCGGCTGGCCGGCGAT
The DNA here is from genome assembly GCA_003220615.1 of Candidatus Rokuibacteriota bacterium. GTDB lineage: Bacteria > Methylomirabilota > Methylomirabilia > Rokubacteriales > CSP1-6 > 40CM-68-15. The sequence goes on from QHTB01000055.1 coordinate 9,240, forward strand.
GGCCGTCAGGCGATCGCGCCGGGCGCCGAAGCGTGGGATCGACTCGAGCAGCGCCTTCGTGTACGGATGGGCCGGCGCCGTGAAGATCTGGCGCACGGGGCCGGCCTCGACGATGCGGCCGGCGTACATGACCGCGACGCGATCGCACGTGCGGGCCACGATGCCCAGGTTGTGCGTGACGAAGATCATCGCGAACCGGTGGCGTTGCTGGAGCTCTTTCAGGAGACCGAGATATTGCGCCTGGATGGTGAGGTCGAGGCTCGTCGTCGGCTCGTCGGCGATGAGCAGGCGCGGCGGGCCGGCGATGGCCATCGCGCCGACGACGCGCTGGCGCATGCCGCCAGAGAGCTGATGGGGAAACGCGCGGAGCCGTGCCTCCGGCGACGGGATCTTCACCGCGGCCAGGAGCTCGGCGGCGCGCGCGCCGAGCGCGCTGCCGCGCAGGCGGTGGTACATCCTCAGGGGCTCGCGCATCTGCATGCCGATGGAGAACACCGGGTTCAGTGAGCTCATCGGATCCTGGAGGATCATCGCCACCTGACGGCCGCGGATCCGCTGCATCTCGCGCTCGCTCTTTCTGAGCAGATCGTCGCCGTCGAGCAGGGCCTGGCCACTCACGATCCGCGCCGCCGGCCGCGGGACGAGGCGCACGAGGCTCAGGCACGTCATGCTCTTACCCGAGCCAGATTCGCCCACGAGCCCGAGCGTCTCGGCCTCGCCGAGCGCAAAGCTGACGCCGTCCACCGCCTTGATCGTTCCCCAGCGGGTGACGATGTGAGTCCGAAGGTCGCGAACGTCGATGCGGGGGATCAGAGCTGGCGGAGCTTGGGGTCCAGGGTGTCGCGCAGCCAGTCGCCGAGGAGATTGAAGGCGAGCACCACCAGCAGGATCGCCAGCCCCGGGAAGAGCGACACCCACCAGGCGCTCGTCACGAAGTCGCGGCCCTCGGCGATCATCGATCCCCAGGCGGGCGTCGGCGGTGGGATGCCGGCGCCGAGGAACGAGAGCGACGCCTCCACGATGATGACGTAGCCGACCTGCAGCGTGACGAGCACCACCAGCGTGTTGAGCGTGTTGGGCAGGAGATGCCGCGTGATGATCCGTGCGGCGCCGGCGCCGGCGATGCGGGCCTGGGCGATGAAGTCGAGCTCCATCAGGCTCAGCACCTGGCCCCGGATGACGCGCGCGTAGCGGGCCCACAGGATCACCGCGATCGCCAGCACCACGTTGGCGAAGCTCGGGCCCGCCGTCACCGCGAGAATCAGGGCGAGCAGGATCACCGGAAACGCCATCGTCGCGTCGGTCACGCGCATCAGCGTGGCATCCACGCGGCCGCCGTAATACCCGGCCACGAGCCCGACGGCGGCGCCGAATGCGCTCGCGACCAGGACGGTGACGACGCCCGCCGCCAGCGAGACGCGCGCGCCGTAGATCATGCGCGAGAGCATGTCGCGGCCGAGGCGGTCCGTGCCCAGCGGGTGCGTCCACGCGCCGCGTTCCTCCCACACGGGCGGCCGGAAGCGCAGGCGCAGCGACTGCTCGTAGGGATCGTGCGGGCTGAGCAGCGTCGCCAGCAGCGCGATGAGCACGAAGGCGACGATGATCGAGATCGAGACGACGGGCAGTCGGCGGCCGCGCGCCCGCGTCGCCGGGCGCGCCTCGCTCTCGGGAACCGCGAGGACACTCACTCGACCACCTGGTCCGCGCGCGCCAGCAGCGATTGCGGGAGCGTGAGCCCGAGCGCCTTCGCGGTCTTGACGTTGACGACCAGCTCGAACTTCGTCGGCTGCTGAATGGGCAGGTCGCCCGGCCTGGCGCCGTTCAGAACCTGGTGGACGAAGGTAGCGGCGCGCCGGTAGTTCTCCGCTCGGACCGGTCCGTAGGCGAGGAGCACGCCGGCATCGGCGAGTTCCCGCACGCCGGCCACGCTGGGCAGGCGGTGCTTGAGGGCGAGATCCGCGATGCGCCGGCCGAAGGTGCTCGTGATCGAGTTCGGGAACACGAAGACGCCGCTGGCGCCGTCCCTCGCCATGCCAGCAAAGGCGGCTTCGAGTTGGTCCGCGCGCTTCACTTCGAACGACAGCAGCACGATGCCCAACGACCGGGCCGCCGCCTCCGCCTCCTTGAAGCCGTGCACCTCGTGCACGATGCCCGGGTCCCAAATGATGGCGAGGCGCGAGACCCGGGGCACCGCCTCCTGGAGGAGCTGCACACGCTTGGCGCTGAGCTCCGGCGACTGCACGGTGACGCCGGTGATGGTGCCGCCGGGCTTGCCGAGGCTGGCCACGAGCCCCTCGGCCACCGGATCGCCGACGGCCGACATGATGATCGGCGTGGTCGGCGCCGCTTCGCGGGCAGCCCTGATGGCGGGCGTGCCGGCGGCGACGAAGACGTCCACGCGCAGCTGGGCCAGTTCTTTGGCGAGCGCGGGAAGGCGCTCCAGCTTGCCATCGGCGAATCGCGTCTCGACGACGATGTTGCGGCCTTCTTCCCAGCCGAGCTCGCGCAACGCCTGCCGGAAGGCGGCAACGAGGTGGCCGTTCGCGGCGGGCAGCGAGGGCTCGAGGACGCCGATGCGCCAGACCTTTCCCGTGGGCTGCGCCTCCGCGGCGGGCCGGCGGATCAGCGCGCCCGCGACGAGCACTGAGAGGAACGTGCGCCGGTCGACTGGGATCATCGGCCGTACCGGATGCGCGGATCGATGAAGGCGTAGAGGCAGTCCACGCCGAGGTTCACGGCCGACACGATGACCGCGGTGGTGAGGACCACGGCCTGGATCACCGGGAAGTCACGCGAGGTGATGCCGTCGTAGGCCAGCCGCCCGAGCCCGGGCCACGCGAACACCGTCTCGACGACGATCGCCGTCGTGACCAGGATCGCGAAGTAGATGCCCGCGAACGTGACGACGGGGATGAGCGCGTTCTTCAGCGCGTGGACCCACACCACCCGGTGCTCCGCCACGCCCTTGAGCCGGGCGAGCTTCACGTACTCCGAGTCGAGGACCTCGAGCATTCCCGAGCGCAGCAGGCGCATGATGCCGGCCACCACGAACCAGCCCAGCGTGAATCCAGGCAGCACGTAGCTCGCGAAGCCCTCGATGCCGCCGGCGGGCAGCCACTGGAGCCGGCCGGCGACGAACTCGACGAGCACGATGGCGACCCAGAACGTCGGCAGCGACTGGCCGAGCACGGAGATCACCTGGGCCGTGCGGTCGATGGCGCTGCCCTTCTTCACCGCGGCCATCACGCCGAGCGGGAACGCCATGGCCAGCGACACGCCCATCGCGAAGAGCGCTAGCCGCAGCGAGTTGGGCAGGCGCTCCTTGATCAGCTCCATCACCGGACGGCGCGCGCGGATCGATGTGCCCAGGTCGCCGGTGACGGCCTTTCCGACGAACGAGAGATATTGCTCGACGTACGGCCGGTCGAGGCCGAGATAACGGCGCGCGTTGGCGTAGTCCTCCTCGGTGGCCGACATGGGCAGGATCAGGTGCAGCGGGTCGCCAGTCGTCCGGGCCAAAACGAAGACCACGACCGACAGAAGGGTCAGGGCGACCAGCGACTGCAGCACACGGAACAGGACGAACCTCAGCACTGAATTATCGGCGGGCCAGCTCGTCGAGGAACAGGTCGTACATCACGGTGCCCGGGTTCCACTTGCCGAGCGTCTTGGCGGCCGCGTACGGCGAGTGCACGTACACGACGGGCAGGCCGTGGTGCTCGCTGCGCAGCCGCGTATAGATGTTGCGCATGAGCGCGTTGATCTTCTCCCGGTCGGTCTGGCGCATGACCTGAGCGATCATGCCGTCGATCTCCGGGTCATTGACGGTGTCGTTCAGCTTGGACGGCGTGTAGCCCTGCTTCTCGAGCAGCGCGTACGTGCCGATCCAGTCACGGTTGGCGATGTTGTAGTAGCCGACGGCGCCGGGCGCCTTGCGGTCGACCCACATCTTGCGGAACGCCGGATAGTCCACCGGGATGAGCTTGCTCTTCACGCCGATCTTCTCCCAGTAGCCGGCCACCGCCTCGGCGAACGACTTGCCCTCGGCAAAGCCCGGGAGCTGGAACGCGTAGACGTCCAGCGTGAAGCCCGCGCCGAGCCCGGCGTCCGCGAGCAGCTTCTTGGCGCGCGCCGGATCGTAAGCGTAGACCATGTCCGGCGTCACCTTGAAGCCGATCTCCTTGAACGACCACGACAGCCCCATCGGGATGGATGCGGGCTCCGCGTAGCCGCCGAAAATCGACTGGGCGATCTCGGTGCGGTCGATGGCGAGGTTCAACGCCTCGCGCACGCGCTTGTCCTTCGTCGGCGGCGTCCGGCCGTCGGGCCCGAGGATCCACCACGCGTGGATGATGGCCTCCTCCCGGCGCATGTGGATGGGGAAGCCCTCGCCCTCCAGCTCTTTCACGCGCTCGCGGCTGATGTCGGCCACGTCGACGTCACCCCGGCGGATCAGCGCGATGCGCGTGGTCTCCTCGGGGACGAGCTTGAACGTCACGTTCTTGTACTTCGGCACGCCGATGCGCCAGTGATTGTCGACGGCGGTCATCTTGATGTGCGAGCCGACGACCTGCTCGACGAACTTGTACGGGCCCGTGCCGATGGGCTTGCGCGCGAAGACGTCGTCGCCGTTGGCCTCGATGTACTTCTTCGGTAGCACGATCCCTTCGGTCGACAGCGACCGTGAGAGATAGGTCGGGATGATCAGCGTCGGGTCCCTCGTCACGACGACCACGCGGTCGGGCGCCGGCGTCTCGATGTCGACGATGAGCGCGCGCAGCGGCCCCGCGTAGCCGGTGGTCGAGCGCTTGCTCATCGCCCGCTGGAGGCTGAACTTCACGTCCTCCGACGTCATCTCGTCGCCGTTGTGGAACTTCACGCCCTTGCGGAGGTGGAACGTCCATCGCCGGTGGTCGGCCGAGCTCTCCCATTTGCTGGCCAACCCGCCGGCCTGCGAGGGCTGGCCGTCGGTCGTCGTGCCGACGAGATAGTCGAACATGAGCGACAGGTAGTACTTCACGTTGTGGCCCTGGAGCGCCGGGTCGACCGTCTCGGCCGAGAAGCTCGACAGGGCGATCACCAGCTCCGACTTCGTCTGCGCCCAGGCCGGCATCGCTGCGCCGAGGCTCAGGCCGAGGCCTAGAAGGACGAGCAACACGAGTGAGTTCATAGGATGGCTCCTCCGCGGAGGCTCCGACCGTACCCTGGCCGGCCGCTCTTGACAAGGGCGCACGGGTTCCTTGTAATGCGCTCCACCCCCGGGAGGCTGCCATGGTCATGCGTGTGCTCGTTGCCGTCATGCTCGTCGCGGGCGCCGCGCTCGCGCCCGAGGCCCTCGCTCAGGCGAAGAAGCTCAAGATCGGCGTCGTGTACGACTACAGCGGGCCGCTGGCCGGCGGCGGATCGGACCTGCACGCCCTCGGCGCGAAGATCATGATCGACCACTTCGCGAAGAAGGGTGGCGTCGAGGGCTACCAGATCGAAGCGGTCTACGCGGACGCCCAGAGCAAGCCGGACGTGGCCATCAACGAGGCGGTGCGGCTGGTCGAGCAGGAGAAGGTCGACATGCTGCTCGGCTTCTACTCGTCGGCCCAGTGCGTGCCGGTGGCCGTCCGCGTCGAGCAGCTCAAGAAGTTCATGTGGATCACCTCCTGCATCTCCTCGGCCGTGCTCGAGAACCGGAACCTCAAGTACGTGTTCCGCGCGCAGCCCAGCGGACGTCAGTTCGGGATGATGTCCATGGACTTCATCGCCAAGAACGCGAAGGAGAAGCTCAAGAAGGACCCGAAGGACGTCAAGGTCGCCATCATCCACGAGGACGGCGCCTACGGGATCGACGTGGCCAAGGGCAACGAGGAGGGCGCGCGCAAGGCCGGCTTCAACCTCGTGCTCAAGGAAGGCTACGCGGCCACCTCGCCGGATCTCTCGTCGCTCGTGATCAAGCTCAAGCGCGCCCGGCCCGACGTGCTGTTCCACACCGGCTACAACCCCGACATCGTCCTGTTCCTCCGCCAGGCCCGCGAGCAGGGCTTGAAGCTCAGCGCGATCGTGGGCCACGGCGCCGGCTACGGCGTGTACGACCGGCTCAAGGAGGCGGTGGGCAAGGACGTCAACTTCATCTTCAACGTCGACCCGATCTCGATCTGGCTCGCCAACGAGAAGGCGCTTCGGCCCGAGCTGCTGCCGGTGATCAAGATGGTGGGCGACGAGTACGAGAAGGCGCGGCCGGGCGCGGCGATCAAGTCGGCCCACGTGGGCATGGCCGCCAGCAACACCTACGTGTTCATGAGCGAGGTCCTGCCCCGGGCCATCAAGAAGTACGGCGGCATCGACGCCGACGCGCTCCGCAAGGCCGCGCTCGAGGTCGATCTGTCGGAGGGCGGGACCATGCTGGGGTTCGGCGTCCACTTCCTCGGCGACGGCGCCATGGCCGGCCAGAACGATCGCGCGTTCCCCGTCATCGTGCAGTACATCGACGACAAGGCGCACGTCGTGTGGCCGAAGAGTCTCCAGCACCACGAGCCGGTGCTGCCGCTGCCGTCCTCGTCGCCGTACGCGGCGAACTGAGCCGGGGGAAAACGCGCGCCGGCTCAACCCGATCGGCGCTACTTGATCCCGGTCAGGTTGTAGAGCCGCGCGCAGTTGTCCCAGAGGATCTTGGCCTTCGACTTTTCCGACACGCCTTCAAGGTGCACGAACTCCTCGATGGCGACGGGGAAGAGCCCGTCGGAGTGCGGGTAGTCGGTCGAGACGACGATGTTGTCGTCGCCGATCGCCTCGATGACCTGACGGAGCGGCTTCTCGTCGGCGTCGGTGGCGATGAAGCACTGGCGGAAGAAGTACTGGCTCGGGAGCTGGGAGATCTGGACCTCGGAGCCGGGGCCGAACTTTTCCCACGCCTCGTCCAGCCGCCAGAGATACCAGGGCAACCAGCCACACGTCCCTTCGAGAAACGCGCAGCGCAGGCGTGGATGGCGCTCGAGCACGCCGCCGGCGGCCATGCTGCCGAACGCCATCATCAGCTCGATGGGATTCCGGCCGGCCACGCCGATCACGCGGCCGTTGGGCGTGTCGAGATACCGCCGCGCGATGTCGTCCTGCAGTGAGGACTGCCCGGTCGGATGGAAGCCGACGGGCACGCCGAGCTCCTCGATGGCGCTCCACAGCGGCTCCATCTCGGGATCGTGAACGTGGCGGCCGTGAATCGGGTTCGGGTTGCCGATCACGGCCACGGCGCCGCGCTCGCGAACCGCGCGCCGGGCCTCGGCGATCGCGCCGGGAACGTCGCGGAAGGCGACCTGGGCGGCGAACTTCAGCCGCGCCGGGTTGTGCTGGCAGTAGTCGTAGGTCCACTCGTTGTGGGCGCGCGCCAGCGCGGTCGCCACCTGCGGATCGAGGTCGTCGTGCATCTGCACCTGACGCCCGCGCGTTCCGTAGAGCACGGCGACGTCGATGCCCTCGATGTCCATGGCCTGGACGTGAGACTCCGGATCGTAGCCTCGCGCGTGCGCCGCCTCGTAGTGCGGATGCCGCGTGAACGCGCGGCGCTGCAGATCCTTACCAACTACCGCGGTGCGATCGCGCTTGGACATCTCGCCGAGCTCGAGGTCGCCGATCTTGATGACGGGCTGGTTCGGCGCGTTGGCGGTGCCGCGCAGGAACTTCGGCGCGAACTTCTTGAACGGCTCGTCGAGGTAGCGCTCCCAGAGGCCGTCGGGCTCCATCGTGTGGAGGTCCGAGTCCATGACCTTGAAGCCGTTCTTCATCGCGATGTCTCCTCTGATCCGTTGAGGCGGGCGGCTCAGGCCACCCGGTAGCGCTTGAGCGCATCGAGATCGACCGTGGCGCCGAGGCCCGGTGAGCTCGAGAGTCGCAACACGCCGGCGTCGAGCCGCGCGGGATCGGTCACCACGTCGCCCGCCATCTTGAGCGGCCCCACCGCTTCGCAGCCGTCGAGCACCGCGTCGCTCGTCGCCGCGACGGCCGCCTCGGCCAGCGTCGAGAGCGTGAGCCCGAAGCCGTGGCCGATGACGACGCGGAGGCCGGCGGCCGCGGCGCACTCGAGCATCGCCCGCGTTCGCAGCAGCCCGCCCTGCTTCATCACCTTGAGCTTCACGATGTCGGCCGCCTCGCGGCGGATGATCTCGACGAGCGAGCCGGGGCCGGTCACGCTCTCGTCGGCCATGAGCGGGATCGAGATGGCGCGGCGAATGGCGGCGAGCCCCGCGATGTCGTCGCGGGGAATCGGCTGCTCGACGAGCGTGAGCGCATAGGGCTCGAGGCGACGGATGAACGGCGCCGACTCGGCGAGCGTCAGGCTCTCGTTGAAGTCGACACGGAGCGCCAGCCGATCACCGACCGCCGCGCGCACCGCCGCGACGCGCTCGATGCCTTCATCCGTGGCGCCGGCGACCTTGATCTTGGCCGTGCGAAAGCCGCGGCCCAGCCACGCCGTGGCCTCGCGCGCCGCCTGGGCGGGCGCCACGGCGCCGATCCAGGCATTGAGGCCCACCTCGTCGCGCACGACACCGCCGAGCAGCGTGTGCACGGGCACGCCGAGCGCGCGGCCCTGGAGGTCGAGCACCGCCATCTCGACGGCGGCTTTCGCTTCGGACTCGACCGCTGTGTCCTCGTCCATCCGGGCGAGCAGGCGGTGCACGTTGAAGGCGTCCATGCCGACGACGCGAGGCGCGAGCCGCCCGACCGTCGCCTGGACGCCGTCGGCGGAGATCTTCGAGTAACCCGGAGTCGGATCGACGTTGCCCCAGCCCTCGCGGCCGTCGTCGGCGACGACGTGAGCGAGCACGCTCCGCTGCAGCGTGGTGCGGCCGTGAACGCCCGTGACCGGCTGGTGGAGCGGCACCTCGACGAGAATCGCCTCGAGACGGTTGATCTTCACGGCCCGCACCTCGACAGAGTGATCGGACTCTAGGTCGGGGTCGCGGTGAAAGTCAACCAGCCCTATTTCGCCTTGACCGCGGAGCTCGCCGCACCTCCCAGGCTGCTCTTCACGGTGACGTTCGCCGGGTTCACCGGCCAGGAGAACGCACCGGTGTACTTGCCGCCACCGTTGTTGGTCAGCGTCCCGATCGCGGCGCCCGTCGACGTGACGGACACGGTCAGCGTCGCGCTCGTGCTGGTGCTGGTCGCCTGGACGTTCAGGATCTTGCTGGCGACGACGTACTCCGCGACCTTGATGCCGACCTTGTCCGCCGACGGCGGTGGCGGGGGAGGCGGCGGAGGCGCGGGCGGCGTGACCGTGAGCACGGCGGTTTTGATCACGCTGCCGGCCGTGGCGGTGATGGTGCGGATGAACCACCGTCGAAGTTCCTGACACCTGGGGGAGTCGCTCCGTAAGAAAAGCTTCCGTAGGAATGGACGCGTGCGGCCAGATACCGGCCGAATGGGCGTCGAGGAAACTTACAAAGGTGTCGGAAACGTGTCCACCGTCCGAGCCTCGCGCCCGGTTGTGACGGCCTGGGCTCCCGAAGACGCGACGTCGCCCAGGGGGCGTCGAACGCCGCGTGGAGACGTGCTTTTTCGAGGCGGACGGGTTGACGGGCCTCGACCCGTGCGCTCGCGGTGAGTGGTTCGTCGCGTATATCGGAGGATATAGAAATCTATACCCAGGGTTAAATTGCCTCATCTAGATCGAAGGACATACCTTGCTCAGGCTGCAATTGCGCGAAAGGAGTACCGTCACGATGCTCGAGATCGTTCGTCGGGGGGCGGCCACCGAGTTCCGGAATCCTTCAGCTCCGCGGCTCAGTGCGACCGACCTGGTGGACAACTTGATCGACCGGGCCATCGCACGACGCGCCAGCGACATCCACTTCCAGCCGTCCACCGACGGCCTGCTGGTGCGCTTCCGCATCGACGGGCTTCTGCAGCACGCCACGACCATCTCGGTCAGTGAGCGGGCCGCGGTGCTGTCGCGCATCAAGATCATGGCGAACCTCGACATCGCCGAGCATCGCCTGCCGCAGGACGGCCGCATCCACCTCGTCCGGGGCAATCGTGCGCTCGACGTCCGCGCGTCCTCGGTGCCCTCGCTGCACGGCGAGAAGCTCGTCCTGCGCCTCCTCGATCTCGATGGCGTGTCCATCCCGCTGCCGAGCTGCGGCCTGTCCGCCGATCACCTGGCCACGCTCCAGTCGATCATGCGCCGGCCGCAGGGCGCGATCTTCGTCACCGGGCCGACGGGCAGTGGGAAGACCTCGACCATCTACGCCTGCCTGAACGCGATCAAGGCGGAGACCACCAACATCGTCACGATCGAGGACCCGATCGAGTACGAGCTGAACGGGATCACGCAGATCGCCGTGCACGAAAAGATCGGCCTCACCTTCGCGTCCTGCCTGCGCTCCGTCCTGCGCCAGGATCCCGACGTCATCCTGGTCGGCGAGGTGCGCGACGTGGACACGGCCCGCATCGCCATGCAGGCGTCGCTGACCGGCCACCTGCTCTTTGCGACGCTCCACACCAACGACGCGGTCGGCGCCATCACGCGGCTGGCCGACATGGACGTGCCCCGGTACCTCATCGCATCGTCGCTGTCCGCCGTGGTGAGCCAGCGGCTCGTCCGCCGGCTGTGCTCGGCCTGCAAGCAGGCGACGGCGGCCGACGCCGAGACCCAGATGATGGCCGGCATGACCGAGCCGCTGATGATTTATCGCGCGGTCGGGTGCAAGGCCTGTAACGACACCGGCGTCGTCGGGCGCACGGCCATCTTCGAGATGATCCCGATCACCGAAGAGCTGCGCACGATGATCAACGACCGGGCCAGCGACCCCGAGCTGCGCGCCTGCGCCCGCCGCGACGGCGCCCGCTCGCTGTTCCAGGACGGCTTTCAGAAGGTGATCGACGGCACGATCGCCCTCGAGGAGCTGAAGCGGGTGGCGGAGCCGGACGCGGCCGTCGTCTGAGCTGACGCCGCAAGCCGCACCCCGCGAGTTGACAGCCTCGGCCTCGAAGCATATGTAGGTGACGCCGCGCCCGCCCGGGCCGCGAGACGCTCACCGCCGTGCTTCCAGGAGGCTGTCATGGGATCGGACGAGCTACGCGTCGAGCGCGATGACCGCGTCATCACCATCACGCTCGATCGGCCCGGGGATCAGAACCGACTCACCCGCGACGTCCTGCTCGGCCTCCAGCAGGTCGTCGATCGTCTCGGCGGCGACGACGAAGCCCAGGCCGTCGTCATCACCGGCAGCGGCCGCGAGTTCTTCTCGATGGGAATCCTCAACCCGACCGTGCGGGCGAGCTACACCAAGGAGCAGATCCTCGAGATGGTGCGCCTCGCCAACCGCCTGTACGACGCGATCGAGACGCTCCCGCAGATCGTGATCGCCGCGCTGAACGGCGCCGCCCGCGCGGGCGCCGCCGAGCTGTCGCTGGCCTGCGACATCCGCCTGGCCGCCGCGCACGCGACGTTCGCGCTGCCCGAGGCGCTGTGGGGTGGCTTTCCCGGCGCCGGCGGTCCTGTTCGCCTGCCGGCGATCGTGGGCCGGGCCCGCGCCCTCGAGCTGATCTGCACGGGCCGCACGATCGACGCCGGCGAGATGGAGCGGCTGGGGCTCGTGCTCGCGGTGCATCCCGAGGAGCGCTTGCTGCCCGAAGCGCGTGCGCTCGCCGCCCGCATCGGCGCCAGCGGCCCGATCGCCACCCGCGGAGCCAAGCGCATCATGAACGCGCGCATGGTGTCCGGGTTCACCGCGGCCCGCACGCTGTCCGACGCGCTCCGCCACGCGCTCGAGTGGAGCCACGACATCGACGAGGGCATGGTCGCTCATCGCGAGGGGAGGACGCCACGGTTCAGCGGGCGTTGACGCTGCCGGCGTGGCTCGACGCTACGTCGTCGTTGGCGGGAGCCGTTCTTCGAGAAGCGTGATGATGCGGTCCAGCCTGGGCACGACGCCACCACGGAACCCCGTGAGTGACGAGCGTGTCGAGGCGGTGAGCCCGAAGACGATGGTCAGGAGCACACCGGCGACGCCCAGCGCCAGGCCAACGTCCTGGAGAATTCCGAGAGCTTCGAGGACGACGACCAGCAGTGTCAGTTCCGCTGCGGCCATCGTCAAAGTCCACCACATGTTCCAGTAACGCGGCGTCATCGTCACGGTGCTGCCAGCATCCCACCGCCGCACCGGACCACGCAAGAGTATCCGACCTGTGACGAACCTCCCTCACGCCCCGAGATACGCGTGCTGCACGCGGGGGTCGGCCAGGAGCATCTGCCGGTCGCCGCTGAGGACGACGCGCCCGGTCTCCAGCACGTAGCCGCGGTCGCACAACTCGAGCGCCTCCACCACGCGTTGCTCGACGAGCAGGATCGTCACCGGACGGCTGCGCCGGATCGTGGCGATCGCTTCGAAGATGCCTTCCACGATTCGCGGCCCGAGGCCTTGCGAGGGCTCGTCGAGCAGCAGGAGATCGGGCAGCGCCATGATGCCCCGGCCGATGGCCAGCATCTGCTGCTCGCCACCGGACAGTGAGCCGGCGAGCTGCTGGCGGCGCTCACGCAGGACGGGGAAGAGGCCCAGGACCGTCTCGAGGCCCTCGACGCGGTGACGTCGCGCCTCGGCGCGATACGAGCCCATCTCGAGGTTCTCGAGCACGGTGAGCGACGGGAAGACCTTGCGGCCTTCCGGCACGTGCGCGATGCCGAGGCGGGCGCGAGCGTGCGCCGGCAGTCCGCTGATGTCCTGGCCGCGATACTCGACGCGGCCGGACTGAAGCGGCACGCCGCCGCCGACCGCCTTCATCAGCGTCGTCTTGCCGGCGCCGTTCGGTCCCACGATCGTCACGAACTCGCCCTCGGCGACGTCGAGCGAGACACCGGCCACCGCTTGCAGCCCGCCGTACGCGACGCCGACCTGGGAAAGCTTCAGCATGCGTCGAGGGGAGCCACGGCTCCGCCGGGGCGCCCCGAGGGTTGGGGGGTATGGGGGGCCATCTCGGGGCCCCCCATGGAACGAGTCAGCCAGCGCTGGCCGAGATAGGCCTCGATGACGGCGGGATCGCGGACCACGTCGGCGGGGAGGCCCTCGGCGACGCGGCGCCCGTGATCGAGCACGACGAGTCGATCCACGAGCTGGACGACCGCGTACATCGTGTGCTCGATGATCACCACCGTCACGCCGGCGTCGCGCACGCGGCGGACCAGCGTCATCATCGTGTCGACGCCGTCGCGCGAGAGTCCCGCGAGCGGCTCGTCGAGCAGGATGAGCTCGGGAGCGGTGGCCAGGCATCGCGCGAGCTCCATCAAGCGGAGATCGAGCGTGGTGAGGCCGCCGGGCACGACGCCAGCACGGGCGGCGAGGCCCACCGCGGCCAGCGCCGCCTGCGCGCGCTCGCGCGCCGGCCCCGGCGCGCGCTCGCGAACGAACGCCCCGACCATGACGTTCTCCAGCACGGTCAGGTGGGGAAACGCGCGCACGACCTGGAAGGTCCGGCCGACGCCGCGACGGCAGATCGCGCTGGGACGAAGCCCGGCGACTGACTCGTCGCGATACCGCACGTCGCCGCGGTCGGGCGCGAGGAAGCCGTTCAGCACGTTGAAGAGCGTCGTCTTGCCGGCCCCGTTCGGCCCGATCACGCCGAGGATCTCACCACCGCGGACGGTGAAGCTCACGTCGTCGAGCGCGTGAAGCCCGAGAAAGGCCTTCGAGACGCCACGGACGTCGAGGAGCGACGTGCCGCGCTCCACGCTCGGCCGGCCGGCAGCATCGGCCACCATGCGCGGCGTCGGCGCGACCGCCGTGGCCGACTCGGCGCTCGTGTCGGTCGCGCGTCGCCGGCGCGCGATCGTCTGCCACCGCCAGTAAATGCCCTCGGGCGCGAAGAGCATCACCAGCACCAGCGCGCCGCCGTACACGACGCCTTGAATGCCGGGCAGCCGGTCGCCGACGGTCGCGTCGAGCATCTCGCTCAGCGGCACCATGAGCGCCGAGCCGATGATCGGCCCCCACTTGCTGCCGACGCCGCCGACCAGGCAGACCACGAGCGTCTGCACGATCACCAGCACGCCGAACACCGCCTCGGGCGTGACGATGAACAGGATCGCGTGGGTGTAGATGACGCCGGCGACCGCCGCCGGGGCGGCGCTGAGGACGTAGGCGAACATCTTCGCGCGGAAGGTGTCCACGCCCATCGCCTCGGCGGCCTGCTCGTTCTCCTTCAGGGCCCGGAGCGCGTAGCCGAGTCGCGACGTCTCGATCCAGTGCGAGAGCACGAGGGTGGCGGCGAGCGCGCCCAGGGCGAGCACGTCGTAGGCGCGGGGATCGCTGAACTGCATGAACGCGACGGGGCGGGTGCGCATCATCGGGATCGCGACTTCCTGGTAGCCCAGGAAGTCCATCAGGATCCTCAGGATCAGCGGATAGGCGAGGGTGGCGAGCGCGAAGTAGATGCCGGCCAGCCGGAACGTCGGGAACCCGATGAGGACGGCGGCCATCATCGCGGCCAGCATGCCGACGACGAGGCCGATCCAGGGCGTGAGGCGGACGGTGACGACGAGCAGCACCGTCACGTAGGCGCCCACACCGAAGAAGGCCTGATGGCCGAACGAGGTCTGGCCCGCGTAGCCGCTGATGATGTTCCAGGCCAGTCCCATCGTCGCCCAGATGAACACGAGCTGAAGCACGCGGTGGTGGTAGCGCTCACCGAGCAGGAAGGTCAGGGCGAGGCCGGCGAGGACGACGAGGGCGATCGGGAGGAGGTCGAGGAGCATCCCGGCTTTGCCGGGGCGTGACGAGCGCGGGGGCCGGGGGAGTCCCGAGGGGGGCGTAGCCCCCTTCGATTGAGCATCGGGGGCCATTTCGGGGCCCCCCAATGTGTGATCCATTAAACCGCGCGCAGGCGCTGGCCGAACAGGCCCTGGGGGCGCAGATAGAGCACGAGCAGGAAGGCGATGAAGACGCCGACGTTCTGGAGCTGGAAGGGAAGCACGAGCAGCGTGAGTGACTGGACGATGCCGATCACCAGGCCGCCCGCGAACGCGCCGGGGATCGACCCGAGGCCTCCGAGCACGACCGCGACGAACATCAGCACGATGAAGTTGACCGCGACCGTGGGCTCGATCGGATGATAGGTCGCGAGCAACCCGCCGGCGGCCGCGACCAGCGCGATGCCGACGCCGAAGGCGAGGCCGTGCATCGCGCGGACGTCGATGCCCTGATAGCCGGCGGCTTCCGGCTCGTCGGCCGCCGCGCGCAACGCTTTGCCGAGATCGGTCCGCGTGAGGAACAGGTACACGACGCCGGCGAGGAGCAGCGCCATCAGGAACGCATAGGAGCGCGCCTCGTTCATCAACACTGGACCGACGGCGAACGCCTGGGTGGCGTACGACGTCTTGATGCCGCGGGGCATCGGCGTGAGCAGCATGGTCGTGCCGTTGGTGATGATGAGCGACAGACCGAGGGTGAGGATGAGCTGCGTGTCCATCAGGCGCTGGGGATCGCCGCCTCCCGTCACGCGCGCGAGGAGCACGCGGTGGACGGCGACCCCCACCAGGAAGAACGGCGGAACGATGACGACGGCGCCGAGCAGGGGATCGATGCCGTACGCCGTGGTCAGGAAGTACGTCACGTACATGCCGAGCATCATGAAGTCGCCCTGGGCGAAGTTGACGACCCGCATGACGCCGAAGATCAGCGCGAGCCCGATGCTCATGAGCGCGTAGACGCCGCCCACGAGCAGACCGGTCACCACGTACTGGAGGAAATCGCCCAGCGCCACGTCGGGCTCGCGCGGTGCTCTATTTCATCCCGCCGTGCGCTACTTCCCCGCCTGCCAGACGAGCTTGCGCGTGGCCAGCTCGTTCGGCGCCACCGTGAAGGGCTCGCCGCCCTGCCACTGGACGATGATCGGGATCGCGCCGATGCGCCGCCCGTGCTCGTCGTAGCGGATGCGCCCGGGGGCCAGCGCGGTCGCCGCCGGGCCGCTGGTGATGTCGAGCTTGGCCACGGCGTCGCGGATCGCCTTGGGATCGGTCGACTTCGCCCGCTCGGCGGCTTCCTTGATGATCCAGACGTGGGCGTAGCTCATCAGCGGATCCTGGGTCATGAACGGCTCGCCCGTCCGCTCCTTGAAGCGCTTGACCAGCTCCTCCTGGCCCTTGAGCGGATGCGCCGCCACCACGGCCTTGATGCTGTCGAGCAGCTCGGGGCCGACGGCCTTGACGTACTCGGGCGTCACCAGCCACGCGCCCACGCCCTGGATCGGCGACTTCACGCCGAACTCCTTGACCTTCTGCAGCACCTGGATCGAGTCGGGGAAGTTGGTCGCGCCGTAGAAGATGATGTCGGGCTGGGTGGCGCGGATCTTCTGGACGATCGCGGTGGCGTCGGCCAGCGGTGGCGTCCAGATCTCGTCGACGACGACCTCGATGCCCTTGGCCTTCAGCAGCTTCTCGCGCAGCGGCTTGAAGAAGAAGACGGTGGCGGCGGTGTTGTCGCCGATGATCGCGGCCTTCTTGATCGGCTGGTTGTTGCGCTTGGCGATCTCGACGAGCTGCTCGAGCGCCTGCTCGGCCTGGGCCGAGGAGACCGGGCTCGACTGGAACGTGTACTTGAAGCCGCGCTCGGTGATCGAGTCGGCGTAGGAGAGCGTGAACCACGGGACTTCGAGCCGCTCGGCCACCTCGGTGACGCCGAGCGTGAAGGAGCTCAGCCAGGAGCCGATGCCGGCGCTGATCTTCTCGCGGGTCAGCGCGCGCTGGGCGGCGCTCACCGCCTTCTCGACGCTGTCACCCGCGTCGGCCTCGCGCAGCACGATCTTGGCGCCGCCGAGCGACTTGATCCCGCCCTGGGCGTTGACCTCGGCGATCGCCATCTCGGCGCCCATCTTCTTGAGCTGGCCCTGGCGGGCCCAGCGGCCGGACAGCGGTACCACCAGCGCGATTTTCAAATCCTCGGCCGCCGGCGCCGTCGCCGGCGTGAGCAGCATCGGCGCCGCGATCAGCACGGCCATGACCACTGCGAGTCCCACTGCGACGTTCTTCATCGATCTCCTCCTGCCCGGAGCTTCGGGGGGTCTACTGTACTCGGCTACGTGTAGTTCGGGTCGCGCTTTTCGAGGAAGGCCCGCACGCCCTCGGAGAAGTGGGGACTGGCCCGCACGCGGTCGCCTAGCTCTTGATCGAGCGCTTCGCGCGACTGCGTGTGGACGGCGATCGTCGTGCTGATCTGCTCCTTGACCGCCTGCACGGCGCTCGGGCTGTTGGCCGCGATGGTCTCGGCGGTGGCGAGCGCCCACGGCATCAGGTCGGCCGCGGGCAGCACGCGATTGACGAGGCCGATCCGCGCCGCCTCGGCGGCGTCGATCAGCTTCGCGGTGAGCAGCAGCTCCATCGCGTGGACGTAGCCGATCTGCTGCACGAGCTTGACGGTCCCGCCCCCGAACGGATAGATCGACCAGCGGACTTCGGGCAGGCCGAAGCGCGCGTGGGGCGCGGCGGCCCGGATGTCGGTCGACAGCAGCAGCTCGAGGCCGCCGGCCACGCAATCACCGTTGACCGCCGCCACGATCGGCTTGGCGTACGGCCGGGTCTTCAGGAGCGCGTCGTTCACGGTCCGCGCGATCGACGGATCGGCGGAGAGATCGCCGCTCATGTCGGCGCCCGAGGTGAAGGCGCGATCGCCGGCGCCGGTGAGGACGACGCAGCGACAGGGGCCGCGCTCGAGGCTCTCCCACAGCCGACCGAGCTCGGCCATCATCGCTCGCGTCATCGCGTTCCGGCGCGGCTGGTTGTCGATCGTGACGACGACGACGTGAGGCCCGTGCTCGCGGACCCTGAGCGCCGTCGTCACCGCGCCGGCAGCTCGGGCATGACGACGATCTTGCCGTGCGCCTTGCGGTCGGTGAGGAGCCGGATCGCCTCGACCGTACGCTCGAGCGGCAGGCGATGGGTGACGCACGGCTTGAGCTGGCCCGTCGCGTACCACTGCAGCAGCTCGTCGATGGTCCGCCGCAGCTTGTCGGGTTCGTGCCACCGGAAATAGCGCAGTGACGAGCCGAGCGCGGACCGGTGCTTCACGAGCAGGCGGTTGGCCGGAATGTTGGGGACGCCCGCGACGAAGCCGATCAATAAGATCCGTCCGCCCCAGCCGAGCGAGGAGAGCGCGGCGTCGAAGAGGTCACCGCCGATCGGGTCGAAGCACACGTTGGCGCCCTTGCCGTCGGTGAGCGCCATCACGCGGTCGGTGAGCTTCTCGGTGGCGTAGTTGATCAGCTCGTCGGCGCCACGCTCGCGCGCGACCGCGAGCTTCTCGTCCGTGCTGGCCGCGGCGATGACGCGCGCCCCCATCGCCTTGCCGATCTCGACCGCCGTCAGCCCGACGCCGCCGGCCGCGCCGAGCACGAGCAGCGTCTCGCCAGGCTCGAGCCGGCCCTGCCAGCGGATGGCGACGTGGCTCGAGATGTACGCGATCGGGAACGCGCCCGCCTCGTCGAACGGCATCGTGCTCGGGATGGCGAACGTCTCGACCTCGTCGGCGGCGGCCCGCTCGGCGAAGCCGCCGTAGGCCAGGATCGCCATGACGTGATCGCCCGGCTTGTAGCGCGTGACACCGTCCCCGCATTGCGTCACGACGCCGGCGGCTTCGAGGCCGGGGCTAAAGGGGAGCGTCGGGCGTGTCTGATAGCGACCGGCCACCATGATCGAGTCGGCGTAATTCACACCGGTCGCGTGGACGTTGATGACGACCTGACCGCGGCCGGGCGTCGGTGGAGCGACGTCCTCGACGATCAGGTCATCGATCGGGCCCCATGCGCGACACATCACGGCGCGCATGGCTCAGGCTCCTCGACCGATTACGACCGTCGGGCGAGCGGTCCCCGGAGCAGCTGCCCGGGCAGCGCGCCGGTGTGCTTGCCGTCACGCAGCAGCACCTCGCCGTTCACGACCGTCGCCGCGATGCCGCGCGTGCGCTGCACGAGTCGGCGGGCGCCAGCGGGGAGGTCGTCCACCACCTCCGGCATTTCGGCCGCGATCGTGTCCGGATCGAAGACCACCAGATCAGCCGCCATGCCCTGGCGGACGAGCCCACGGTCGTGGAAGCCCCACAGCGTGGCGGGCACGAGCGTCAGCATCCTGACCGCTTGCTCGAGCGTGAAGGCCTGCTTTGCCCGCACCCAGTGATAGAGCAGGTGGGTCTGGAGCGACGAGTCCATGAGCTGAGAGACGTGGGCCCCGGAGTCGGAGAACGTCGTGACCGCGCGCGGGTTGCGCATGATCTGGAGCGCGATGTCCTGGTCCTCGTTGGCCACGGGCTGGAGGAAGAAGAGGTCCAGGTCCTTCTCGAGCGCCAGCTCGATCATCGTCTCCGCCGGATGCTGGCCGCGCTCGCGCGCGACCTCGGCCACCGTGCGGTGCGGCCCCTCGACGGTGTCGAACACGAGCAGCCAGTCGTAGTCGGGCGGCTTCGGCTCGGTGCCCAGCGGACGCCGGCCATCGCGCTCGCCCGAGACCTCGACGAGCTTCTTGCGCGTCGCGGGATCGCGCAGGCGGTGCCGCTGCTCGGCGAGCGGAAGCTGGCGGAGCTCCTTCCACACCGGCAACCAGTCGAACGGCATCTGGGTCTTGAACGACAGCAGCGCGCTGAGGGATCGGCTGTGGGCCTGGGCGAACATGCGGCCACCGGCGGCCGCGGTCTCGTCGAGCAGGTCCATGTACTTCTTCCACACGCCAGGGACGCCGCGCCGGCTGAAGACGCCGAACGTCACCGGCCGTCCAGTCTCGACGGCGAGGTTGCGCAGGCGGACGTGGTAGTCGCGCAGCGCCGGGTGATCGGGGACCCGGTCCACGTTCTCACCGGCCAGCTCGAAGATGCCGGCGTTCATCTCGCCCATCACGCCCACGAGCCGACGGATCTCGTCCCACAGCGCCAGACGGCTGGCGACCGGCCGGCCGTCGGCGGTCTCGTGGATCGGCGAGCGCGAGGTCGTGAAGCCCATGGCGCCGGCGCGGATCGCGTCGCGCAGCTCGCGCTCCATCGCGCGGAGGTCGTCCTCGCCGGCCGGCTTCTCGAACGCCCGCTCGCCCATGACGTAGGTGCGCAGGGCCGAGTGACCGATGTAGCAGGCGTAGTTGATGCCCTTGGGCAGGGACGCGACCCGATCGAGGAATTCCGGGAAGGTGGTCCACGTCCAGTCGATGCCCGCATCCATCGCCTCGGCCGCGATGTCCTCGGCGCGCTCGAGGTTCGACGACCGTGGTGATGCCGTGGTAGCACGACGAGGTCCCGAGGGGATCCCAGAAGATCTGGGCGTCCATGTGGGTGTGGCCGTCGACGAAGCCTGGCGCGACGACGAGCCCGTCGGCGTCGATGACCTCGCGCGCCCGCTCGCGGATGCGGCCGATCGTGTCGATCCGGCCGTGGCGCACGCCGATGTCGGCCGGGTACGCCGGCAAACCGGATCCATCGACCACCATCCCGTTCTTGATCACCAGGTCAAACGGCATCGCGGGCTCCTCTCGTCGCCGGGGCCACCGGTCGACGTGAGCGATATCGTACTATGAACGCGGCGCCGGTTCCGGGCGTCCTACAGTCGAGATGAAGCAGCGTTTGGTGAGCATCGCGCTCGCGGCCCTCGTCGCCCTCGTGATGGTGGCTCCGGCCTACGCCACGGGCGGCCACTGTGGCGGCCACGGCGGGCGTCGCGGCTCCTCGGGTGGTCACCACGGCCATCACCCGGGCTTTCATCATTTCCATCACCGAGGCCGCGTGTTCGTCGGCGTCACGCCCTTCCTCGCGTTTCCGTACTGGTGGGATTACCCGGCGTACTACTACCCTCCGACCGTCATTCAGCCCGAGCCACCCGTTTACATCCAGCAGCAGCCCGGGGGGCAGCCGTACTGGTACTACTGCCCGAGCGCGGGCGCCTACTACCCGAACGCGCCGAGCTGTCCTGAGCCCTGGGTCCCGGTTCCCGCCACTCCTCGCTGACCGGCGTTCGCCAGGCAGGTTTTACATCGACCGCCAGTCGTCCAGCAGCGTTCGTCGCTAGCGCCAATCGTCGACCGAGACGGTGTTCTGGTAGGTGCAGCCCATGATGCGCCAGTACCCGTTGGTCTCGCCCCCGACCACCACGACGTGGATGTCCTCGCGCCGGAACATCGGGATCAGCTCGTCCGGCGCCGCGCGGAGGTTCGACGCCCACGGCTCCTCGCCGAACGTCGCCCGCGGGTAGACGTAATTCTGGACGAGCTGATAGTCCCAGTACTCGCTGGCCGGCAGTCGCGCGGTGTCGTGGAGCCAGTCGATGAGCGCGTCCTTCTTCGTGAAGCCGCCACGCTCGACGAACTGGCGCGCGGCGATCGGATCGAGCAAGAGCGTCGGCGGTCCGTAGGGATCCATCCCGCGGAGCAGGTTCCGGACGTGCTCGCGCCAGTGCTTCTCGCGCAGCCCGAGGGTGAAGGCGGTGGACCGGCATCCGGTGAAGACGCTCACGGCGCTCGCGTCGGGCCGGAGCCCGTGCTGGACGTGGAACGGCTCCCACGGGCTCCGCTCCTCGTTCTCGGCGAACGTCACGCTGTTGTACGCGTAGTTGTTGCCCTGGTTGCCCATGTAGGAGATGCCGGGCACCGAGCCGCCTTGCAGGTTTTGGGAGAGCAAGCCGTAGGCGCGGCCGATGGTCGCGTTGGCGTGGTTGTACGGCCCCATGGCCCCCGTGCCCGCGTTCATCGCGATCTCGCGGCGGATCGGTCCGTTGACCACCGCCATCGTCGCCATCGCGCTCGAGCTGCTTCCGCGCGCCGTCACGCCCGTGGCCGCTAGCGCGAGGATCACCGGGAAGTATTCGGGGCGCGCCCCCGCCATGACGGCGTTCACCGCGACCTTCTCGACCGAGTACTCCCAGTACTCGCGGAAGTGCGTGGACCGCATGCGTCCCACGATCTCGTCGGGCTTGCGACGGCTGCTCGCCAGCATGGCGGCCACGCGCTCCTCGGTCGGGAGCACGATCGGCAGCATGTCCGTCCAGTGGTTGTCGAGGAACAGGCGGTGGAGGTTCTCCTCCGTATCGGGCTCGACGAGCCGGGGCGTCGAGCGGTCGAACTCGACGCCCGAGTCACTCCCGTCGAACGAGCGCGTGAGGCCTTCGACCACCTCTTGCATGACGGGCCGGCCGCTGATCGGATTCTTGCCGTCGACGTAGGCGCGGAGCTCCACGGCCGTCTTGCCCATGATGGGCTGGGGGACGAAGACCTGGCGGAGCCCCGGCATGCCGCTCACGTCCGCCACCGACCTCACCACGCGGTCGAACTTGTCGGTGTGCACGGCGACCGTGGGCACGCCGTACTTCGCTTCGATCGTCATCGCGTGCGCGGCGACCGCCGGCGCGCAGGTGCTTCAGTGGCCGACGCCGACGACGGCAGCGTGGCCGTTCGCCTTGATCTCCTCCCACGTCGCCGGGTCGTCCTTCAGGTACACGCTCGAGATCGGCTTGACCACCGTCTTCACGCTCGGCATGTGGTCGGCGAACCACAATTGCATCTGCTTCAAGAACACGTCCGAGTCGTCGAACCGGCAGTCGACGAGATAGACCGTCTTGCCCTGGAGTGACGGCAGGCGTGGGGCCAGGGGCCTGGGGACGACCTTCGGAGGAAAGCCGACCGGGCTGAACACGGTGATCCTGTCGCTCATGTCGGCGCTCATCCGCACGCGACCGCGTAGACGTCCTTGACGCCGGCGGGCAGCGCGTCCTCGCGCCAGGTGCGGCCCGCGTCGAGTGTGCCGAAGACCTGGCCGGTGCGGGAGACGCAGAAGACCTGATCGGGATCCCGGTGATGGAGCGCCACCGCCATCATCGTGCTGTTGGCCTTGACGCCGTGATCGAAGCGCGTCCACGTCTGGCCGAGGTCGGCGCTGCGATAGAGCGACCCGTCCTCGCTGCGCGCCGCCGGGCTGAGACAGGCGTAGAACACCCGCGGGTCCTGCGGCGAGATGCGGATGTCGCGGCCGTAG
>QHTB01000056.1 GCA_003220615.1 Candidatus Rokuibacteriota bacterium
GAGCTCTTCCAGTTCGTGGAACCGACCAAGCAGCGGCAGCAGCGGCTCGACCTGAACTCCATCGTGAGCGGAGTGCTCCAGATGATGGCGGGCCGGCTCAGCAGTGGCGACGTCAAGCTCATCGAGCACCTGACGCCGG
Source organism: Candidatus Rokuibacteriota bacterium (assembly GCA_003220615.1). GTDB lineage: Bacteria > Methylomirabilota > Methylomirabilia > Rokubacteriales > CSP1-6 > 40CM-68-15. The sequence continues at coordinate 140 of QHTB01000056.1, forward strand.
GCCTGCCGCCCATCACTGGTGACGCGATGTTGCTTCAGCAAGCCATCCTCAATATTCTCGAAAATGCGCGCGATGCTGTGTTGCCGGCCGGTGGCGCCATCACCATCGTCACCGACTACGAGTCGAACGGCTCGCACGGGAGCGACAAGGTGTTCCTCGAGGTCAGCGATACCGGGCCCGGGATCCCGCCCGACACCCTGCGAAAGATCTTCGAGCCGTTCTTCACCACGAAGCCCAAGGGCACCGGGCTCGGACTGGCGCTCGCGAAGAAGTTCATCGAGGCCAACGACGGATCGGTGAAGGCCGGGAACGCGCCGGGCGGCGGCGCCGTCTTCCACGTGACGTTCGAGACGAGCCGGCCGGCATGATCCTCCTCGGGCACGTGCTGGTCATCGACGACGAGCGGATCCTCGCCGACTCGATCGCCGCCTACCTGGAGCACCACGGGTTCAGCACCGTGGTGGCCTTCTCCGGCGAGGACGGGCTCCAGCGCGCGGAGGCCACGAGCCCCGACGTCGCCATCGTCGACGTGCGCTTGCCCGGGATGAACGGCATCGAGGTCCTTCGCCGGCTCCGCGAGATGCTGCCGACGATCGAGGTGCTCATGGTGACCGCCCACGCCTCGGTGGCCTCGGCCGTCGACGCGATGAAGCTCGGCGCCTTCGACTACGTGATGAAGCCGGTGGATCTCGACGAGCTGCGGTTCATCGTCGACAAGGCGCGCACGCACCAGCGTATGCGGCAGGAGCTGACCTACCTCAAGGCCCGCGATCGCCGCAGCGGCGGCATCTCCGACATCGTCGGCGAGTCCACGCCGATCAAGATCCTCAAGGAGCAGATCGAGCGAGTGGCCGCGCTGGAGGGCACCGACCGCGGGGCGGCACCCACGGTGTTGATCCGCGGGGAGACGGGCGTGGGCAAGGAAATGGTCGCCCGCGCCATCCACTACCAGAGCCAGCGGAGCGCCGGGCCGTTCATCGAGATCAACTGCGCCGCGATTCCCACGACGCTCCTCGAGGCCGAGCTCTTCGGCTACGAGCGCGGCGCCTATACGGACGCGAAGACGGCGAAGGCCGGCCTGTTCGAGGCGGCCGACGGCGGCACGCTGTTCCTCGACGAGATCGGCCACGTCGAGCTGGCGCTGCAGATCAAGCTCCTCAAGGTCATCGAGCAGAAGGCCATCCGCCGCCTGGGTGGCCTGCGCACCAAGACGGTCAACGTGCGGATCGTGACGGCGACCAATCGCGATCTCGAACGGGCGATCGGCGACGGCGAGTTCCGGGACGACCTGTACTACCGCATCAACGCCATCACGCTCGTCGTCCCGCCGCTCCGGTCGCGCAGCGACGACATCATGCTGCTGGCCCGCCACTTCCTCGACCATTACCGCCAGCAGTACGGCTTCCCGCCGAAAGTGCTCTCGCCCGAGGCGGAGGAGGCGCTGCTCGCCTACTCGTGGCCCGGCAACGTGCGCGAACTGGCCCACGTGATCGAGCGGGCCGCGCTGCTCCACGCCGGCCTCGTCGTCAGCGTGGAACACCTGGGCCTGAACCGCGAGCGTCGCCCGGAGCCGATCCTCGTTGCCTCCGACGGCAGCGTGCAGGTCGACTTCGCGGCCGGGCCGATCGTGCTGGAGAACGTCGAGCGGGCGCTGATCCAGGAGGCCCTGCGCGCGTCGAGCTGGAATCGCGCGCGCGCCGCCGAGCTCCTGGGCATCTCGCGCGAGACGCTTCGCTATCGGCTGGAGAAGTTCGACCTCCGGCCGCCGGCCTGATCGGCTCCGCCCGGCTCAGCCGCCGAGGCTGGTCGCTACGAGGATCGCCACCGCCGCCGTCATCATCGCCGTGGTCAGCCACCCGAGGACGTTGAGCCAGGGGCCGTTCACGCGCGGGCCCATGATCGCGCGATTGTTGGCCACGAGCATGACGAGGACGAGCAGCGGCGGGGCCAGCACGCCGTTGAGCACCGCCGACAGGAAGAGCAGACGAATGGCGTTGATCCCGAGGGCGTCGAGCGCCATGCCGGCCGCCACGGCCGCGGCCAGGACCGCGTAGAACCGACGGGCCTGACGGAGCTTGAAGTCCAGGCCGGCTCGCCAGCCGAACAGCTCCGCGATCGCGTAGGACGCCGAGCCGGCCAGCACCGGAATCGCGAGCAGGCCGGTCCCGATGATGCCGAGCGCGAACAGGAGGTACGCGGCGTCGCCCGCCAACGGCCGCAGCGCCTCGGCGGCCTGCCGACTCGACTCGATCTGGCGCTGACCCGCGCGGTGCAGCGTGGACGCCGTCGTCAGCATGATGAAGTACATGACCGCGTTCGACAGCAGCATCCCCGCGGTCACGTCGAGGCGGGCATCGCGAAGCTCATCCGGTGTCGCGCCCCGTCGGGCCGCGATCGAGCCTCGGCCGCGCGCGCGCTCCTCCTCGACCTCGAGCGACGTCTGCCAGAAGAACAGATACGGCGAGATCGTCGTTCCCAGGATGCCGACGAGGGTGGTGACAAACGCGCGATCGAGGCTGATCTGGGGCACGATCGTTCCCCGCAGCGCGGCGCCCCAGTCCGGTTTCGCGAGAAACCCGGCGACGATGTACGCGAACAGCACGACGGTCAACCACTTGAGATACGCCGCCACGGTCGCGTACGACGCCCAGATCGTCATGGTCACGATGGCCGCGCCGACGACGGGCACGAAGATCATGGCCGGCAGTCCCGTGAGCATGGTCACCACGTCGGCCATCCCGCCGAGGTCGGCCGCGATGTTGAACACGTTGGCGACGAGCAAGAGGAGGCAGGCGACGTAGAGGAAGCTCCGCGGGTAGTGGCGACGGACGCACCCGACCAGGCCTCGCCCCGTGACCAGGCCGATACGCGCGCAGGTGAGCTGAACGGCGGCCATGAGCGGGAACGTGGCGAGCGCCGTCCACAGCGTCGCATAACCGAGCGATGCCCCCGCCACCGAATAGGTCGTGATGCCGCTGGGATCGTCGTCGGAGGCGCCGGTGATCAGCCCCGGCCCCAGCACGTGCAGCCATCGCACCACGGAGCTCGGGCGGCGTCCGCGCGACGTCACGGCTTGAGCATGACTTTGATCGCGCGGTCCTCCTTCCGATCGAAGATCGCGTAGCCGTGGGGCGTGTCTTTGAGGGGCATCGTGTGGGTGATCGCCTCGCGGGCCTGGAATCCCATCGTGGTCTCGACGTACACGCCGACCGACGAGACCGCGCCGCCTGCGCGGACGGCCTGGATGGCCTGGGTGAACGGCGTCTCGTGGCCGACGCACTCGAGGACCACGTCGGGGCCGCGCCCATCGGTGAGCGCGCGGACCTGCTCGGCCGGATCGGATGTGTCCACGTTGACCGGCTCGGCCCCGAGCTCGGCGGCGAGCGCCAGACGATAGTCCACGCGGTCCACCGCGAACACGCGGGCAGGGCCGAAGAGCTGGGCCGACTGCATGGCGAGCAGTCCCACCGGGCCGGCGCCGAACACGGCCACCACGTCGCCCGGACGGATCCCACCGTTCTCGGCGCAGCAGTACGCGGTCGAGAGGATGTCGCCGAGGAAGAGCGCGTCGTCGTCCGTCATCGTCGGCGGGACCCGCTCGCACAGGTAGTCGGCGAACGGCACGCGGATGCGCTCGGCCTGGCCACCCGGGAACACCGTCCCGAAGCGGCCTCCGAACACGGCGCGGCCGGTCGTCGTGCACTGCGTGGGCAGCCTCCGGCGACGCACGGCCTTCACCGCGGATCCGAGCTCCTCGACGATCCCCATGAACTCGTGGCCCATGACGGCGCCCCTCTCGACGAGTCCGCCCCCTTGGGATCGGCCACGTCCTCGACCTTCACATCGCCCACGCCCTGGAACGTCACCGCCTTCATCGCGTGCCTCCTTCGAGGATGTCGCGCCTCGCGCCGCGTCTCGTTTCGTACACGACCAGGGCCGCGGCCCCGCGCATGCTCAGCGCCTTGTCCCCCGGCACGATGCGCACGCGCGTGGCATCGAGCGATCGGCGGAACGCGTGGGCGGCGGCCGCGTCCAGGACCTTCTTCTCCAGCGCCGCGTAGGCGCCGGCCACTCCGCCGGTGATCACGACGAGCTCGGGATTCAGCCCGTTGACGATCACGGCGATCATGGCGCCCAGCGCGCGGCATGCCTCGTCCACCACCGACGCGGCGACGGCGTCGCCGGCCTCGGCGGCGGTGAACACGAGTGGCGCTGTGATGGCCGCGGGGCCGCCGTCGACCAGCCTCGACAGCGTCGACGGCTCCGCGGCCGCGCGCTCGCGCGCCGCCTCGGCGATTCCGCGCCCGCTCGCGTACACGGCCAGGCAGCCGCGGCCGCCACACCAGCACGGGCGGCCGTCGAACTTCACCGGCGCGTGGCCGAGCTCGCCGCCGAGGCCGAGCGCACCGCGAACGAGGCGGCCGTCGAGCACCACGCCGGCGCCGAATCCGGTGCCCGGCGCCAGCACCACGAGCGAGCCGACACCACGGCCGGCACCGAAGAAGAGCTCGCCGAGCGCGAGCGCGTTGACGTCGTTGTCGACGAAAGCCGGAAGCCCGAAGCGCTCACGGAGCATCGTCGCCAGCGGCAGCCCGCCCAGCTCCGGGACGTTCAGCGCCTCGTCGCCGATGCAGCCCGTCGCGCCGTCGACCAGCCCGGGCACGCCGGCGCCGATTCCCGTGATGTGGAGTCCGCGACTCGCCGCCTCGGAGCTCACGACGGAGATCAGCTCCATCAGCGTCTGGACCGCGCGGCCACGCCCGGCGTGATGGGTGGGGCGTTGTTGGTCCACGAGCACTTCGCCGGAGGGGGTGACGACGCCAGCCGCCATCGTCGTCCCGCCGACGTCGACGCCGAGGATCACCTCCATCTCAGTCGAGCCTGATCCGGAGGGCGAGCACGGCGACCGCCAGAACGCCGAGCACGCTGCGCACCCAGTGCAGGCGGCCCCAGCGCACGAGCAGATGTCGGGCGTTCTCGCCGACGTGATCCGTATCGAGCAGCCGGCGATTGGTCGGCCTGATGACGATGAGCGTGAACGGGATGGCCGTGCCGACGACGAGGCCTCCGATGGCCCACACTGCGTCGCCGCTCGTCGCCGACGCGATGATCCCGGCGATCAGGCCGAGCGCAGCAAACGACGCCTGATACAGAGCCGCCAGGCGATAGCTCGCTCGGAACTGAGCCACCGCCGCCGCCGGATCGATGCTCAGGCGGGCCGGATGCTCCACGAGAGAGACGTAGAGCGCCCAGGCCGCGAACGCGACGGCGAAGACGACGGTGAGCCATGGCGTGGCGGCCACCATGCTACAGGTCGCCGAAGTGGCAGAGCGAGATCCCGAGCGCCGCGGCGGCGGACCGCGCCGTCGCCGTTCCGAGGCCGACCAGCTCGGTCTCGCGTTGCCGGCCGTACCGGCTGTAGCCGAGCGCGTCGTCGTAACGGCCGGGGTGCGTCATGAACTCACTCACGCCGGCTGGAAGCGAGCGCAGGTGGCGAAGCGTCGTGGCCACGCTCCAGTACGCGTCCGGCCCCGAGCCTCCGAAGAAATGATCCGGCGTCACGAGGCCGAGCGTCCGCACCCGCGCGCGCACCTGAGCATCCTGGCTGCGGACGGCCGCGCCCGCACGCCGCGCCGCGCTCAGCACGATCTCGGCCACCGGCGCATACATCCCGACGTGATGGTGACTGTCCAGATGGGTCGGTGGGCGGCCGACGAGCTGCTCGAAGCGCTCGACCTGGGCGGTCACCTCGGCCTCGACGTCCTTCGAATCGGCCTGGGCGGCCACGCGGCGGGCGTCGCGGATGAAGCGTCCGTTGCCGTCGACGAGCGAGCGGGCCGGGGTGAGCGGCTTGCCCAGCGTGAGGTTGACGTGAATCCCCATCCCGATCCCGGAGTCGCGCGCGCGGGCGAGCTGTTCGCGGTCGATGTCGGCGGTGACCAGCACGGTCGTGCTCGTCACGATGCCGTGACGATGCGCGTCCAGGATGCCCGCGCTCACGCCGGGCGTGAGGCCGAAATCATCGGCGTTGACGATCAGACGGCGCGTCACGCACGAGTCCCCTGCACGATGAGGCGCTCGACCGTCGCCGGCACGCCCGGGGCCAACGCCCCCTCGACGTCGAGGCTGCGGATGTGCTCGAGCCGCTCGTACCCGATGCGCGGGAACGCCTGGACCTCGGTGGCGAGCACCGTCGGCGTGAGCGCGTGAGCCTCCAGCCGTGCGAACGCGCGCTTGCGGCCGAGGAACGCGAAGATCGAAAAGACGAGACGCCCACCCGGCGCGAGGTGCTCGGGCGCGCCGTCGATGACGCGGTCCAGGATCCGCCAGCCGTCGACGCCACCGTTGTCGGCCGCCGCGACGGCGTCGCTGCGCTCGCGGCCGGACGGCGTCGGCATCTGGGGCGGGTTCGAGCAGATCAGGTCGAACCGCTCGCCGCGGACCGGCGCGTAACAATCGCCGAGCCTGGCGTCCACGCTCACGCCGTTCAGCGTCGCGTTGCCGCGAATGGCCTCGACCGCTTCGGGCACGATGTCGGTCGCGACGACGTGGGCGCCGGCTCGCGCCGCCAGCACCGACGCGAGGCCGAGGCCGCTTCCGATCTCGAGGACGCGCTCGCCCGCGCGCACCGGCAGGTACCGGCAGAAGAAGAGCGATCCCGCCTTGGGCGGCTGGACTCGCTCGCCGACACGGAACAGGCATCCGCGCCAGGAGAAGAGGAGCAGGCCGTCGTCGGCGGTCACTTGCCCTGGACGCGGCGGAAGTAGAGGCGCAGCGCCTCCTTGAGCTGGGCGCGCGCGCCCGCCGACGTCTTGGCGTCCTCGAGCTGGTCGAGATCGAGCTGGAGCGGCACGCCTTCCTTCTTGACGCCGTCGAGCTCGGCGGTCAGGCCACAGCGCTCGTCCGATTCGGTGAAGACGATCTTCGCCCGGGTGAAGCCGCCGTCGTCACGGGCGAGCTGCTCGATGGTCTCGACGAGCGTGCGCTTGATCTCCACTTGCTCACCGGCCGGAACGGTGGAGAAGGCAGCGGTGAGGTTGACGTCCGCCATTCGAGGCCTCCTTTCGCCCGATAATACGCCTTGTCGTCACGGCGATGTCCGCGTAGCATCCTGGACATGCCCGCGGCTGCCGGACTGGCCGGCCTGCTCATCGTCTTCCTCGTTCTCACGCCCCTGGCGGGCGCTAGCACGTATGAGGTCTGGATGGACGGCCTCTACGACGCGGACTTCGACAGCGACCTGCTGGCCGCCATCAGTCTCCAGAGTGTCATCGAGAGCGCGCCGCTCAGCAGCCACGGCAGTGTCGATGCGGTCGTTGCCGTCTGCTCTCCCGGAGACGACGCGGCGGCCGATCTCACCGATCCCTCCCCGGAGACGGCCCGAGCACCTCCAGCGTCGTGAGCCGGTCGCGGTGATGAGTCGTCTCTCCTCGTATCGAGGAGAGACGAGCGAGGCCGCGTCCCTCCGATGCGTCGGGCTGCTTCAGCCTGGACGTGAGCAAGGGGTTCGGGGATGTTGTCTTCCAACGAGCGGGCGATCATGATCCGCTGTTGTCACGCCCACAACGTCGCGTTCTGCCGTGCCTGCGCGCAGTCCTACCGGATTCAACGCCTGGGGGTCGACTGGTTCCAGGGCAAGGCCGACCTATGCCCTCGATGTCGCGCCGACCTCACCGAGTCGATTCGAGACCACCTGCGGTCGTGCGAGCTCGTGGCGACGCTGGGTTCGAGCGCCGGAGATGGGCTCCCACGCCGCGCTGACTAGCTCACGCTGTCGGTGTAGACCTTCAAGATGTCGGCGTGCGCCTTGGCCGCGTTGGCCCGGATCGCGAAGCTGATGGCCTCGCGCACTTCGTCCTCGCTCGCGCCGCTCGCCCTGGCGCCCGCCAGGTCGCGCTTCGCTCAGTGGGTGTTGCCGGCGGCGAGGTTGGCGGCCAGATAGCAGAGAAACGCGGTCTTCGGATCGAGGGCACCCTTCTTGTACTTCCAGCTCGCGATGACTTTTTCTTCCAGCACGGCCATGATGGCTCCTCTCCGTCGCGGCGTTACTTCTCGAGGTACTGGGTGATGTCGATGACGCGCGAGCCCGCAAAGAAGATCGTCCAGCCCACCGGATACGCCCAGGCCTCGGTGGCGTTGCCCTTGATGACGGGCGCGTAGCGGTGCGCCAGCTTTTCGATCTCGCCCCCGTCGGTGGTCGCGACCAGCGGGGCGCCGAGCAAGATCATGACTTGCTCCTTGCTCTGGCCGACGGCCGCTCGCCGGTAGAACTTGAACGTCGAGACCTCCAGCGAGTTGGCGTCCTCCGGGTGCTGGTTCAGGTACTGGGAGATGCGCCAGTCGAGTTGGCCCTCCCAGTGGCGCCGCTCGTCGAAGTTGGGCTCGCGCTTGTTCGTGACGTAGCTCTGCAGGAAGAACAGCTCTTCGGCCGACGGGCCGTGGGTCGTGCGCTGCTCGGTCGGCGCTGATTTGCATCCGGCCACCACGGCGAGGACGCACACGACGACCGCGAGGCGTCGCTTCACGCGCCCAGCATAGCAGGTCGGTCGCGCCGACCGGATACCTCAGATGAGGGCGGATTCGAGGACGATGCCGCGGTCGATCACGCGGGTCGCCTCGAGGAGCAGCCGCGCCGTCGGCCCCGGAACCTCCGCGCTCTCGCCAAGCTGACGCAGCACGTCGATGAGCCGGCGCATGGCGCGGATGAGGTCGCCTTCGTGGCCGCCGAACGATTCCTGGACGATCCCGGCCCAGTCGTCGTCCCCCGAGGCCCAGCGGAACACCGACGGCATGAAGCCGGGGTGCACGGCGATCGGCATCGGCAGATGGCGCTGACGTTGCGCCTCGCCGACCGCCTCGGCGACCTGGATGAGCTGCTCGAGCCTCCGGCGCAGCTTCGGACGTGACCGGAGGAAGCCACGCGCGATCATGGGCTCACCGGAGCGCGACTCCTCGGAGAGCGCCGAGCAGACGGCGGCCGCCTCGGCGAGCGTGAGGTCGCTGAGGAGCCCGCGAGCCACGATCTCCGCCACCAGCAACTCGTTGTCGTGACGCAGGCCGGCGATCAACCGGCCCTTGGCCTCGAGGACGCGATCACGCACGGCGCCGAACTGCTCGAGCACCTCGACCACGCGGAGGAACTCCTGCCAGTACGTGTTGCGAAGCGCGTCGAGGGCCTGGCGGCGCTGGGCGAGACGCTCGGTCAACCGCTCGACGTCGCGCCACGCCTGGTCACAGCGAGTCGTCGAGCCCCAGGGACAGCGATGGCACTCGATGGCCCCGAGCGCCGCCTCCGGGCTCTCGCGCCGATCGCGCTCGATCATCTCGCGCACGTCGAGCCCCTCGATCTGGTGGGCGAGATGACGCAGCCGGCGTGGATCGCGGCTGCCGTCGCGCGGGATCGCGACCGGCGGCGTCGACCAGAAGATCTGCTTGAGCGCGCCCGCCTTGAGGCGGACGACGGCGCCGTGCGGCAGCAGCGCGTCCACCAGCACGCGGTGGCCGCGGATCGAGTGAATGCCGAGGATCACGGCGAGACTCGGCGTGCCCTTGCGCCGGACGAGCGCCAGACGTCCAGGCTCCGCCTCGACGATGCCACGCTGCCGCGAGCCGGCGCCGCGTCCCGAGGCACGCCGGCGCGCCTCCACTTCCTGGCGCGCGCGACGATAGCGCCCGATGCGGGGGAAGTCGCCGCACGGTGCGGCGAAGGTCCGCGCCTCGGCCAGCGCGCTCTCCAGCCGGCCCACCTCGGCCTCGACCTCGCGGATCCGCTTGAGGTTCTGGTATTGCCCGAACGAGGCCTCGATGCGACGGCGCAGCGCCGCCACTTCCATTCCACTGGCCAGGAGCAAGGCGACCGAGCCGTAGCCGAGCTTGAACTGACTCTCGATGGGCTCGGGCGATCCGTCGACGACGCGGATCACGTCCTCGAGGCCGTCGCGAGCGTCGAGCGCGATGATGCACTTGCCTTCGGCGTCGATGCCCCGCCGGCCCGCCCGGCCCGCCATCTGCGTCAGCTCGTTGTGGGTCAACGAGCGGAACCCGCGCTCCGTCCGCTTGGTCAGCCCCTGCAGCACCACGGCCCGCGCCGGCATGTGGATGCCGAGGCTCATCGTCTCGGTGGCGAAGACCACCTTGCAGAGGCCGCGCTCGAAGAGACGCTCGATCAGCCGCTTGAGGCTCGGCAGGATGCCGGCGTGGTGCAGGCCGAAGCCCAGACGCAGCGCCCGAAACACCATCTGGTTCAGCACCGAGTCGCCGATCGACGGGCTCTCCTCGCGCGCCTCGCCGATGGCGCGGTCGACCTCGCGCTGCTGCTCGGATGTGAGCAGCGCCCGGCCTTCGGTGAGAACGTCCTCCAGCGCGCGCTCGCAACCGACGCGGCTGAAGATGAAGTAGATGGCGGGCAGCCATCCACGGCCTTCCATGGCCTCGATCAAGACCACGGGATCGACGACGCGGCGCGAGTACCAGCGGCCGCGCTGGTCGGGGCCGTGACGCTCGTCGCCGATGACACGCGCGCGACCCGTGCGCACCTTGTCGAACTCGTGGATTTCGCCCGCCAGGTCGGCGACCGCGTAGGACAGCGGCACCGGTCGATGCGGGTGGTAGATGGGCACGATCGGCCGATGGACGATCGAGATCCAGTCGGCGATCTCCTTCACGTTGGCGACGGTGGCCGACAGCGCGACGAGCCGGACGTTGGCCGGCGCGTTGACGATGATCTCCTCCCACACCGTCCCCCGACCTTCGTCGCCCATGTAGTGACACTCGTCGAGCACCACCCAGCCGAGCTCGGCGAGGCCGCCCCCGTAGAACATGTTGCGGAGGATCTCCGTCGTCATGACGAGGACGCGGCCGTGGGGGTTGACCTTCACGTCGCCGGTGAGGATGCCGACGGCGTCGGCGCCGAACGCGCGGGTGAAGTCGCCGAACTTCTGGTTGGAGAGCGCCTTGAGCGGCGTCGTGTAGGCGATGCGCTTGCCGGTCTCGAGCGCGGCCTGGATGGCGAACTCGGCAACGAGCGTCTTGCCGGCCCCGGTGGGAGCCGAGACGATCACGGACTGTCCGGCAGCGATGGCGCGACACGCCTCGACCTGGAAGTCGTCGAGCGGAAACGGATAGCGCGCCTGGAAGCGCTCGAACAGCCCGGAAAGATCCATGTTGGCTCACATTAGCACGGGTGGCATGATGCGCCCCGAGGAGGACCTCTGTGATCGTGCTCCACGTCGCCATCGCGACGTCCGACGACTACGTCAGCCGGCGCGAGCCTCATCGTCGCGCTCACATCGAACGCCTGGGCGGGCTCCGCGCGGCCGGTGCCGTCATCGGTGGTGGGCCGGCGCCCGACGGAACGCGCGTCGACCTCGTCTACCGGTTGCAGCGGCCGGAACAGCTGAAGCCGGCGGTCGAGGAGGACCCGTACTGGATGGCCGGGGCGTGGACCGGCTACACGCCACGGAGCTTCACCAACTTCGTCGAGCCGTGGCAGGCGGCCGAGATCGTGCTCGACGGCTCGCGGGCCGCGACGATCGTCGAGGGACCCGTCAGTGACGCCGACATGGCGGAGTTCGTCCTCATCGAGATGCGGGGCCGACAACAGATCGCCTTCGGAGGGCTCTTCGCCGACGGCGAGACGCTCGCGATCTGCAAGACCCCCGACGCCGCCACCGCGATCGGCTGGTTCGCCGAGAGCGGATTCTGGGCGGCCGAGCGCCTGCGCGCCCGGCCGCTCCTCTGGGTGCTCTGACCGTCAGTTCTTGATCAGGACTCCGAGCTTCGCGCTCCCGGTCTTACCCGCGTTGTCGCGTACCGTCGCGCTCAGCGTGTGCGTCCCGTTGAGAAACGCCCTGGTGTTCCACGCCATCGACACCGGCCCGGTGCTCGTCGTGCTCGCCGTGGCGACGGTCTGGCCGTCGAGCTGCAGCGTGTACATGTAGGACGCGCCCGTCGTGCCGCCGTTCACCCAGATCACGACCCAGGACGATCTGCTCACGGTGTCACCGTTGTGAGGGCTCGTCATCGCAACGCCGAGCGCGCCGGTCGTCGGCGGCGGCGTGGTCGTTCCGCCACCGTTGGCGACCGTCACCGCGATCTCTCCAAGCGCGAGCTGACTCCCGAAGGCGTCGGTCACGGCGACGCGGAGCGTGTGAGCGCCGTCGCCGACGGTCCGGCTGTCCCAGGAGGCGCTCGCCTGACCCGTCGCCGACGACCCGGCCGAAACCTCGCGACCATCGACGCGGAGGTGATAGCTCAGCGGTACGCCGGCGATCACACCGCTGGTCGCAGCCGCCACCGTCGTGGATCCGGTCACCGTCGCGCCGTTGGCCGGACTGGTGATCGTCGAGACCACGGTGGTCCGGGCCGCGGCGCCGATGGCGAGCAGCCGCTCGCCGCCACCCTGGAAGATGCTCTCGAACGAGAAGCCCGCGGGGTCGGTGAACGACGACATGTAAAGAAATGGCGTCGGCGCAGCGCTGGGCAAATTGCAGACATTCGGCATCGAAATGTTCTGAACGGACGACGCCCCCGACGCATCCGTGGGCGACACGTCGGCCGAGCCGGTGGCGGCACCGGGGCCGCTGAAGTGGAGCTGCCAGCCACCGCTCGCCGACGGCGTCAGCGTTGCCAGGCCAGCATTCGCCTGGTTGGCCGACGCACCACTGCGACTCTGGCAGTCCGTATACCAGGAAAAGTTAAATGTCTTCACCTGGGCGAGCACGGAGGAGGGAAGCACGAGGACAAGAACCGCGACAGCAAGGACCACTCGTAGTGGCCGCATGGCCTGGCTCCTTCGGGGACGTTTTGAGAAACATCCGAAGGAGTGGCAACTGTCGTGCCGCCGACCCCGGCTCGCTAGCGCTTCAGGCCACGCTCGATCTCGTCGAGGTGCTCCTTGCGGTGCGTGGCGCGCAGCGGGTTGATCGGGCCGCCCGCCGCGGCATTCGCGGTCAGGAACTCGTCCTTCAGCCCGGCCACCCGCGCATCGGCTGCCTCGGCGGCGGCGACGGCCAGCCGAGCGGCCGCCCGTGGCGACAGCGCGAGCAGCATCGGTTTGCCGGCGTCGTTGATCCAGTCCACGTCGTGGTCAGCGACGGTGCTGGGGACTTGCGTGGCTCCGGCACGCTGCCACGCATCGACCAGGACGACGATCCGCTGATCCCAGAACGCCAGGTGAGCCAGGACGGCGGCGACCGTCCAGCCCGCTGGCATCGGGGCCTCGAGCTCTTTGTCGCTGGCTCGCTCGACGAATTCGCTGAGACGGTCACGCTGGGCGGTGTTCTGGACGACGTACGAGCGGTCGGCGGGCATGCGGCACCTCCTGAGAGACCTGATCGTGGGACGTGATCCGCCTCTAGAACCCCGGACCGCGAGTGATGTGAAAGCTAGTCGACGCCGGCCAGGGCGAGAACTCGGCGCATCCGCTCGGCGGCCAGATCCGGATCGCGCAACAGCCCGGCGCGGTCCATCAACACGAGCTGCTCGCTCACGTGCACCACCGAGCGTGCGCTCTCGAGCCCGCCCACCATGCGGAAGTGGGCCTGGTGGCCGTTCAGATACGCAGCGAACACGACGCCCGTCTTGTAGAAGCGCGTCGGCGCGCCGAAGACGTGGCGGGACAGCGTGAGCGTCGGGGCCAGGATGGCCTCGAAGCGCGCGACGTCGCCCGCGTCCAGGGCGTGGAGCGCGGCCGAGGCCGCCGGTGCGATGACGTCGAAGATCCCCAGCAGCGCATCGCTCGCGCGCTGGCCGTCACCCCGGATCGTCGTCGGGTAATCGAAGTCGTCGCCCGTGTACATCCTCACGCCCTTGGGGAAGCGCGCCCGCATCGCGATCTCGCGGCGCTGGTCGAGGAGCGAGATCTTCACGCCGTCGATGCGGGCGGCGTACTCGTGCACGATGCCGAGGAGCGTCTCGGTCGCGCGGTCGAGATCGAGCGAGCCCCAGTATCCGGCCAGCGCGGGATCGAACATGTCGCCGAGCCAGTGGATGATGACCGGCTCGCTGACCTGGGCCAGGATGCGCGCGTACACCTTCTCGTAGTCCTCGGGGCCACGGGCGCAGGCCGCGAGCGCACGCGAGGCCATGAGGATGATGCGCCCGCCGGCCCCCTCGATGAACGAGCACTGCTCCTCGTAGGCGGCTTCGACGTCGGCCAGCGTCACGCTCGCGCCCGGCGCGAGCTGATCGGTCCCCGCGCCCGAAGCGAGGACGGCGCCGCGAACGGTGCGCGCCTCGGCGACGCTGCGGCGGATCAGCTCGCGTGCCGTCGGCCAGTCGAAGCCCATGCCGCGCTGGGAGGTGTCCATCGCCTCGGCGACGGCGAGGCCGAGCGACCAGACGTAGTGGCGATAGCACAGCGTCGCATCCCAGTCGAGCGCGACGTCGAGCGTGGGGTTGATCGCGGCGACCGGGTCGGCGACGACGTGGACGGCCGCCATCCCGATGCGGCTCGTGATCGGCCCCGTCGGCGGCGTGATCGCGGCGCGGCCCGAAAGCGTGTACGACGCGAGCGTTCCATCGGCACGAGGCAGGCGGAGCGTCGGCGGCATGGCGCCATTCTACCCTGTCATGTGCTATCGTGAGCGCCCCGAAGGAGGCCTGCATGCCGCCAGCCGACAAGAACCGCACCAAATTCCTCCTCGACGAGAAGGACATTCCGACGCAGTGGTACAACATCCAGGCCGATCTGAAGTCGCCGCTCCCGCCCGTGCTTCATCCCGGCACCGGCAAGCCGATCGGGCCTCAGGACCTGGCGCCGCTCTTCCCGATGGAGCTGATCAAGCAGGAAGTCAGTCAGGAGCGCTGGATCGAGATCCCGGAAGAAGTGCGGGACGTCCTGCGCCTCTGGCGGCCGTCGCCGCTCTTCCGCGCGCGCCGACTCGAGAAGGCGCTCGGCACGCCGGCCCACATCTACTACAAGTACGAGGGCGTGAGCCCCGCCGGCAGTCACAAGCCGAACACCGCGGTGGCCCAGGTGTACTACAACAAGAAGGAGAAGGTCACGCGCATCAGCACCGAGACGGGCGCCGGTCAGTGGGGCTCGGCGCTGTCGATGGCGTGCAACTTCTTTGGCCTGCAGTGCAAGGTCTACATGGTCAAGGTCTCGTATCAACAGAAGCCCTACCGCCGCATCATGATGGAGACGTGGGGCGCTCAGGTCGTCGCCAGTCCCAGTTCCGACACTCAGGCGGGCAAGAAAGTTCTGGCAGAAGATCCGAACTCGCCGGGCAGCCTCGGCATCGCCATCAGCGAGGCGGTGGAGGACGCGGCCACGCGCGAGGACACGAAGTATTCGCTGGGCAGCGTGCTCAACCACGTGCTGACCCATCAGACGGTCATCGGCCTCGAAGCGAAGAAACAGCTCGAGAAGGCGGACGACGAGGCGGACATCATCGTCGGCTGCGCCGGCGGTGGCTCCAACTTCGCCGGCCTCGCCTTCCCCTTCGCCGCCGACAAGCTCAGCGGCAAGAAGAAGAAGGTCCGCATCGTCGCCGTCGAGCCGTCGGCCTGCCCGAGCCTGACCAAGGGAAAATACGTCTACGATTTCGGCGACACCGTGGGGCTCACGCCGCTGGTGAAGATGCACACGCTCGGCCACGGCTTCATTCCGGCGCCGCTCCACGCCGGCGGCCTGCGCTACCACGGGATGGCGCCGCTCGTCTGCAAGCTCTACGCTGACGGCGTCATCGAGGCGGTGGCGGTTCCGCAGATCGCCACGTTCCAGGCGGCGCTCCAGTTCGCGAAGTCGGAGGGGATCATCCCGGCCCCGGAGTCGGCGCACGCCATCCGCGTCGTGATCGACGAGGCCCTGGCTTGCAAGAAGGCGGGCAAGCGGAAGACGATCCTCTTCAACCTTTCGGGCCACGGCCACTTCGACCTCGGCGCCTACGAGGCGTTCCTGGCCGGCAAGCTCCAGGATTACGAGTACCCGGCCGAGAAGATCGCGGAAGCGCTGCGCGGCGTTCCCGAGGTGAAGGCATGATCTCGCGTCGACGCTTCATCGGCAGCAGCGTGGCCACCGCCGCCGTCCTGTCCGCGCCAGGATTCGTGCGCGCCCAGGGCAAGGGCAAGGTCAAGCTCGCCTATCTGCAGCTCGGCTGGGCCGGCACCGAGATCATCCACAAGGAGGACCTCCTCGGAAAACACGGCTGGCAGGCCGAGTACTCCGTGGTCCCGGGAGCACCGGGGCCGCTGCTCAACCAGCTCGCCTCCAAGAACGTGGACGCCATCGACATGTCGTTCGCGCTGGCCGCCAAGGCGTTCGAGGACGGCGTGCCGCTCAAGGTGACCGGCGTGGCCACGGCCGTGCTCGGCGCGATCATCGCGCGCAAGGACGCGGGACTCTCACGCGTCGAAGACCTCAAGGGCCGAAAGGTCGCGGCGGTCGTCGGCACGTCGACGTTCTTCGACATACGAGCACTGACACTCAAGGGTTACGGCTTCGACTTGCAGAAAGATACTCAGATCGTCACAGCGACCGCGCCGCCCGACATGGTGACTCTCTTAGGGAAAAAGGAGGTCGACGCCATCATCGCCTGGCAGCCGATCACCGACTCCGTCGTCCTGCGCGGCGAGGGCGTGTACCTGGCCAAGCAGATCGATCTCTGGCGCAAGGCCACCGGCCGCCCGGCCGGGTTCCCGGTGCACGTCTGCTATCTCGTCCACAACGAGTTCCTGACGAAGAACCCCGGCATCGCCCGGGATCTGAACGACGCCCAGCGCGACGCGGTCGAGATCTGGTACGGCAAGCCCGAGCGGGCGATCGAGATCGTGCAGGACGTGACCAAGCTGCCGAAGGAGGTCGTCCAGGTCGCCTACAAGGAGACGGTGAAGATGTTGTCCGGCCTGCCCGACGAGCAGGTGGACACGCTCATCGTCCAGCTCAAGATCAACAAGGAGTTCGGCTTCTTGAAGTCGGACATCTGGGAGAATCCGGACCGCATCCGCCGCGAGTTCTTCTATCGAGCGTAGCTGGCCGAGCCGCCTTCACCTGCCGACGCTTGGTGTCGCGGCGGTCGTGCTGGCGGCGTGGGCGGCACTCTCCTTCCGTTACGGCGCGTACGTCCTTCCCTCGCCCCTCGCGGTCCTGCGCGGCTTCGTCGAGATCCTCGCCAGCGGCGAGATCTGGCGGCACACCGCGGCGTCGCTCTACCGGATCGCCGTCGGGTTCGGCGGGGCGGTCGCCGTCGCCATGCTGCTCGGCCTGGCCGCGTTCCTCTCGCGCTCCGCCCGTGATGTCGTCCACGACGTGCTCTCGGTCCTCAACTCGACGTCGGTCTTCGTCTGGATCGTCATCTCTATCATCTGGTTCGGGCTCTCCAACTGGGCGCCGATCTTCACCACCTTCATGATCACGTTGCCCGTCGTCGCCTCGAACATCGTCGAGGGCATCGCCAACGTCGATCGACGGCTGCTCGAGATGGGCGACGTCTATCGTCTCTCCGGCCGGGAGAAGTTTCGCTCGATCGTCGTGCCATCGACGCTGCCCTACCTGATCGCCGGGATGAAGGTCGGCTTCGGCCTGGCCCTCAAGGTGTCCGTGGTGGCCGAGATCTTCGGCGTGACCTCCGGGATCGGCTACATCATGAACTACAGCCGCGAGATCCTGGCCACCCAGATGGTCTTCGTGTGGGCGCTGGTGATGATCCTCGTCATGATGGCCACCGACACGATCGTCTTCGATGCGCTGTCGCGCCGGGTCGCCAGGTGGCGCTGAAGCTCGCCGTGGAGGAGGTCGGCAAGGACTTCCTGATCCCGGTGATCGATCGCGTCTCGTTCGGGGTGGAGACGGGCGAGTTCGTCTGTCTCCTCGGGCCCAACGGCTGTGGCAAGACCACGCTGCTGCGGATCGTCGGCGGCCTCGAGCCGGCCACGCGCGGCCGCGTCACGCTCGACGGCGAGCCGATCGTGGCCGGTCAGCCGCACCAGCACAAGATCGGCGTCGTCTTCCAGGAAGATCGCCTGTTGCCGTGGCTGACGCTCGAGCAGAACGTGGCGCTCGTGCTCAAGCCGCTCGGCCTCGGCGCGGCCGAGCGTGCGGCCATCGCGCGGCGCTATTTGAAGATGAGCGGCCTCGTCGGTTTCGAGGACTATCATCCGGCCAGGGTGTCGGGAGGCATGCGGCAGCGCACCGCCATCGCGCGCGCGCTCGCCATCGAGCCCGACGTCCTGCTGATGGACGAGCCGTTCGGCGCGCTCGACGCCCAGAACCGGCGCATCATGCAGAACGAGGTGCGGCGCATCTGGCGCGAGACGGGACGGACGATCCTCTTCGTCACCCACGCCATCGAGGAAGCGGTGGCCGTGGGCACGACGCTCGTGATGCTCTCGGCGCGCCCGGCCCGGATCCGTGAGCTGATCCGGAACGACGGCCGGACCGATCGCGCCAAGCTGATCGACGATCTCAACACGATGATCATGGAGGAAGTCGAGCGCCAGCAGGGCGCGGCGCCGTGATCCGGCGCTTTCGCCTCGGCGCGGCCTTCGTCCTCCTCGCCTACCTGATCCTGCACTTCACCAACCACGCGCTCGGCCTGATCTCGCTGGACGCGATGGAGGGGGGCCGGCGCGCGTTCCTCGCGATCTGGCGCAATCCGCTCGGCACGCTGGCGCTCTACGGTGCGCTCACCGTCCACGGCGTCCTCGCGTTGTGGCTGCTCTACCAGCGCCGCTCGCTGCGCATGCCATCGTGGGAGACCGCCCAGTACGGCCTCGGCCTCGTCCTGCCTGCGCTGCTGGCCACTCACGTCGTCGGCACGCGCATCGCCTGGTGGCAAGTCGGGACCGAGGATCGCTACGCGCGCGTCTTGCTCGGCTTCTGGGTCGTGGCGCCCGAGCGCGGGATCTGGCAGACGATCACGCTGCTCATCGCCTGGATTCACGCCTGCATCGGCGTCCACTACTGGCTGCGCTTCCGCCGGTGGTATCCGCGCGTGGTGATGGCGCTCTTCGCCGGCGCGTTGCTGCTGCCGACTCTGGCGCTGGCCGGCTACGTCACCGGCGGCCATGAGGTCGTCACGCTCGCTCGAACCCCGGGCTGGCGCGAAGAGCTCGCCCGCGTGACGCATCCGCCGAGTCCCGCCCAGGGCGCGGTCCTCGTGCAGATCAGGACGAGGTTTCTCGAGGCCTATCTGGCGGCCCTGCTCGCCGTCGTCGTCGCGCGCGGGGCCCGACGGCTCTGGCAGCGTCGCCGGTCGATCCGCGTGTCGTATCCCGGCGATCGCTTCGTGACGGTGCCCGTCGGCTTCACCATCCTCGAGGCCAGCCGGGTCGCGGGCATCCCGCACGCCTCCGTGTGCGGTGGCCGGGGGCGGTGCTCGACGTGTCGCGTGCGCGTCGTCCACGGGCTCGGCGACTTGCCGGCGGCTCGAGAGGCCGAGCAACGCGTGCTCGCGCGTGTGGGCGCCGCGCCTGACGTGCGCCTGGCCTGCCAGACGTGCCCCGTGCGCGACGTGGCCGTCGCGCCGTTGCTGGCGCCCTCGATCGTGCCCGGCGACGCGCACACGGCCGACGTGCGACAGGGGCGCGAGCGCGAGCTCGCCGTCCTGTTCGCCGATCTGCGCGGCTTCACGCGGATGGCCGAGCACAAGCTGCCCTACGACGTCGTGTTTGTCCTGAACCGCTACTTCGAAACCGTCGGGACCGCCATCACCCAGGCGGGCGGGGTCACCAACCAGTTCACGGGCGACGGGGTCATGGCGCTGTTCGGGATCGACGTCGGGCCGGCCGCCGGCTGTCGTCAGGCGCTCGCCGCCGCGCGCGCGATGGTCGAAGGCCTGGCCTCCCTCAGCGCCGAGCTGGCCGGCGATCTGCCGGCGCCGCTGCGCATCGGGATCGGGATCCACGCCGGCGCGGCCGTCGTCGGCCGGATGGGCTG
>QHTB01000090.1 GCA_003220615.1 Candidatus Rokuibacteriota bacterium
CGAGCACGCCGTCCGCGTCGTCACGCAGGACATCGGCGGCGGCTTCGGCCCCAAGGCCATCGTCTACTCCGAGGACATCCTGATTCCGCTCCTGGCCCGGGCGCTCGGCCGGCCGGTGAGATTCATCGAGACGCGCCGCGAGCACTTGCTCGCCGTCACCCAGGAGCGGGATCAGTGGCACGACGCCGAGCTCGGGCTCACCCGCGAGGGCACGATCGTCGCGCTCCGCGACTCGTTCGTCCACGACTGTGGCGCCTTCGTGTCGTGGGGAATCATCGTGCCGATCATCACGTCGGTGAGCGTGCCCGGGCCCTATCGTGTCCCCAACTACGAGGTGACGCTCACCGCCGTCTACACCAATCGCGTGCCCGTCACTCCGGTCCGAGGCGCGGGACGGCCGCAGGCGGTGTTCGTGATGGAGCGGATGCTAGATCTCGCCGCCGAGCGCCTCGGCCTCGATCGCATCGCCATCCGCGAGCGCAACCTGATCCAGCCCGACGAGTTCCCCTACGACGTCGGCCTCGTCTCGCGCGACAACAGCCCTCGGCGTTACGACAGCGGCAACTACCCGGAGTGCCTCCGGCGAGTCGTCGAGGCGGTCGGCTGGAGCGGGTTCGCGAAGGAGCGCGAGCGGGCGCTCGCCGAAGGCCGGGCGATCGGCCTCGGAGTCGCGCTCTTCGTCGAGGACACCGGGCTGGGGCCCTACGAGGGCATCCGTGTCCGCATCGATCCCGACGGCCGCGTCTTCGTGTTCTCGGGAACGTCGAGCCAGGGCCAGGCCCACGAGACCACGTTCGCCCAGATCGTGGCCGACGCGCTCTCGGTGCCGCTCGAGCACGTGACGGTCGTGCCCGGCGACACCGCCGGCGTGACGTACGGCGTCGGCACGTTCGCCAGCCGCGTGGCCGTGCTGGCGGGAAGCTCCGCCGCTCACGCGGCCACCGAGGTGCGGAAGAAGGCGCTCGCCGTTGCCGCCGATCACCTCGAAGCCGCCATCGAGGACCTGACCATCGAGGACGGCCGCATCAGGGTGCGCGGCGCGCCGGGAGCCGGCCTCGCGCTCGGCGAGGTCGCGGCCATCGCAACCGCACCACGCCCCGGCTACGCGCTCGCTGGGGGAATGGACCCAGGGCTCGACGCCTCCGCGTACGTCCACGTCACGCAGTCGACGTACTCGAGCGGCGCGCATGCCACGGTCGTCGAGGTCGACGTGGACACCGGCGCGGTGCGCGTGCTCCGCTACGTCGCGGTCGACGACTGCGGCACGATGATCAACCCGATGGTGGTCGACGGCCAGATCCACGGCGGCGTGGCCCACGGCATCGGCAACGCGTTCCTGGAAGAGATCGTCTACGACGACGCCGGTCAGCTCGTCACGGGCACGCTGATGGAGTACGCGCTGCCGCGCGCCACCGACGTCCCGTCACTCGAGGTCGGCCACGTGGTGACGCCGTCGCCGCTCAATCCACTCGGCGTCAAGGGAGCCGGCGAGGGTGGCACGCTGCCGGCACCGGCCGCCATCGCCAACGCGGTCGCCGACGCGTTGCGCCCGCTCGGCGTCGAGCTGACCGAGATGCCGCTCACGCGCGAGCGCCTCTGGCGCCGAATCGAGGCGGCCCGGTAAACGGCGCCGTCTCCAACTACCGGGCGCTGGCCCTGCGCGGTCGCGAGCCATGCTCCCGTTATCCGAAAAGCTCTGGTCGACGTGCCGCCAGCCCCGCATGGAGGTTCGCGTACTGCTGCTTCACGCATTCAGGACATAATCCGTGACTGAACGCGGCCTCCGAGTGTTGTTCGATATAGGTTTCAAGGCGAACCCAGGCGTCCGCCTCGTTGCAAATTTTGTTGCAGCACGAGCAAATGCGCAGCAGGCCTCGCAGCGTCTTGATGTTGTCGGCGGCATCTTTGAGTTCACCGATCACGGCTTCCCGCTGTGTCTCCGCCCTGCGTCGTTCCGCAACGACGGCGCAGATTGCCATCGTCGTGACCGCCACCGTCGCCATAAACGCCTGCAGCAGCAGGAGTGACTCGTTCTGAGTGTCGCGGACGAAGGGGCCGGAACCGCGCAATGTTCCCCACAGCGCGAGGGCCGAGAGCGCCACGCTCGCGGTTGCGGCTTCCCGCTGACCGAATCGGAACGCCGCCCAGACAAGCGGCGGGATACAGAGGAACTCCAGCGGGTGATTGTGGACGTCAGTCGGCAGCCAGCCTCCGAACACCGCCTGGCCGACAACGACGAGACACAGGACAAAGAACAGCGCCTCCAGCGCGCGGCCCCGCGGCCATCGGATGCGACGGTTGGCGCTCCACAAGAGGAGGAGAGGCGCCACGATGAGCGCGCCGGCGGCGTCGCCGAGCCACCATGTCAACCAGATCGACGCGTAGTTGCTCCAACTCGCAAACCCGCCGAGGGCAAGGCTCGTGACTCCAAACGTTGCGCTCACGGTGGTGCTGACGACGCCGGCGAGAAGAGCGAATTTGAAAACGTCTTGCGCGCGATCGAGTGTCCTGGGACCGTTGGCGAACCGTCTGACGAGGAAGGCGCCCAGTAGTGCTTCAAGCGTATTTCCCACCGCGATGCCAATGGAGGTACCGACGGAGCCAGCGGTGGTCACGTTGACCAACAATGCGCCGAGGAGAATGCTCGGCCAGACGCGATAGCCGCGAACGAGAAGAGCAGCCAACGCCAGGCCGGTGGGCGGCCACACGGCGGTGGCATTGGCATGCACAACCGCCAGCCTGAGGCCCAGTTTGCCAGCGATGCTGTAGGCGATGGCGAGTATCGCGAGCGCCACCAGACCTCCGAGAAGCCTGGCCCACATCCGCTTTGCGCTCTGCCGCTCCGTGCCTCTCATGGGGGGCGAGGTCGTGGTGAGGTGGAGCCGCTCTTCACGAGCAGCAGCAGCGATGGGGATCCGCGCGCGGTAAATCCTCACGTCGAAGGTCCCGGCACTGGTAGCAGTGGACGTGCCAGGCTCCGAACTCGATCTGGCTCCCAGTACTTGTATCGGAAAACTTTTGCCACCCATCACTTGACGCAATCAGAGTCCGTTGATCGCGAGGTGCAGGGCGTTTCGACAGAGCGGTGCCAGAACGACGCCGTTTGCCGACACCTGATCGGGTCTGTTGACGCGGCTTTCACCGGACCCGTATCCTGGCCGCCTCCGGAGACGAGACTCGCAGGAGGAAACAACATGGACGCGAAAAATCGAGTGAGCCTGTGGACTGGACGCGTGGGGCTCGTCGTCCTTGCCTTTCTCCTGCTGACGTCGGCAGCCCTCGCCCAGACGTCGAAGGAGCCGATCAAGATCGGCGTGCTCAACGAGCTCACCGGTCCCCTCGCCGTCAACGGCAGCGAGGTCAACGAGGGCATCAAGCTCTACTGGCAAGACGAGATGGCCAACCAGGTGGCCGGCCGACCGGTGAGGCTCATCGTCGAGGACTCGGAAGGCAAGCCGGACGTGGGGCTGACCAAGGCCCGGAAGCTGGTCGAGCGTGACGGCGCTCATCTGATCCTGGGCCCCGTGTCGAGCGCGGTCGCCGCGGCCTTTCGCGATTACCTGCACGAGCGGAAAGTTCCCACGATCATCACGCAGGCGACGGCCAACCAGCTCACGGCCGAGCGCGCGAGTCCCTTCGTCTTCCGCAGCGCGATGAGCAGCTACCAGCAGGAGGCGGCCGGCGGCTGGTACGTGTCGGCGAAGCTCGGCTACAAGCGGATCGCCGTGGTCGCCCTCGATTACGTCGCCGGTCACGAGCAGGCCGACGGCTTCGTGAAGACGTTCATGGAGGGTGGAGGCCAGTCCGTCGAGAAGGTGCTGATGCCGCTCGGCGCCATCGACGTCGCTCCCTACATCACCCGGATCCACAGCAAGGCCTCCGAGCTCGACGCGGTGGTCGGAATTCTCTGGGGCCCGAGCGCGCCTCAGTGGATGAAAGCCTGGGACGAGTACGGCCTCAAGGGCAAGCTTCCGCTCCTGGGCCTGGGGGAGCTGGTGAACGAGACCTACCTTCGCCAGGTCGGCGATGCGGCGATCGGCATCGTGAGCTGGCTCTCCTATTCGCCGGCGCTCGACACCCCGGAGAACAAGCGCTTCGTGCAGGTCTTCAAGAAGAAGTACGGGAAAGATCCCGTGTACAACAATCACCTCGGCTATCTCGCCGCCAAGGCCGGCGGCGAGGCGCTCCGGGCCGTGAACGGGAACGTGGAGGACCAGGCGCGCTATCTGGAGGCGCTCCGCAAGGTCCGCTTCGAGGCGCCGGGCGGCGCGTTCCGGTTCGACGACAAGCAGAACGCCGTGATCCCGACGTACATCCGCCGCGTGGAGCCGGTCGGCGGCAAGCTGCAGAATTCCGTGATCGACGCGGTGCTCGACGTCGATCAGTTCTGGAAGCCACCGAAGCGTTAGCGCGGTGGTGTGACCGAACAGGAGGAGCCGCATGGCGGCCCAGATCCGATCGAAGGACGCGATCCCGGACCAGGCCTATCGGAAGATGGTTCTGACGTTGATGGACAAGCAGGCAGGACGGGAAGTCGCGACGGCCGAGGTCTTCGGCCAGTGCGTGCTCTACGCGCCGACCGTCGAGGACAAGATCCGGATCACCCGCTTTCAGCACGAGGAGCTGAAGCACTTCCAGCTCATCGCCCGGCTCATGGCCGAGCTGGGCGTGGACATGGACGCCTACGTGCGCGACCGCCAGAAGGCCGGCGCGCGGTTCACCGGGGACGAGGCCGACATCCAGATCCAGGACTGGATCGACGCCACGCTCTTCAACTTCATGATCGACCGCGCGGCGACGTTCCAGCTCAGCGAGTACACGCGGGGCAGCTACGTGCCGCTGGCCGAGGCCAACCGCGTCATCCTCAAGGAAGAGGAAGGCCACAAGAACTTCGGCGAGGCCTGCCTGGAGGAGATGACCCGGGACGAGGCGACGCGGGCCGAGATCCAGCGCCGGTTCAAGAAGTGGTTCGTGGCCTCGATACGGATCTTCGGCCGCGCGAAGACTCCGGGCAACCAGTACTGCATCGACGTCGGCCTGAAGACACGCGACAGCGGCGACATCGCCGCCGCCTATCTCGACAGCATCCGGCTGGTCATGGCGCGCTGCGGGCTGAGGTTCCCTGATCGCAGCGAGCTACCGTTGGAGCTGCCGCCGCAGGTCGACCTGACGGTATCCCAGCCAGCGCTGGCCCGCTGAGCCCGTTGGGCCCACTCGATCAGAAGGCGAGCCCCATCGCCCTGGCGAGGAATTTCATGAGGGGCGCCTCCCGACGGCAGGTGCGGACGAAGAGCGTCGGAAACGCGGGTGAGCACACCTGCCGATCAGTGAACTTCACGCCCACCGTGAAGCTGGTGTGCTTCAGATCCTCGATGAGCGGGTGGTCGGGATCGAAACCCCGAGGGGGCCGCTTCAGTACAGACTCGCCGTGAGACAGCCCCGAACGTTTCGCTCGCCGCCAGCCCCGCGGATCTTTGACGATCGCTTCGCGGATCGCGCGCAGCGCGTCGCCGCTCGGGCGCCACATGCCCGCGCCCATGAAACTCCGTCCCCGTTCCAGGTGGAGATAGTAGCCGGGACCTTCGACCTCTTTGTCAGCGGCGAGGCGGAACCAGAGAGCCGCGTGGGTCTGGTAGGGCGTCTTGTCACGTGAGAAGCGCGTATCGCGATAGATGCGGAGGAGCGAGCCGCCCGAAGGTCGTGCGTCAGCGACGATGTGGGGGCCGATCGCGCGCAGCTTCGGCCCGATCGCCGTGATGAACGCGAGGAGCGGATCTCGCACCTGGCCGAGATATCGGTCCTTGTTACGGTGGAACCAGTCGCGCTCGTTGTGTTTGCGCAGTTCCTCGAGAAACCGAAAGAGCTCAGGGGTCAACCT
>QHTB01000057.1 GCA_003220615.1 Candidatus Rokuibacteriota bacterium
ATTATACGCGGGCGACGGTCTGGGCGGATGGCGCGCGGCATCTGCTCTTCGAGCCGGGCGGGCCCGAGCTACGAGGTTCGGAGCGCGACGGTGGCGGTGGCAACGTAACCGTCGCCGTCGCGTGCCATCGTCCACATCACGAGGGACTTGTCGGCGATCGGCCCCAGGAAGCGATCCGTGGCGTTCGTCGTGTCGCGGTTCGGGTGCCGATCGTACGGGGCGCGTGCATAGACGGCGTTCGTGACCTCGTCGGGAAAATAGAGCTGGGTGGTGGCCGCCTTCGCGCCGACGCGGAGCTTCAGGTGCACGTGCGGGGTGCGACCCGCGTACCAGCCCGGATAGATCGTTCGGAACCGGACGGCGCCGGCGGCGTCCGTGAGCTGCGTGCCCCGCAGAAACGTCTTGTCGTCCACCGGCTCGACGTGCCGCGGGGCGATGGCGGCGCCCTCGTAGCCGGAGTAGATGCCGAGCGCATCGCATTGCCAGACGTCCACGGCGGCTGTTGGGATCGGCGCGCAGGACGCGGAGGCCTCGAGCACGCGGAGAATGAGCTGAAGCGGCACGCCGGGCCTGCCCTCGGAGATCGCTTCGCGAATGCGAGGCTGGTCCAGGTAGAACGGCCCTTCGATCTGCTCCGGCGTCAGCGTGCACACTGGTTGCGTGAGCGCGCGTTGACCCCACGCCGCGGCAACCGTGCCAAACGCGAGACTGCCGAGAACCCCCACCGCCGCTCGCCTGTTCATGTTTTCCTTTCGATGGCTCCCCGCGGCGCCGCGTTTACCGCGGCCTCGGTTTTATCACTCCGCGAGCCGCGCAATCTCCTCGTTCTTCGCCTTTGCATACACGAACGCCCAAACTTCATCGCACTGGATGCGCGTGCACGTGAGCCCGTGCAGGTCGCGCCGTCGTTTCGGCCGTTTCGCCATGCGGCGAGTATCTCATGCCGTCAGCGCCTCGTTCGATCAGCCGGATTTCACCGTGATGCACGACAGGACCGCGAACGCGCGCCGCATTCGGGCATTTGCGGTCTGGCAGGTCGTGGCGCATCATCCGCGCCATGACAGAACACTCGAAAAATCACGACTGGCTCGCGTTGACGGTCGAAGAGCCGCTCGAGCCCGGCCTGCCGATCTGCGACCCTCACCACCACCTCTGGGATCGGCGCGCCGGACGCGTGGCGCCGCGCTATCTGCTCGACGAGATCCTCGAGGACGTCGACGCCGGGCACAACGTCGTCTCCACGGTCTTCATCGAGTGCGGAGCGATGTTCAAGACCGACGGCCCGGACGCCCTTCGGCCCGTCGGCGAGACCGAGTTCGTGAACGGCATCGCGGCGATGAGCGCCTCCGGCCTGCCGCAGGTGGCGGCAGGTTCCGGGGCATCCGCCTGGGAGCGGCCTGGGATCCCGATCCGAGCATTCCCAACCACCGCACCGAGCCGCCGGAGCACCTGTTCCTGCGCGACGATTTCCGCGCCGGGTTCGCCCAGCTCGCGCCGCGCCACCTGACGTTCGAAGCGTGGTGCTATCACCGCCAGATCCCGGACGTCACCGCGCTCGCGCGGGCGTATCCCGGCACGACGATCATCCTCAACCACTTTGGCGGGCCGCTCGGCATCGGGCCGTACGCCGGCAAGGAGAAGGACGTGTACGCCGAGTGGCGCAGGTCCATCAGCGAGCTCGCCACCTGTCCGAACGTCGTGGCGAAGCTCGGCGGGATCAACATGGAGATCAACGGCTTCGGCTGGCACGAGCGGCGCCGGCCGCCGGGGAGCCAGGAGCTCGCCGACGCCACCCGCCACTACTACGAGTTCACGATCGAGAAGTTCGGGGCCGATCGCTGCATGTTCGAGTCGAACTTCCCGGTGGACAAGGCGAGCTGCAGCTACACGGTGCTGTGGAACTCGTTCAAGCGCCTGGCCTCCGGCTGCACGGCGGCGGAGAAGGCCAGGCTGTTCCACGACACGGCGGCGGGCGTCTACCGTCTATGAGCTCGATGGCCGCTTTTCAGAGCGCTTTTCGAAACGTCAGGTTCAGGCGGCACCGGCCAGTGAGCGGATCGTCGCCATCGTCGAGCGGCTCGACACCGTGGAAGGTGAGCCGCGCCGGCCCACCCCACACGACGACGTCGCCGCTCTCGAGCCTGACGCGACGCGGACGCTCGTGACGGTGTGAGCCGCCGAAGAGGAACACCGCCGAGAGCCCGAGCGAGACCGACACGATCGGCTGGTCGAAGTCGCGCTCGTTCCTATCTTGATGGAGCGAGAGGCGTGCGCCGGGCTCGTAGCGGTTGATCAGGCACGCGTCCGGCTCGAAACCGTCGAATCCGCCCGCCGAGGCCGCGCGGAGGGCGAGGCTTCGAAACTCCGCGGGCATCGATGGCCAGGCGCGTCGAGTCAGGGGATCGATGGGATCGTAGCGATACCCGCCTCGGTCCGTCACCCAGCCGGCGCGGCCGCAGTTCGTGATTGCCACGGACATCCGATGACCACCCGGGGTCACCATGCGACGGAACGGGGCCGCCGCGAGCACGTGCGGCAGCGCCTGCAGCAGTGATCGAGTCTCGGACCCGGCGAAGCCGCGCAGGAGTGTTGCGCCTTCGGCCAGCAGAACGACGGGCTCGGCGGGCAGGAGGTTCAGAATGCCGTTCACCTCATCGTGACCAGCGGTGCCAGGCCGAACTCGCTCGTGCACTCGGCGAACCACTGGATCACCTCCTTGTGGAGTGGGATCCCGTGGGCCCGGCGATGCTGGATCTCCTCGGCCTCGGACAGCCCCGGATAGAGCACGCGCTCCTGTCCCGCCGCCGGCTTCGCCGTTCTCAACGTCCGCAGCATCGTGTCCATCGTGTCCTTGAACTGCTCGAGGTCGGTGAAGGCCTCGATGTTGTACGCGGCGAAGTGGTTCTTCGACCCGCTGCCGGGCACCAGCATCGTCGGGAGCGCGCCGGAGAGGACCGTGGACAGGACCTCGGCCATGAGGGCGAAGCCGTAGCCCTTGTGTGAGCCCTGCTCGCGCGTGCCCCCGAGCGGAGCCTGATAGACGTCGTCGCGGTCGAAGATCGGCTTCTCCTCCATGATCGGCGTGCCGTCCTTGTCAGTGACCCAGCCCGGCAGGAGCGGTGAGCCCACGCGCATCGCCAGCCGGATCTTGTTGCCCGCGATCGCCGAGGTCGCGGCGTCGAAGAGCATCGGCGCCTCGTGGCGCGCCGGCGCGGCCAGCGCGATCGGATTGGTGCCGAGCAGCGGCTTCGACGCGAACGTCGGCACCACGCTGAGCCCGGCGCCGGTGAAGCAGACGCCCACCATGTTCTGCTCGGCGGCCTGCATCGCGAAGTGGCCGATCGCGCCGAAGTGGCCGCTGTTGAACACGGTCACCACGCCGACCCCGACTCTCCGGGCCTTCTCCACGGCCAGCCGCATCGCCTTCGGCCCGATGATGATACCGAGCCTCCGCTCGGCGTCGATCACCGCGGTGCCGGGCGACTCGCGCACCATTCGCCAGCCGGGCCGCGGATCGAGCTTGCCGGCCTTGTAGTCGCGCACGTACGCGCGGAGCATGTTGGAGACGCCGTGCGTCTCGACGCCGCGGAGGTCGGTCATCGTCAGCACCTCGCCGGCCTCGGCGGCGTCGTCCGGGCTCACGCCCAGCTTTTCGAAGATCTGGGTCACCGTCCGTCGCAGTGCCGCGTCGTCGACCAGCACCTGATCCTTCTCGGGAACCTTGAAGCGCTCGAGGATCATCACTCGCTCCTTGCTCAGTGCTTGTGGACGTACTTGGTCAGGCTGCGCCCGCTGTTCGAGGCGAGATAGATGTCGCCGCGCGAATCGACCCAGAGGCCGTGGCCCGAGGGCGAGTCGAAGCGCGCCAGGACCGTGCCGCGCTTGTCGAGGACGCTCACCGACGGCCTGATCTCGCTGACGTAGGCGATCTCCTCCGGCGAGATGTAGATGTCCGTCGGGCGATGGATATCGCGCCACTGCGCGATGAACTTGCCCTCGGCGGTGAACACCTGGATCCGGCTGTTCTCGCGGTCGCAGACGTAGACGCTGCCTTGCTTGTCCACCCACAGGCTGTGCG
Source organism: Candidatus Rokuibacteriota bacterium (assembly GCA_003220615.1). Classification (GTDB taxonomy): domain Bacteria; phylum Methylomirabilota; class Methylomirabilia; order Rokubacteriales; family CSP1-6; genus 40CM-68-15. The sequence continues at coordinate 4,079 of QHTB01000057.1, forward strand.
GGAGATGGAACTCGCCGGGCTCCACCTTGCCGGGCGTGCCCCACGACGACAGCAGGCTGCCCTCGGACGAGAAGCGATGGACGCGGCTGTTGCGGTAGCCGTCCGAGACGTACAGGTCGCCCGACGGCGCCGCCACCATCTCGGTCGGCTTGTTGAACGGCCCGGCCGAGCGCGGCGGAAGCTCGATGTCCTTCACGGCGCCGGTGTCGGAGGGCTGGCCGCGCTTGCCGAGGACCATCAGCGGCTTGCCGTCCAGCGTGAACTTCAACGCCACGTGGTCGTCACGATCGGTGAGATAGACGATGTCGTGGTCGATGGAGATCCCGTGAGGATCGGTGATGGCGCTGCTGCCCCACGATCGCAGGTAGTTGCCATCGCGGTCGAACACGACGACGGGCGGATCCTTTCGCTGGAACGCGTAGACGCGGTCCTGGGAATCAGTGGCGACGGCGCTGACCGGGCCGAACGTCCACCCGGTGGGCAGCGTGGCCCACGACTCGTGTACCTCGTAGCTGTAGCGGCCGCTCCCGACGGTCGTCATCGGTTGAGGTCTCCTCTCAGTTCAGATCCGCGATGCGCGGACCGACCTCCTCGATCAGCAGTTGCAGCGAGCGATGATCCCACTCAGGGTTGTCCGAGTCCGTGGTGATGGCCAGCAACATGCCGAAGCCCCCGACGGACTCGTAGAGTCGCCGGATGCGATCGGCACATTCTTCGGGATCACCGACGATCCACAGGTGCTCCATCATGTAGTCCACGTCGAGCGCGTCGTCGGGCATGCTCGGGTCGATCTTGCACGCCGCCATCTGGCTGGTGCCCCGGCGGTTCGGGTACTGGTGCCGCACGTAGTTCCGCCCGAGCACCTCCCGCGCCCGCTCCTGGGCGAGCTTCGACGTCTCCGCCACGAATACGTCGCGGCCGATGCGCCACTGCCGGCGATCCGCCGCCCTCCCGGCGCTCGCCGCGCCCGCTTCGACGAGAGGCCAGTGGTCTTTGAGATGCGCGGGGGCCAGCAGCGAGCTGCTCATCGGCATGAAGCCGCGCGCGCCGGCGAGTCGGATCGCCGCCGAGCCGATCGAGGTGGCGGCGACCCCGATGGGCGGATGAGGTTTCTGATAGGGCTTCATGTAGAAGCCGCGCTCGCGGACCGGGTCCATGCTGGGCGCCGTCACCTCGAAGAATTTCCCGCGGTAGCTGAAGGTCCCGTCCGACGCCCAGAGCTTGAGAATGACGTCGAGCGCTTCGGCCGAACGCTCCCGCACCTGGGCGGGCGTGCAGTCCTGGAGCCCGAACAGCGCGAGATCCGTGGGAATGGCTCCGCCGCCGATGCCCCAGTAGAACCGTCCGCGGGCCAGGTGGTCGAGCATGGCGATGCGATGCGCGACCTCGACGGGGTTGTGCAGCGCCAGGAGCGTCACGCCGGTGGCCAGCACGATCTTCTCGGTCTTGATCAGCGCCTGGGCGATGAGGAGCTCGGGCGCCGGCGCGTTCTCCCACCGCTCGGTCAGGTGCTCGCCGATCCAGACTTCGTGATACCCGAGCCGGTCGGCCAGCACGATCTGCGCGAGGTCGCGCTCGTAGGAGTCCACGAAGGAGCGCTCCGGCGGATGCAACGGCATCATGAACAGACCGAATTGCATCGATATCTCCTCACGTGGCAGGTTCAGGGGAAAGGAATCTATCATATGGCGCCAGGGGAGGAGCCCGACCGACATGACCGCCACGCTGACCGTCGCGAAACCCCAGGATCTGCTGTCGCACGTGGGCCGAGAGCTGGGCCCGTCCGAGTGGATGACCGTCGACCAGGCGATGATCGACAAGTTCGCCGACGCCACCGGCGATCACCAGTGGATTCACGTCGACGTGGAGCGCGCCCGGCGCGAGATGCCGGGCGGCAAGACGATCGCCCACGGCTACCTGACGCTGTCGCTCGTCCCACGGCTGGCGGCCACGCTCGTGAAGGTCGACCAGGTGAAGCGCGGCGTGAACTACGGCTCCAACCGGGTGCGCTTCACCGCTCCCGTGCCGGCCGGGGCGCGTGTGCGTCTGCGGCTGAAGATCGGCAAGGTCGAGCCCGTCGAGGGCAACGGCGTGCGGGTGACCAACGAGGTCACGATGGAGGTCGAGGGCCAGGAGCGGCCGGCGCTCGTGGCCGAGATCATGAGTGTTCGTTACGCGTGAGCAACTCGCGCGCCGTCGGGCACCGGCCTTTTTTGACTTTGGCCGAAGGATCGTGGGACGATAGATCTTGATCGAGTGAGCTCTGATTTACAGGGCAATGTGTAGGGGTGAGCCGTCACATCCCCGGAGAGCCGCGTGTCGCCCTGTAAACCCTATCCAGCACGCGGCTTGATGACGGATCTCGACGAAGGGGCCAGGAGCGGGTCCGACTCGCTTCTGGCCCTTCGTGTGTCCGCGGTCACCTCGATTTCTTGATTCTTCGTATGATCAGACGTAGCACGTCGATTGGTCCGATGCCGATCCTCCGACTGATGACGTAGTCGCCGACCACCCATCCGATGACGAACACCACCACCAGGATAGTGATGATGATGTCACCGATATACGCGCCCACGGAGCGTTAGCCCTCCTGGTCGAGACGCCTCGGCGTGGGCATGCCTCTCGAAGTTACCGCAACCGGAAGGCCATCATCGCACGCCTCCTTGACCACGGCAGGCGGGCGGGCTACGGTCTCCGCTACATCGCTGAGTGGAGGACCGGCCCATGGACAGACTCGCAGGCAAGGTGCGTTGATCAGCGGCGGTGCGCGCGGGCAGGGAGCTACCGAGACGCGGCTGTTCGTCCGGGAAGGCGCGACCGTGGTGTTCGGTGATGTGCTCGACGATGACGGGAAGAAGATCGAAGCCGCGATCCGCGCGTCGGGCGGCCGAGATCATGTTCGCTACGCGTGATGCCGCCGTTTATCCGGCACCAAGCGGCACGATAGCCCAGCCGAGCGCCTCCAGATCCTCGTGGATGGTGAGCACGCGGCGGTCATGCACGTGCGTCCCAGCGGTAACCCGGCGGTCCAGGATCACCATGACGCTGGGGAGGTCGGCAAACTCGGCGGCGATGCGTCGGTGGAGCTCGGGCCATTCGCGGGAGACGATGTAGAGGAACTTTGCCTTGCTCTTGTTACGGCTTGGGAGCTCGAGCGTCAGGCGTGTGCTCACAGTGCGTCGCTTTCCATTAGCCGAGCCGTGGGTCTCATCCCACGTTGACACTAGCCGCCGCACGCTCGCCTTCCTATTGGACCTTGGTCCAATGCGAACCCTCCGACGCATGCGTTGGAGCTGGGAGCCGGCTGATCTTGAGCGGGTGACGTGCCGGCGCCCCGTTGACATATGTAAACATATGAATTATATAAGAGGGCAACGGTATATACGCTGGCCAACGAAGCGATGATCGTCCTCGAGCTACCCTTCACCCTTCAGACCGTGTTCCGGCCCCTCATCGAACGGGCGGGCCGGCGGACCGGGCTCGGACTCGAAGACGAGCCCGCCGCGGCCCGTGACCGTGTCGTGACGCTTCCGGCGCAGCGAGTAGGCCGCGTGTGAGGTTGGAAGCTCAGTCGCTGGTGCTCGGCGCCGCAGTGGCGCTGATCGTGGCTGAGACGTTGGTCATCCTCTGGCTCTTGCTCCGGCGCTCGGCGCGCCGGCGGACGAAGTTCGTGATCGAGGAGCGCTTGCGATTCGAAGCGCTCCTCGCGGAGCTCTCGGCGGGGCTGATTCACGTCGCGGCCAGCGGCATCGACGCGGCGCTCGAGCGCGGACTCCGGCAGGTCGGCACGTTCCTGGGCGTGGATCGCGGCAGTGTCGACGAATACGTCGAGGGCGGGCCAAGTGTCCGGATCGCGTGGGCCCCGCCGGGCCTCGAGGAGCCGCCGCGCGTCATGGACTCCGACCAGTTCCCCTGGTCGGCCGAGAAACTGCGGCGCGGGGATGTCGTGCGATTTGCGTCGAAGGACGAGCTTCCGGAGGAGGCCGTGATCGATCGGGCCAGCTTCGAGCGCGTGGGCACGCGCTCGAAAGTGTCGCTTCCGCTCCGCGCTGGCGGACCGATGCTCGGCGTACTCTCCTTCGGCTCCGTGCGAGCCGAACGCGCCTGGCCGGATGAGCTGATCGAGCGGCTCCGCCTGCTGAGCGAGGCCTTCGCCGGTGCCCTGGAGCGAAAGCGCATGGAGCTCGCGCTCGGTGAGCGCCTGCGCCTGGAGAAGCTGCTGTCGTCCCTGGCGACCGCGTTCAGTCATCTGTCGGCCGGTGATTTCGATCGGGAGGTCCAGCGCGGGCTTCGCCAGGTCGTCGATTTCCTGGGCGTCGATCGCGGCAGTTTGATCGAGTTCTCCCGGGACGGCCGAGCCGCCCATTCGTGGGCGATCGAGGAATGGATGGATGCGGATGAGTTCCCATGGATGACGGCCCGCCTGCAACGCGGAGACGTCGTGAGTTTTTCACAGCTCGAGCAGCTTTCCGACGAGGCGGCCGTCGATCGGCAGAGCTATCTCAAACACCGCGTCAAGCCCCAGGTCGCGGTGCCGCTGCTGGTCGGCAGCACCGTCGTGGGCGGGCTGGTGTTCAGCGCGGCCAGCGCCGAGCGCGCGACGTCGGGTGAGCTGATGGAGCAGCTCAACCTCGTCGGGGACGTCTTCGCGCATGCGTTGTCGCGCAAGCAAGGGGAGCTCGAGGCCCGGCGGCTCCGGCAGGAGCTGACGCACATCGGCCGGGTTTCGGCCCTGGGTGAGCTCACGGCGTCGCTGGCTCATGAGCTGAACCAGCCGTTGACGGCGATCCTCAGCAACGCTCAGGCGGCCCGGCGGCTCCTCGACGTCGACGTCGTGAATCTCCAGGGGATCCGCGAGATCCTGAACGACATCATCGACGACGACAAGCGGGCCGCCGCCGTGATCCATCGCCTGCGGCTCATGCTCAAGAAGGGCGACCTCGAATTCGTCTCGCTCGACGTCAACGAAATCGTCAGTGAGGTGGCGTGGCTCGTGCGAAGCGACGTGGTGATCCGCCACGTGTCGATGAGCCTCGAGCTCGACACCGACCTGCCGAGAGTGCGTGGCGACCGCGTCCAGCTCCAGCAGATCGTGCTGAACCTGGTCCTGAATAGCCTCGACGCCGTGCGCGAGCGCGACGCCGACGATCGAACCCTCGTCATCCGGACGACGAAGAATGGCGGCCCGGCCGTCGTGGTCGCGGTCGAGGACTCGGGGATCGGGATCGACGAGAAGGACACCGAGCGCATCTTCGAACCGCTCTACACGACCAAACAGGATGGATTGGGCATGGGCCTCGCCATCGCGCGCACCATCATCAACGCGCACGGCGGCCAGCTGGAAGCCGCGAGCAACATTCACGGTGGCGCGACGTTCCAGTTCACGTTGCCGGTGGACACGGAGGACGCGCCATGACCGCTGTCGCACCAATGATCTTCGTCGTCGACGACGACCTCGCCGTGCGCAAGAGCCTGACGCGACTGCTTGCCTCTGCCGGGTATGCGGTCACGGCGTCCGCGGCGCCCCGGGAGTTTCTGGCGTGCGAGCCCTACACCGATCCGTGCTGCCTGGTGCTGGACGTGCGGATGCCAGGCGTCACCGGGCTCGACTTGCAGGAGACGCTGGCGGCGCCGGGCGGCGCATGTCCGTCGTCTTCGTGACGGGCCACGTCGACGTCCCGATGAGCGTCAAGGCCATGAAAAACGGGGCGGTCGATCTTCTCACCAAGCCGGTCGACGAGAACGACCTCCTGGCCGCCGTTCAGCGTGCCATCGGCAAGGACGTGCAGAGTCGGGACGAAGCGGCGAGGGTCGCGGAGATCCAGGAGCGCGTGAAGACGCTGACTCCGCGCGAGACCGAGGTGTTCGCTCTCGTGGCGACCGGAATGCTGAACAAGCAGATCGCGGCCGATCTCCGAGTTTGCGAGAAGACGGTCAAGGTGCACCGTGCCCGCGTCATGGAGAAGATGCGGGCGGGGTCAGTGGCCGAGCTGGTGCGGCTGGCCGACCAGGTCGGCGTCATCGTGCCCAGGTGAAAATCTACCTGATCGCGCCAAAGAATCCCGAGTCGTTCTGGACCTTCGACCGGATCCTGCCGAGCCTGGGCAAGCGCTGCGTCTTCCCCAACCTTGCGCTGCCCACGGTCGCGGCGCTGACGCCGCCACCCCACGAGGTCGTGCTCTGCGACGAGAACGTGGAGCCGGTCGACTTCGACACGGACGCCGACATCATAGGCATCACGGGCTTCGTCATCCACAAGCGGCGGATGTTCGAGATAGCCGAGGCCTTCCGGCGGCGGGGGAAGCTCGTGGTGGCGGGTGGCCCCTTTGCCACGCTCTGTCCCGAAGAGCTGCGGGGCAAGGTGGACGTGCTCATCGTCGGCGAGGCCGAGCACACCTGGGCGCAGTTCGTCCGCGACTACGAGGTCGGCCGCTGGCAGTCGGAGTACGAGCAGCAGGAGAAGCCGAGCCTCCTCGACTCGCCCCTGCCGCGCTTCGACCTGCTCAAGGTGGACCGTTATCGCAGCATGGCCATCCAGTTCGGGCGGGGCTGCCCGTACAGCTGCGAGTTCTGCGACATCATCGTGATGTACGGCCGCCGGCCGCGGACGAAGTCCGTGCCCCAGGTCCTGGCCGAGGTCGAGGCGATCCACGCGCTCGGCGTGTCGAACATCTTCGTCGTCGACGACAACTTCATCGGCAACAAGAAGGACGCCAAGGCGCTGCTGGCCGCGCTCGCCGAGTGGCAAGAAGCGCGTGGCTATCCCATCGAGTTCATGACCGAGGTGAGCCTCAACGTCGCGCAGGACGCCGAGCTGCTCCGCCTCCTGAAGCAGGCCCACTTCGTCGTGATCTTCGTGGGCATCGAGTCGCCCCGCGCGGCGAGCTTACAGGAGACGAAGAAGACACAGAACATGCGGGAGGACATCGTCGCCTCCGTCCACCGCATCCAGGCCGCCGGCATCGAGGTCATGGCCGGCATGATCGTCGGCTTCGACAACGACGACCCGGCAATCTTCGAGGAGCAGTTCCAGTTCATCCAGCAGGCCCGGATCCCGATCTCGATGACCGGCCTGCTCAACGCCGTGCCCAAGACTCCGCTCCACGCACGCCTGAAGGCCGCCGGGCGGCTGATCGCCGAGTCGGTGGGCGATCAGTTCGTGTTCACCAACATCGTCCCGAGCGGCATGTCCCGGCTCGAGCTCTATGAGGGCTACCGGTCCTTGCTCCACCGCCTCTACGACTTCGGCAACTACCGGCGGCGCGCGATGGCCCTCATCCTGAACCGCGGGAGCCTCCTCGGTCCTCGGGTCCTGGCCCGGCGCGATGATCTGGCCGTCGTCCTGCGGATCTTCTGGACCTGTATCCTGCGTGCCTCGCCGCGCCGGGCCTGGCTGACGCTCTCCATGTGCCTGGAGACCGCGTGCCGGCGGCCTCGGGCGATCCGGGAGGCCTTCACCCTGGCGCTGATGCACAAACACTTCCACGAGTACGCACGGGACACGTCGCGGCAGCTGGAGGCGCTGATCGATGAGCTGCGGGAGGCGGAGCCTTCCTCGGCAGCCTAGACCAAGGTCCAGTAGGCCCACCCGCCGATCCTCGTTAGAGTCCTGTTGAGGGAACCATCCATGATCAGACATCGCTCGCCCGCGTTCTCGAGCACTACAACTCGTTCTTCAAGCTGGGGTTGAGCGAGACACACAAGCTCGAGCTCGTCGAGTACTTGAAATCGCTCTAGGGGCAGATCGAAATCCCCGCGCGTGATGGCGCGGTGAGAGGACGGCAGATGCTGAACCCAGGGTCGGGGCCGATCACCGTCGAATCACGAGTCGACGAGACGATCACTCGTTACCCCAGCACGGGCCCGATCTTCCTCCAGGGGGGGCCTCTTTATGTCCTCCGCCCGGGGCAGCTCTATGCGACCTATCCCGGGCTGACGCTCGGCCAGTACGCGGCGCTCAACGGCCTCGCCTTCGAACGGCTCCTCGAGTCACTCAACGCGGCCGCGGAGGCCGAGCAGTTTGCCGAGCGAACCGCGAGCAGTTCGCGGTCGAAACCAGACGGGTCCGGCTGGCGGGTGCGAGCAACTCCGCCAGCCGGCTCGATCGGCTACACCGGGACTTATCGCGAGCCCTCCGCGGACATCGTTGAAGTGTCCGTGGTTTCGGTGCTGGAGGCGCGCGGTCCGGACTGAACCGCCCTCAGAACTCGATGCGCGCGCCGAGCTCGACGACGCGAGTCGGTGGGATGTTGAAGAAGTCGGTGGCCGCACTCGCGTTGCGCGCCATGAAGCCGAACAGACGCTTCCGCCACCGCATCATCGGGGCGGGGCCGGTCGGCAGGAGTCGCGCGCTGTCCACGTAGTAGATCGTCTCCTCCGCCGGCGCCCTGATTCCGAGGTCACCGCAGATGGCGAGAACCTCCTGCACATCCGGCCGTTCCATGAAACCGTAGTATGACCGGACGCGATGGAATCCCTGCGGCAGCGCCTCGGTGGTCACGCGCCTGTCGTGCTCCACCTCCGGGACCTCCTCGGTGATGATCGAGAGCAGAATGATCTCCTCGTGGAGGGCCTTGTTGTACATGAGGTGGCGCTGCAGGACCAGCGGCGCGCCCGCGACGTCGTGGGTCAAGAAGACCGCCGTGCCGAGCACGCGCGGTGGCTTCGTACGCTCTACCTCAGCGAGGAAGTGATCCATCGGGACCGCGGCCCGCGCCAAGATCCCGCGGAGCAGCTCGGTCCCCCGATTCCAGGTACTCAGGCCAAGGAAGACGCCGCCGCCGATCGCGAGCGACACCCAGCCGCCATGTTCGATCTTGATGACGTTGGCGCCGAGGAACGCGAGGTCGATCGTGAGGAATGCGCCGGTCAACGCGCCCGCGCGCACCACCGACCAGCGCCAGCGCCGGCGGGCAATGACGTAGAACAGCACCGTCGTCACCGCCATCGTTCCGGTCACCGCGACGCCGTAGGCGGCCCCGAGGGCGCTCGACGACTCGAAGCCGAGGACGAGAAGCAAGCAGCCGATCATCAGGGCCGTGTTCACTTCCGGGACGTAGATCTGCCCCGCCTTCGACCGCGACGTATGAACGATCGAGACGCGGGGGCTGTAGTGGAGCTGCACGCATTGCTGCGTCAGCGAAAACGCGCCGGAGATGAGGGCTTGTGACGCGACGACGGTGGCGAGCGTCGCGATCGCGACGAGCGGATAGAGGAAGGAGCGCGACGCCAAGAGGTAGAACGGGTTCTGGACCGCGTCCGGAACGCGCAGGACCAGGGCGCCTTGCCCGAAGTAGTTGAGCAGGAGCGCGGGAAACACGACTCCGAACCAGGCCAGGCGGATGGGTGTGCGGCCGAAGTGCCCCATGTCCGCGTACAGCGCTTCCGCCCCGGTCACGGCGAGCACGACCGAGCCGAGCACGAGAAAGCTGGCGAGACCGTGCTCCCGGAAGAACTGAATGCCGTACCACGGGTTCACCGCGAGCAGAATCGCCGGCGCGCGAACGATTTCGAGGGTCCCGAGCGTCGCGATCGTGCCGAACCACACGAGCATGATCGGCGCGAAGACGCCGCCCACCCTCGCCGTCCCGTACTTCTGGACGAAGAACAGCAGGAAGAGGATGAGCAGGGTGGACGGAAGCACATACGGTTTGAACGCCGGTGTGACGACCTCGAGACCTTCGGCGGCGCTGAGCACCGAGATTGCCGGCGTGATGACGCCGTCACCGTACAGGAGGGCCGCACCAAACAGCCCCAGCGCGAGGAGGACACCCCGACGCCGCTTCGGGCGGAGCAGGGCGAGGAGGGCCACGATGCCGCCTTCGCCGTGATTGTCCAAGCGCATGACGACGAGGATGTACTTCACGCTGACGATCAAGACCAACGACCAGACGATGAGCGACAGCACGCCGTAGACGGTGGAGGTTGTCGGCGCCAGCCCGTACTCGGCGTGGAAGCACGCCCGGAGTGCGTAGAGAGGGCTCGTGCCGATGTCGCCGTACACGACGCCGAGGCTGGTCAACGAGAGAGCCGCAAGCCGTCGTCCGGTCGGCCTTGGCTCCGCGGCTGGTCGATGCCGTGATCGCGCGGTCCTGCGATCGGCTGGGAGTCGCGGGTCCGCGTCGTGACCACTCGTTCTCACACTGATCACAGGATACTTGACAGGTCCCTCGGGGCCCTCCCCGCCTCGCGTGAGCTTCAGTAAACGACGAAGACGCGCGCCCTGGCGATCGTTGGGATGTCCGCGGGCCGATGCTTCGTTGCCCGGCGGCGAATCATCGCCTCGGCTGCTGGTGGTGAGCCTTCACTTCCTGCGCGATCAACTCGTTGAGCGCCTTGGCGACCGGGTCGGGGTCTCGCCAGATCACCGGAATGTCGGCGCCCTTCGCCAGCACGATGTCGCTGACCAGCTGGAAGGATCGGTCGTACTCAGACTTGGTGACGTGAGTCACGGCGCCACCCCGGTGCCGGAGCTCGTCCCATGCACCGATCACGAGTTCTTGATGAACCCGCACGTGGTTCTGAACGGCCTCGAGCACATCCTGGGGCGCTCCGTCGAGCTGGCAGACGGCGCGGTGAATGACTTCACGGAAGCTGGCGAACCCCTCGACGGTCATCGGATCAACCCTCACCGCCGTCCTCTCGGTACGGATCGTCGTCCAGGCTCGACCCGGAAAGGCCCGCGAGGGACTTCGCGTAGCGAGAGGGATCGGCCACCGCGTCGGCAGCGACAGGGGAAACGCTGCGGCGCCTGGACACTTCTGGGCTGGCCGGCCGATCCATGAGCATTCCTCCCATTCCTGAACCTTAGCCGGTCGGGTCCCCGCGCGCCTATTGGACCTTGGTCCAGTAGGCACAGCAGACCCGAACCAAGCGCTCACGGCCGTCACCGGTCCCGAACACCGCGCCAGCGTCCTGCGCGAAGGGCCAGCGAAAGGCATCGGCTGGACCAAGGTCCAATAGGCAGGGCGGATGACGCCGACTAGATTCGAGAGCGACGGGGGAGGCCTACCATGGATGACATCCGACAGCGGCTCGATCAAGATCTAATGTCGGCGGTAGCCCGCCTTCACCGGCTGCACCGGCCGGTGCCGGTCCCGAAGCTCCCCGAAGCGATCGGCGACAACTCTCCGTTCGCCGACGAGGTCGACGGGAGCCAGGTCAATGAGAGCCTGGAGATCGCCTTTGCCACACGGGAGCTGCTGCTGGCGCGCGTGAACCGCCTGTCGGCAGCGCTCGAGCGAATCGGCGAGGGTGACTACGGAGCCTGCGTCGAGTGCGGCGGCCCGATCTCGCCGGCTCGACTGAACGCCATGCCCGAGGCACAGACCTGCGTTCGCTGCCAGGACAGCCTCGAGCGTCTTGGCCGCCAAGCCGATCGGAGCCGGCACAGCGTGTTCGCCGCCGGCCACGACGGAGCGATCCACGCGGAGCCGGGCTTCGGCTCGCTCGTCGCGCCTGCCCGGCGAAGAGGACGACGATACGAATCGATGCGTCCGCTGGCCTTATAGCAGGCCGGCCGTCATCAAATCGCGCCGAAATGCCGAAGCGCCTCTTCGATCGCCTCACGCTTTTCGGGCGGGCACGGCTCGATGTCGCGATCCCGACGGGCGCGGTTCGCCTCACGCAGCGTCGGTATGCCGTGAACCTCCTTGACGTGGGCGATCCACCCCGTTTTCGGAATGAAGCCATGGTGATGCTGCACGAACTTCCGAATCTCGTCGTCCGTGGCCATTTCCTGCCCTCCACGATCGTTCCTGGATGAGAGGCCTATGATGAACCTGATCGACGTCGCCGTGGCCTGCGTATTGGACCCTGGTCTACGAGGCATTCCTGTCGCCGCGAGGGATCTCGGCCGGCGAACGTCGACTCGCTTGAGGGAGTAACGAGGTGGCGAGGCCCGATTACAGATGAGCGATCCGCTTCAGGGCTCGAACGGACCCGATCTCACCCTCGGCACTCCGGTGGACTCACTCGCCGACGGCGTTCCCTTGCTCGGTCACGTCGGGAGCAGTGCGATCATCCTGGTCCGCCGCGCCGATGCGATCTCGGCGATCGGCGCGACGTGCGGCCACTACGGCGGGCCCCTGGCCGAGGGGCTCGTCGTCGACGACACCGTCCGCTGTCCCTGGCACCACGCCTGCTTCAGCCTTCGCACGGGCGAAGCTCTGCGGGCACCTGCGCTCAACCCGGTTCCGTGCTACGCGGTCGTCGAGCGGGATGGTCGTGTGTTCGTCACGGGAAAGCAGGCGGCGCCGGGCAGCGTTCGGCGTCGCGTGCCTCGTGGGGCTCCGCTGCCGCGGTCGGTGGCAATCGTCGGAGCCGGGGCCGCGGGGAACAGCGCGGCCGAGGAACTGCGGCATCTCGGGTTCGATGGAGCCATCACGCTCATCGATCAAGACCGGCAGGCGCCGTATGATCGGCCGAACCTGTCCAAGGACTACCTGGCCGGCACCGCGCCGCAGGAATGGCTTCCGCTGCACCCGCGCGCCTACTACGAGGAGCGTGGTGTGGAGCTCGCGCTGGGCCGTCGGATCACGGCGCTCGACCCCGCCCGCAAGCGCCTGACCTGGGACGACGGAACGACGCGAGAGTTCGGCGCGATCGTTCTCGCGCCGGGAGCCGAGCCGATCCGGCTCGACATCGCCGGCGACGGTCCGCCTATTCACTACCTGCGAACGCACGCGGGAGCGATATGCCGAATACCCACCCTTCAAATGGATCGCCAATCACGAGGCGCCCTGGACGGCTCTGACGAAGCCTCTCTTCACCGAGAACGACAGCTCGTACCGGCTGATAGCCAAGAACACGGCTGCGCAGGATCTGCGCATCTATCATCACGCCTACCGTGACGATGATCCTGATCGCGATCCGAATTGCGTGTTCCCACTGGATCGCCTTCGCGAGCTCGAAGCCGCGAACGTCATTGGCGGCCTCGCCGATGACGCGATCAGCTTTGTGACGTCGTACTCGGCCAGCCGCGATATCGAGCGTGCTGCAAAGATCGTCGTCGAGCTCCGGCGGATGGCCGTGGACGCTGTGCTCCTCGTCCCTGTCTGACCCGTCTGCCGCCAGTCCGTCGGACTGACGGCGCGCGAGATCGAGAAGGCTGGGATCCCGACGCTTTGCATGACCTCGGCCTGGGACATCACCTTTGCGGTTCGGCCACCGCGAGCGGTCTTCCTGAACTTCCCGCTGAATCACCAGACCGGTAAGGCCGGAGACTCGGCCCTGCAACGCACGATCCTTCTCGAGGCCTTCCGCGCGTTCGAGACGCTCTGGCTCCCCGGACAGATCGTGTCCCTGCCCTATGTGTGGGACCCGAACGACCACGGCTGGGAGGATCGGGACTTCGGGCCGGGGTTCGAGCCATACGGCGTAGGGGCATCCCTGCAACCTGGCTTCACCGAGCGCGCCTTGAGCCGCGCACGGAGCACGCGCGGGGAACATCCTCGCGTCTATCTGGGCGAGACGACCGACCGGTAGAGCGCCCTACCGACCGCGAGAGGCCTCAAAGGCTTCGCGCTGACGCGGCCGGCTATCGAAGTATGCCGGCAGCAGCGCTGTCGCCCGCTCAAACGCGTCTGCCGATTCACGGTACCGCCCAATCAAGTTCGCGGTGAGACCGAGATTCCCCCAAGCGTCGGCATAGTCTGGCCGCACGCCGACCGCCTCGCGATACGCCTGCACCGCTTCCGCGTGACGCCCGAGCCTGTTCAGGGCGAGGCCCATGTTGTAGTGCGCGTCCGCGTCCATGGGGGCCAGTTCGACGGTCTCTCGGAACTCGCGGAGAGCCGCGCTTGGTCGACCGCGCATGACCAGAGCCACGCCCAGATTGTAGTGTGCGTCGGCGTCGTTCGGCGTCAGCCGAATCGCGTTCTCGTAGGCGAAGCACGCCTCCTGCCACCGCTCGAGCCGACTGAGTGAGAAGCCGAGATTGGTATAGGCCGCGGCGTAGTCGGGTTTCAGGCGAATGGCTTCCCGGTATGCCTTCACCGCATCGGCGTATCGCGTGAGCTCGCCGAGTTCGACGCCCTTCTTGTAGGCGGCTTCGGCACGGATGTCGACGGGGAGGCGCGAACGCATCGCTTCGTCGCAAGCGTCCACGGCGGGCTGTCCTTGAAGGACCGCGCATCCAAGCATGGGGTCCGCCGACGGCGCCCGGGCACTACGAGTCGCAGGGCCCGCAGTACCGACGAGCCCACAGAGTGGGACCAGGAGAATGAGGGTCCAGAGGACGCGTACGTGATGCCCGGCCACGGCTCCCCTCCTGAGCGGGCATCAAGCGCCATTGCCCCTCACGAGGAGTGTCGACGACGGGCGGCGAGCGCGCCATTGGACCTTGGTCTCTATTTCACGCGTCGCGCGACCATGCGTCGGGGCATTCGCATTGGACGAAGGTCCAATAGGCAGGCCGGAGGACGCCGACTAGATTTGTGACGAGAGAAAGGCGGCGACTATGCCCGAGTATCTCAAGGACGTGCTCGCCCTCGCGGTCGCCATCGTCCTGCTGGTGATGTTGGTATGGCTCCCTACCTGGGCTGGGATGTACCGACTGCCGCCCAACACAGAAAGGGGTTCCCGAACCATCAGATCGCAGCCCGTCTCCGAACTGCTCACCGAACCGCTTCGTCTGGAGGGCGCCGATGTCATGGCAGCCGCGAGCGGACACGACGCACTGGCGCTCTTCCGCCGGCAACACCCGACATCCCGGGAGACGTGCTGATCCGTGCAATCGCCGCGGTGGCTCGGCATTCGATCTCAGTGGTCGTTGTCACAGGTGAAAGCGTCCCTGACTCGTGCCCTCGACGCCGGTGCTGGCGCCGTTTTCACGAAGCCGTGCGAGTGGCGAAGCGTCGTGACGTACCTCGACGGGCTCAACTTCGCGCCCGCGTCTGAAATTACGCGAGCCTCGAATCGTCGGGTATTGGACTAAAGTCCCATAGCGTGTCGGCGGTCTCCTCGAGCGTCTGAAAGTTCGGCCACCGACGCGACTCTTCTGTAACCGGACGCGACCAAGGTCCAATATCACGCGCAGAGGCGATGGCCTAGAGTGGTCGTGAGAAGGCCTTTCAGTGACCACTTCCCCAATCATTGCCATCGTGGACGACGATCTGTCGGTTCGGCGAGCGCTGGGTCGCCTGATTGAGGCGGGCGGCTACACAGGTCAGATCTTCGCCTCGGCCGGGGAGTTTCTCGATTCGTTGCGCCGGGGTCGACCGGCCTGTCTCCTTCTCGACATCCACCTGAACGACGGAATGAGCGGATTCGATCTTCAGGAGCGATTGGTGGCTGACCGAGTCGGCGTCCCCGTCGTCTTCGTGACGGCCTATGACGACGCGCCGACCCGTAGGCGCATCGAAAGGTCCGGGGCGGCCGGCCATCTGTGGAAGCCCGTCGATGGACAGGCGTTGCTCGACGCTATCCGTCGGGCAATCGGCTAGGCGCGAGCGCGAGGAGTCGGTCGTGCACTCGTAGGACCAAGGTCCACTGGCCGGCGATCTCACCGCGCTGCTAGCGTGAAGGCAGGGAGGATCCCATGCACTTTCTCATGTTCATCGTCATCGGATTGATCGCAGGAGCGCTGGCCGGTCGGGTCGTGAGCGGCCATGGTTACGGCTTGCTCGGAGACATCATCCTCGGGGGCGTCGGTGCGCTGCTGGGCGGTTGGATGTTCGCCGCGTTGCTCGGCGTCGGCGGAAGCGGGTTCGTCGTCAGCCTCATCATGGCGTTCGTCGGGGCGACCGTCCTGCTCTGGCTGATCCGGTTGATTGCGCCGCTTCGCGCGTAGTCACCCACGGGACGGGCGGAGGGAACAGGATGAAGGGAAGAGCCGGCCTCGACGCACGGGCTGACGGGCGCCACGTATCGACCCGCGTGCTCGCCCGCTTGGCGACCACGGGCATCTATCTGGTGCGTGGCGTCCCCCGCGATCTTCAGCGGGCCGCGCGTGTCCGCGCCGTGCGTGAGGGGACCACGCTCCGCTGGGTCCTGCTGCAAGCCTTGCGCGACTATGCGATCGGAACCTGGACGCCAAAGGGAACACAATGACGTCGCCGCATGACCGGCGACGACCACATGCCGTGGAGGCTTCCATGTCACGCCAACCGCTCATCCATCGCAGCGCTGACCAGTCCACACCAAGCGCGAGCGTGAGCATCGCACGCACACGCCTGTTCGTCGTCGATGTCGATCGCAAGAAGCGTATCGACGATTCCATCGACTATTTCGGCAACGGCGGCGCGCGCCGAGTCGTCGTCATGGCGGACTCGTGCGGCGAATCGCTCCTCGACGCGTTGTTCGACGCGGACGGTGCTCCGTGAGCGCGGTGGAGCCCCGGCGTTTCGGCGATGCGCAGCTCGCGCGCGACCGCCGGGTCGAGGTGCTGATCACCACCACCAGGTGACGGGTACGATATTTCCGGCCTTAACAGCGCGCGCACCGACGAGCCGCCTCATTCTCCGTGTTCCCACCTTGCAGAACAGCGGCTCATCACCACCGTTCGGATCGTGCGACCAAGGTCCGATAGCGGGCTGAATCATCGCAACGTAGATTCGAGCTCTGATGCACGCATTACAACCGTGATCAGGTGGAGTTCACCATTAACGGGAGGTAAGGACGATGAAGCGTGGACTGTTCTTTGCTGTGCTCATGCTGTTCGTCGTGGGCTGCAGTCAGAAGTTCTACGGTCCCTCCGGCGCGCCCGGCGCTCAGGGCGTCAGCGGTGTTGCCGGTCCCGCGGGCTCGATGGGCCCGGCAGGGCCGCAGGGTCCCGCGGGCCAGCAAGGCGTCGCCGGTGTGCAAGGCCCAGCCGGTCCGGCGGGGATCCCCAACAACGCGACCATCCGGACAAACGAGATGGTCAAGGTCTCCGAGATCGCGGACTACGCGAAGCAGAATCCTTCGGTCAACGTCGGCCTCGACGGCCACACGGATCCGTTCGGCACCGACGGCTACAACCAGGGCCTCAGCGAGCGTCGGGTCGGCGTCATTCGTGACGCGCTGATCCAGGCCGGCGTTGCGGCGTCCCGGATCCATTCGGGAGCCTTCGGCGAGTCGCGGCCCAAGTGCAATGACAACACCCGGGAGTGCTGGCAACGCGACCGGCGTGTCGAGGTGCTGATCAGCAGCGACGTGGCGCGCAAGTAGCGGCTGGGCGATGACCGTCCGCCGAGCATGTACGTCTTCAACGACGGGTACGTCGAAATTCCAGGGTTCAGGCTGCTCGGCCGGTACGTTCGGCCCACGAGCGTCGGCCATGAAGCTTCGGTAAGTAGACACGCTGTCGGGGGATCTCCTTCGCGTTCTCCGCGGGGGCGATTCCCCGGCCGTCGACCGCGCGCGTCCTTGACCTCAGCTTGAGAGCCGGTTACGGTCTGGCCCGACATCGCAGAGGGAGGACCGGTCCATGGACAGACTCGCAGGCAAGGTCGCGTTGATCAGCGGCGGCGCGCGCGGGCAGGGAGCCACCGAGACGCGGCTGTTCGTCCGGGAAGGCGCCGCGGTGGTGTTCGGCGACGTGCTCGACGACGACGGGAAGAAAGTCGAAGCCGAGATCCGCGCGTCGGGAGGCCGGGCCACCTACGTCCACCTGAACGTCGGCATTCTCTTCCGGTCGAAGATCGAGGACACGAGCGAGGCCGACTGGGATCGGATCATGGCGGTCAACGTCAAAGGCGTGTTCCTCGGCACCAAGTGCGCGATCCCGGCCATGCGACAGGCCGGTGGCGGCTCCATCATCAACATCTCGTCCACGGCGGGACTGGTCGGAAGCCCTGGCGAGACGGCGGCGTACAGCGCCACCAAGGGCGCCGTCCGACTCTTCACCAAGTCCACGGCCATCCAGCACGCGAAGGACAAGATCCGCTGCAACTCCGTACACCCGGGGCCGATCGCGACCGACATGATCAAGGACGTGCTGGAGAATCGAGCGTCCTGGGAGCAGCGGCTGCGCCGCCTGCCGATGGGGCGCGTCGGAACTCCGGAGGAGGTTGCCTACGGCGTGCTGTACCTGGCGTCGGACGAAGCCTCGTACGTGACGGGGAGCGAGCTGGTGATCGACGGCGGCACGACCGCCGAATAGATCGACGAGGAGGACTTTTCCCATGGCGTTGACCCTCGCGGAAGCCAATCAAGTCATTCAAGGTGCGATCAATCAGGCCAGGGACATGAAGATCAGGATCAGCGTCGCGGTCTGTGACGCCGGCGGTCGCTTGATCGCCTTCAATCGCATGGACGGTGCGATCTGGGGCAGCGTCTACGGCTGCCAGGGCAAAGCCATCGCTTCGGCTGGCTTCTCGCGGCCGAGTGGTGAGCTGGCCGAGCGCGCGGGGAGCCCGATCATCCAGGGCATCGTCGCGGCCGAAGGCGGCCACATGATTCCCAGCCAGGGCGCCGTGCCGATCATCCGCAATGGCGTGCTGGAAGGCGCGTGCGGCGTCGGAGGAGGAACAGCGCAGCAGGACGAAGACTGCGCCCGCGCCGGGGTGGCGAAGCTCTAGCTGGGCCTCTCGCGTACAATCGTGTCGGAGGTGTCGGCATGCAGATCCGTCTGACGCGCGATCTGGAAGACCGCGGCCGCGCGGCGTCGGGGTCGATGACGGTCGATACGTTCCTCTCGCGCTTCCCCGAAGTCCCCCGCGAGTTGCGCGACGAGCCGGTGGTGGGCGAGTTCGTCCGGGCGTTCGGCGCGCAGCTGCAGGTCGCGCAGAAGCCGTCGCCGTGCGTGGCGCGCGCGGACGGCGGCGACGCCGAGCACCACTTCTACACGCGTCTGGTCAACGACCTTGCCATCTACGGCATCGGTCTGGCCCGGCGCGATCGCACGCTCCAGCGCCTCGAACGCCTCCTCACCGAGTACCGGGCGCAGCCGGCCACGTTTGCCTGCACGCTGGTGCCGCGAAAGGCGCCCGGCGCGCCGCGCGCGGGGTGCGCCGCGCAGACCTGAGGAGGCGCGAGGGCTCGCGCACGAGCTTCTTCCGCGGCCGCGAGCGGCCAGTTCGGGCTACACTCTCGACCGTCCCGCAGGAGGTGCCAATGGCTTTTTTCTCAGCCATGATCCTGGCCCTGCTGACCGGCTCGTTGGTCGTGGCGACTCTCGGCCCCGCCGCGGCAGCGGATACGCCGCGGCGAGGTGGTGTGCTGCTGGCCGTGATCGCCGCGGAGCCGCCGAGCCTCGATCCCCACCAGGAGAGCACCTTTGCATGCATCCAGCTGGTGGCGCCGCTCTACAGCACGCTCGTGCAGATCGATCCATACAGTTACCCGAAGATCGTCGGCGACGTGGCCAGTGACTGGAAAATCGCGCCCGACGGGCTGACCTACACGTTCAGGATCCGGCCGGGAATCCGGTTCCACGATGGCTCGCCGTTGACGGCCGCCGACGTCAAGGCCACGTACGACAAGATCGTCTTTCCGCCGGCGGGCACGTTGAGCATCCGGAAGAACGCCTACACGGAGATCGCCAGCATCGAGGCGCCCGACACGAGCACCGTCGTCTTTAAGCTCAAATTCTCGTCCGCCTCGCTCCTGAACAACCTGGCTTCGCCGTGGAATGTCATCTATCCCAAGAAGTACCTGGACAAGGATCCGAACTACTTCAAGACGAACGTCGTGGGCTCCGGGCCATTCAAATTCAAGGGCCACACGCGCGGATCGACGTTCGAAGGCGAGCGGAATCCCGACTATTTCGTGAAGGACCGGCCGTACCTCGCCGGCTACAAGTTCTTCATCAGCCCGGAAACGACCGTGCGCGCCGCGGCCATCCGCTCCGGACGCGCCTACATCGAGTTCCGGGACCTGCCGAACGCCGAGGTCGAGGCGATCCGGAAGCAGCTCGGCGACAGGGTTTTCGTCCAGACGACGCCGATGGTCGGACAGGTCGGGATCGCCATCAACAACACCGTGAAGCCGTTCACCGACATTCGCGTCCGCAAGGCTCTCACACTCGGCTTCGACCGCTCTACCGCAGGCAAGGTGCTGTACGGGATCACGGGCCTCAAGCTGGTCGGCGGATTGATGCGTCCGGGCTCGGAGTGGGCGATGCCGGACGGGGAGCTCCAGAAGCTTCCCGGGTTCTGGAGGGACGCCGAGAAGAGCCGGGTGGAGGCCAGGCGACTCCTCGCCGAGGCCGGTTACCCCAATGGCCTCAAGGTCGTTTTAAAGAATCGCAACGTGAAGCTGCCCTACCAGGACTTCGCCGTGTTCGCGATCCAGGAGTGGCGCAAGATCGGCATCGAGGTCGAGAACCGGCCGCTCGAGACGGCGGCCTGGTTCAACGACGGACAGAGTACCGGGAACTTCGAATTGATCGTCGCGCCGACCGTCGAGTACATGGACGATCCCGACCAGTTCCTCGGCCGCTACGTCACCGGCAGCACACAGAACTGGGGCCGCATCGCGGATCCCCGGATCGATGACCTGTTCTCGCGACAGGCGAGTTCGCTCGATCCCGCCGAGCGCCAGAAGCTCGTCGCTGAGCTCCAGAAGATCGTGCTCGAGAACGCGTACTACTTGCCCGGGCTCTGGTGGATGCGGAACGTGGTGCATCTGTCGAAGGTGAGGAACTACGTGGCGCCACCGAGCCACTACACGAATCAGAAACTGCAGGACGTCTGGCTGTCGGAGGATTGACGATGCAACGGCACCGGGCACTTCTCACCATCTCCGCGCTCGTTGTCCTGATCGCATCGCTGGCGGTGACCATCCCCGCGGTCCGGGCGGCCGAAACGCCGCGCCGAGGGGGCGTCCTGCTCGCGGCCATCGGCGCTGATGCGCCGAGTCTCGACCCGCACCAGGAGCAAACCTTCGCCACCATCGAGCTCGTGGCCCCGCTCTACAGCACGTTGTTGCAGATCGACCCGCTCCAGTACCCCAAGATCATCGGCGACGTGGCGACCGAGTGGAAGATCGCCCCCGACGGGCTGGCCTACACGTTCAAGCTCCACCAGGGGATCAGGTTCCACGACGGCGCGCCGTTGACGGCGGCCGACGTCAAGGCCACGTACGATAAGATCGTGTTTCCCCCGGAAGGGGTCCGCAGCATCCGGAAGAACGCCTACACGGCGATCGGGAGCATCGAGGCCCCTGACCCGAGCACCGTGGTCTTCAAGCTCAAGTTCCCGTCGGCGTCGCTCCTCGCGAACCTCGCCTCGCCGTGGAACGTCATTTATCCCAAGAAGTACCTGGACAAGGATCCGAACTACTTCAAGACGAACATCGTCGGCTCGGGGCCCTTCAAGTTCAAGAACTACACGCGCGGATCCAGCTTCGAGGGTGAGCGGAACCCGGACTACTTCGTCAAGGACCGTCCCTACCTCGACGGGTACAAGTTCTTCATCAGCCCAGAAACGTCGGTGCGGGCGGCGGCCCTTCGCTCCGGGCGCGCCTTCATCGAGTTCCGCACCATGCCGGGGGCGGAAGTCGATGCGATCCGGAAGCAGTTGGGGAGCAAGATCGTCGTCCAGGAAACGCCCGGGACTGGCCTGTTCGGGATCGCGATCAACAACACCGTAAAGCCGTTCACCGACGTTCGCGTCCGCAAGGCCCTCACGCTGGCGTTCGATCGCTACACCGCGAGCCGGGTGCTGTACCCACTCGCGAGTCTGAGGGACGTCGGGGGCCTCATGCGTCCGGGCACGGAGTGGGCGACGTCGGAGGCCGAGCTTCAGAGGCTCCCGGGGTTCGGACGGGACATGGAGAAAAACCGGGCCGAGGCCAGGCGCCTTCTGGCTGAGGCCGGTTACCCCAACGGCTTCAAGCTCATTTTAAAAAACCGTAACGTCAAAGTTCCCTACCAGGACTTCGCCGTCTTCGCGATCCAGGAGTGGCGCAAGATCGGCGTCGAGGCCGAGCACCGGCCGCTCGAGACGGCCGCCTGGTTCGCGGATGGACGGGACACGGGAAGCTTCGAGCTCATCATCAGCGGCACGTTCAACTACATCGATGATCCCGATCTGTTCCTCCAGCGGTACACCACGGGAGACCCGAGCAACTGGGGGCGCTTCTCCGATCCCAGGATCGACGACCTCTTCTCACGGCAAACAAGGGCTCTCGATCCTTCCGAGCGCAAGCGCCACATCAACGAGATCGAGAAGATCGTCCTCGACAACGCGTACTACGTCCCGGGCCTCTGGTGGAGGCGCGCCGTGGTGCACTGGGCGAAGGTGAAGAACTACGTAGCGCCGCCCAATCACTTCTCCAATCAGAAGCTCCAGGACGTGTGGCTGGCCGAAGATTGAGCCGGGCGGTATGCAGACATACATCGCGAAGCGGCTGCTCCTGATCATCCCGACGCTGCTCGGG
>QHTB01000140.1 GCA_003220615.1 Candidatus Rokuibacteriota bacterium
AGCTCGCCACGCTACCCGATCGCCCGGGGGTCTACCTCTACCGCGACGCCAAGGGCCAGGCGCTGTACGTAGGCAAGGCCGCCTCGCTGCGGAGCCGCGTCCGCTCGTACTTCCAGGAGGCACGCCCCCGCGATGCGAAGACCGACGCCCTCGTGCGCCAGATCGCCGACCTCGACTACGTCGTGACCGACAACGAGCTCGAGGCCCTGATGCTGGAGGCGAATCTCGTCCGCAAGCACCGGCCTCGCTACAACATCATTCTCCGGGACGACAAGCACTATCCCTTCCTGAAGCTCACGACCAACGAGGAGTTCCCACGCCTGGTGGTGGCTCGGCGCGTTTACAAGGACGGCGCCACCTACTTCGGCCCGTTCTACCCGGCCACCGCCATGCGGCAGACGCTCAGGTTGACGCGCCAGCTCTTTCCACTGCGGACGTGCTCGATCCGGATCGACGGGAAGCTCGAGCGTCCCTGCATCCAGTACTTCATCCACCGGTGCAATGCACCCTGCACCGGATGGGAGACTCGCGAGGGCTACGCGGCGACGGTGCGCGACGTGCAGCAGTTCCTCGAGGGCAAGGACGACGCGCTGGCCGGACGCCTGACGCGAGAGATGGAGCAGGCGGCCCGCGAGGAGAAGTTCGAGCGGGCGGCCGTGTTGCGGGACCAGATCCAGTCGCTCAACCAGGTCCGCGAGCGCCAGAAGATCATCTCGACCGACCAGGTCGACCAGGACGTGATCGGCGTCGTGCGTCAGGGTGCCGACGCCTGCGTGGAGCTCTTCTTCGTGCGCAAGGGCCGCCTGGTCGGACAGGAGGCGTTCTTCTTCGATCGGACCGCGGGCACCGACGACGGCGAGATCCTGTCGGCGTTCATTCGCCAGTTCTACAGCAAGAACGTCACGCCGGCGCCGGAGCTCCTGTTGTCGGAGGAGGTGCCCGAGAGCGACCTGCTCAGCGAGTGGCTCTCGGGACTGGCCGGCCGCCGTGTCGGTCTCGTCGTTCCCCAGCGCGGGACCAAGCGGGACTTCGTGGCCATGGCCGAGTCCAATGCCGCCATCGCGCTGCAGCATCACCTGCTCTCGCGCTCGAACCGCCAGCAGTTGATCCTGGAGGACCTGCAGCGCGCGCTCGAGTTGCCGACGTTGCCCAATCGCATCGAGGGCTACGACATCTCCTCCATCCAGGGATCCGAGCAGGTCGGGTCGATGGTGGTGTGGGAGAACGGGGAGCTGAAGAAGGACGACTACAAGCGGTTCCGCATCAAGGGCGTGCCGGGCGCCGACGACTTCGCCTCGCTCGAGGAAATGCTGCGACGCCGGTTCGCGCGCTCACTCGAAGAGGGCACGGTGTTGCCCGACCTGGTGCTCATCGACGGCGGCCGCGGTCAGCTCAACGTGGGGCTCAAGGTGCTGCAGGATCTCGGGCTCGATTACCTGCCGGTCGTCTCGCTGGCCAAGCAGCGCGAGGAGGTCTATCGCGGCGAGAGCCTGGAGCCACTGCTGCTCGACCCGACCGCGCCGGCACTGCAGACGCTGCAGAAGGTCCGCGACGAGGCCCATCGCTTCGCGATCACGTACCACAAGAAGCTGCGCACGAAACGGACGATCCAGTCGGTGCTCGACAGCATTCCCGGCGTTGGTGCTACTATCCGCACCAGCCTGCTGAAAGCTTTGGGTTCGGCACGTCGCGTGCGAGAATCCAGCGTCGCGGAGTTGGCGGCGGTACCGAAGGTCACCCCGAAGCTCGCGCAGCGTATCTATGATCACTTTCATCCCGTGCCCGAGGGGGCCGAGGCGGCCGGGGAACCCGAGGGTCGGATCGGCAATTGATAGGGTGGAGTACCAGCTTGACCCGGGGGGAGGTGACGACTCGATGAAGAAGGCGATGGCTCTGCTCGCCGTGGTGATGATGCTCGGTGCTGGTGCTGGTGTCGCGTTCGCCAAGGAGTGTCCGTTGCTCGTCAAGCAGCTCAAGGACGCTTCGGCGAACGAGAAGGACGCGAAGAAGAAGGCCGATGCCGATAAGCTGATCGCGAAGGCCCAGAAGGAACACGAAGACGGGAAGCACGCCGACTCGGTGAAGACCGCCGACGAAGCGGCCAAGGTCCTCGGGGTGAAGCTCGAGCACAAGCAATAAATTTGCTGCCGGGCTCCCTCCGGCGCGGCGTCACTTGCGCCGGAGGGGCCCTCATCTCCGTTTCTTGCCTCTGCCCGCTATGTCTGGTAGAAATCGACCAGAAACATGTCGACCGACCGCTATCCCTTCCGCGAGGTCGAGGCCAAGTGGCAGCGGATCTGGGAGGAGCGGAAGCAGTTCCAGGTTACCGAAGATCCTGCCCGCCCGAAGTTCTACTGCCTGGAAATGTTCCCGTACCCTTCGGGTCGCATCCACATGGGCCACGTGCGCGTGTACGCGATCGGCGATTTGCTCGCCCGCTACAAGTGGATGCGCGGGTTCAACGTGCTCCATCCGATGGGCTGGGACGCCTTCGGCCTTCCCGCCGAGAACGCCGCCATCGAGCACGGCGTGCACCCCGCGATCTGGACCTACGAGAACATCGACTACATGCGCGCACAGCTCAAGAAGATGGGGATCTCGTACGACTGGACCCGCGAGCTCGCGACGTGTGATCCCTCCTACTACAAGTGGGAGCAGCTCATCTTCATCAAGATGTTCGAGCGTGGCCTGGCGTATCGTCGACGCTCCACCGTCAACTGGTGCCCCTCCTGTCAGACGATTCTCGCCAACGAGCAGGTGGAAGACGGCCGGTGCTGGCGCTGCGACAGCGAGGTGACGCCGCGCGAGATCGAAGGCTGGTTCTTCAAGATCACCGCCTACGCTGATGAGCTGCTGACGTGGTGTGATCGGCTGCCCGGCTGGCCCGAGCGCGTCATGACGATGCAGCGCAACTGGATCGGCCGGAGCGAAGGCGCGGAGTTCGATCTGCCCGTGGCCGGCCGTTCCGGGCTCGCCGTGCGCGTCTTCACCACGCGGCCGGACACCGTGTTCGGCATGACCTACGCGGTGCTGGCCCCCGAGCATCCGCTGGTGGATCCGCTCGTCACCGACGAGCGAGAGCGGGCGGCCGTCGCCGCGTTCCGCGCCGACGTCGCGCGCGAGACCGAGATCGAGCGGCTGGCCGCCGATCGCCCCAAGCGCGGCCTGCGCCTCATGGCGAAGGTGGTCAACCCGTTCAACAACGCAGAGATCCCGCTCTTCATCGCCAACTACGTCCTGATGGGCTACGGCACCGGTGCGATCATGGCGGTTCCCGGCGAGGATCAGCGTGACTGGGAGTTCGCCACGCAGCAGGGGCTGCCGATCATCGAGACGGTGAAGCGTCCACCCGATTGGACGGGCGAGGCCTACGTCGGTGACGGCCTCAAGATCAATTCGGGGTTCCTCGACGGCCTGACGATTGCCGCGGCCAAGCGCGCTGCCATCGACTGGCTCGTCGCGCGCGGGCTCGGTGAGGCCAAGATCAACTATCGGCTTCGCGACTGGGGCATCAGCCGCCAACGATACTGGGGAGCGCCGATTCCCATCCTGTACTGCGATCGCTGCGGGATGGTCGCCGAGAAGGAGGAGAACCTTCCGGTGGTCCTGCCGCGGAACGTGCAGATCAGCGGCAAGGGCGGCTCTCCGCTGGCCGACGTCGCAAGCTTCGTGAACGCCACCTGTCCACGCTGCGGCGGCCGCGCCCGGCGCGAGACGGACACGATGGACACCTTTGTCGAGTCCTCCTGGTACTTCTTCCGTTACTGCTCGCCCACCTACGAGGGCGGCATGTTCGAGCGGAGCGCGGTGGATTACTGGATGCCGGTCGACCAGTACATCGGCGGCATCGAGCACGCGGTCCTCCATCTGCTCTACGCGCGCTTCTACACGAAGGTCCTGCGCGACCTGGGTCTCACCAAGGCCGACGAGCCGTTCGTCGCCCTGCTCTCCCAGGGCATGGTCATCAAGGACGGCGCCAAGATGTCGAAGTCGAAGGGCAACGTCGTGGATCCTGACGACCTCATCCGGACCTTTGGCGCCGACACGGCCCGCCTCTTCTCTCTGTTCGCGGCGCCGCCCGAGAAGGATCTGGACTGGAACGATCACGGCGTGGAAGGGGGCTCGCGGTTCCTGAACCGCGTATGGCGGTTCGTCCTGGCCCACGTGGAAGAAATCAAGAACGTTGGGAGGGACGCCGCGCCCAGCACGGACACGGGCAGGGCGTTCCGTCGCGTGATCCATGAGACGATCGCACGCGTCACTGCCGACATCGAGCGCGACTTCCACTTCAACACGGCCGTCAGCGCGATCATGGAGCTGGTCAACGCCCTGTACGCCTTCGAGCAAGCGTCACTCGACGGTATGCCGCGCTCCGAGCGGACCGCGCTCTTGCGTGAAGCGGTGGAAACGACGCTCCTCCTCCTCGGGCCGTTCTGCCCGCACGTCACCGAGGAACTGTGGGCGCAGCTTGGTCACGAGGAGAGTCTCTTTCTCCACCGATGGCCGGAGGTCGATCCGACCGCGCTGGCCAAGAGCGAGGTGACGGTCATCGTGCAGGTCGACGGGAAGGTGCGGAGCCGTCTCACCGTGGACGTCGACGCCAGCGAGGACGACGTGCGCCGTCTCGCGCTCGCCGATGATCGCGTCAGGCCGTGGGTGGCGACCCATGAGGTCGCCCGCGTCGTCGTGGTCCCCAACCGGCTGGTGAACATCGTCACGCGGCGATGAGGCGACGGGCAGCGCTGCTCGCTCTGATCGTGACGGCCGTGGCCGGGTGCGGATACGGCCTGCGCGGGACGTTGCCAAGCCATCTCAAGACCATCGCCATCCCGACCTTCGCCAATCGCACGTCGGAGCCGGGGGTCGAGAACTTCCTGACGCGCGCGGTGGTCGACGCGTTCTCGACCAACGGTCGGATGCGTGTCGTCGGGCCGGAGACCGCCGATTCGATCCTCGAGGGCGAAGTGACCGGGTACGACGTGCAGTCGATCGCGTTCGATGCGAGCGCCAACGTTCGTCAGTATCGGCTCATCGTGACCCTGAACCTCCGCTACCGTGATGTGAAGGAAGAGAAGCTCCTCTTCGACCGGCGTGGATACCAGGACCGGGCGGATTTCCGCGTCACTGGCTCCGTGAGCAGTACGATCGCCCTCGAGCAGGTGGCGCTCAGTGCGGCGTCCGTGGAAATCGCGCGCTCGATCGTGGCCTTCACGCTCGAACGCTTCTGAACGGGTGGACTACGCGGCCTTCCTGACCGCGGCCGAGCGCCGGGCCTTGCCGCCGACGGTGCTCGTGCATGGGCCCGATGCGCAGCTGATGGATGACGCGCTCGGCATCGTGAGCCGCGTCTTGTTCAGCGAGCCGTCGGCGGCGGCGTTCGATCGCGAGATCTTCGACGGCCGCGACGTGACGGCGGAGACCGTGACGAACGCCGCATTGACGCTGCCCGTGCTGGCGCCGGCGCGGCTGGTCGTGGTTCGCCATGCCCAGGCGTTGCCCGCACGCGACGCGGACACGTTCCGCCGCTGGGTCACCGCGCCCAACCCGGCCGCGTGTCTCATGCTCCTCGCCGACGAGGCGCTCACACCCAACCGTGAGCGAAAAACGCCGCACTGGCTCCTCGACGTCGTCCCCGCCGCCGCCGTCGTCGCGCTGGTCGCGCGTCGGGGCCGCCCGCTCGAGGAATGGCTGCGCCAGCGCGCTCAGGCCGAGGGCCTGGTGGTGAGCGAGGAGGGGGCGCGACTGCTCGTTCAGCACGTCGGCGAGGACAGCGCCACGTTGCTGGGCGAGGTGCGGAAGGCCGCGCTCGCGGGCGGACCGGAGAACCGAGCCGTGGGCGTGAAGGAAGTCAGCGCCGTGGTCGGTGAGCATCGCCTGAGCGGACTCTTCGATCTCACGCGGGCGGTGGAGCGCCACGAGCTCGGCCTGGCCCTGCGCACGCTCGATCGCCTTCTGGCCACGGAGGATCCGCTGCCGCTGCTCGTGGCGCTGACGCGCGACGTCCGCATGCGGTGGACGGTCCGCGAATGGCGCGAGCGTGGTCGACCGGCGGCCGAGATCGCGCGGCTGGTGGGACGGCCGCCGGCGGTCGTCGACGCATTGCTCACGTCGGTGGCCGGCGAGTCCAACCGCGGCCTGACGCGAAAGCTCGAGCAGTGCTGGCTCGCTGAGCGTCGCGTGAAGTCCGGCGGTGAGCCGGGCGCCGAGCTGGCCGTGCTGGTCGCCGAACTCTGTCGCGGCGGCGACCAGTGACTGCGGCGCGGCGCAGCGTCGCCGCCGCCGCGATCGTCCTGCTCGCCATGATTCCCGCCAGCGCGGCCGAGCGCTGCCTCGACTGCCTCCAGGCGGGCGCGGCGACGGTCAGCCTGCCGGTTCCTCCGGGGACGCCGCTGGCCGGTTACGGAAACTGGGCACGCCGCCTCGTCGCTCCCGATCTCTTCGGCCGCTTCCCTCACGCCTTCTGGTTCCGACCCCACGACGGAGTGCTCGATCCCGTCGTCGCTCGCGCGCTGGTTCTGGAGACCGCCGAGACTCGCGTGGTGTGGATCAGCGCCGACCTGATCGCCGTCGACCGCGGCTTCACGACTCGCATCAAGCGCGGCCTGGCCGCGGCGGGTGGTCGCCCCGCCACGCTCGTCGTCGCCGCCTCCCACACGCATTCGGGGCCGGGCGCGTTCTTCGATTCGCGGCTGCTCGCGCTTCTCACCGTCGATCGCGAAGACGCCGAGGTTCGCGATGCCCTCGTGGGCGCGATCGTGGAGGCCGTGCGACGCGCGGAGGCCGCGAAATCACCCGCGCACGTCGGCGTCCTGGCGGAACCCGGTCCGGCCTTGACGACCGGCCGTGTGGACCGGCCGGTCGACCGAACGCTCGCAATCCTGAAAGTGGTGACGCCCGCAGGAGCGCCGATCGCCGTCCTCTGGAACTACGCGATTCATGGCACGATGCTCGGCCCGGCGAATCTCAAGCTCTCCGGCGACGTCATGGGGGTGGCGTCCCACGGCATCGAGCGCGATCTGCAGGCACCGGCGCTCTTCGTCAACGGGGCGGTCGGGGACGTGAGCCCGGCACGTCACGGCGTCAGCGAGATGAAGCCCGTGGCCGCCGAGCTGGCCTCGGCGGTGATGGCCGCCTGGGCGAAGACGCCGACGGCACCCCGAACGCCACTTCGGGTTCGAGCTTCGACGCTGACGATGCCGAAGCCGCGCCTGTCGCTCCGCAACTGTGTCGCTCGCTGGCTCCCGGCCGGCCTGACCGTTCGGCTCGGCAGCGCGTTTCCCGACGAGACGGAGCTGGTGGCCATTGGTGTCGGACGTTCGGCCTGGGTGACGATTCCGGGAGAGCTACAGTCCGAGCTCGGCGAATCGTTGAAGCGAGGCGGCGCTCCGGCGTGGGAGCGTGTCTTCGTCGCCGGGGTGGCGAACGATTATCTCGGATATTTCCTCACCCCGCAGGACGCGGTCAAGCCGAGCTACGTTGCCTGCGCGAGTGTCTATGGACCGGGGGCGGGGGAGCGAGTGACCCGCGCGGCCGTCGGACTGCTCCACCTCCTGGCCGAGGGCCAGAACCGCTGAGACTACTTGTGGGCGACCAGACGGCGGGCGAGCGCCGACTTCTTGCGGCCCGCGGTGTTGGGGTGGATCACACCCTTGGTGACCGCCTTGTCGAGCGCGCGGATGGCCTCGAGAACAGCGGTGCGAGCGTCGCCTCCCGCCTCGGTGACGGCCGTGCGCGCCGTCTTGACCGCGGTCCGGACCTTGGAGCGAACGGTACGGTTGCGGATCCGGCGGTTCTCGCTCTGCCTGATTCGTTTCATGGCCGACTTGGTGTTCGCCAACCTGGGACTCCTCCCTCGTCGAGATGTGGACACCGCATGATGCCGTATCCGTCCCGCGATTTCCAGGACAATGATCCGCGGAGGACGTCAGCGCCATGAGCGTGGAGCGCCAGGTCGTCCGCGCGCTGGGGTCCATCAGTGGGGCGACGTTCCTCTCGCGCGTGCTGGGATTCGTCCGGGACATGGTCGTCGCGCTGGTCTTCGGCGCGGGCCCCGTCACCGACGCGTTCTTCGTGGCCTTTCGGATCCCGAACATGCTGCGCCGCCTGCTCGCCGAAGGCGCGCTCTCCACCGCGGTGGTCCCGGTCTTCAGCGAATACGTCGAGACGCGGCCGCGCGAGGAGTTCGTCGGCATGGTGCGGGCGGTGCTTGGAGCCGCGATCCTCGCGCTCGGCGTGACGACGATCGTCGGCATCGTGGGCGCGCCGTGGATCCTTCGCGTCATCGCGCCGGGGTTCACCGACGACGCCGCGCAGGCCGATCTGGCCGTCCTCCTGACGCGGGTGATGTTCCCGTATCTCCCGCTGGTCGGCCTGGCCGCGCTGGCGATGGGGGTGCTCCAGATCCACGGCCACTTTTTCGCGGCCTCCATCGGGCCCGCCGTCGTGAACGTCGGAATGATCGCCGGTGTCGTGCTGTTCGCGCGACACGTGCAGCCGCCGATCCTGGCGTTGGCGATCGGCGTCCTCATCGGCGGCGTCGCCCAGCTCGCGGTCCAGATCCCGAGCCTGATCCGTTGCCACCTGCTGGTGGGACCAGCTCACGACCTCCGCCATCCCGCGCTCGGCCGCGTCACGCGCTTGCTGCTGCCGGCGGCGTTCGGTCTCGCCGCCGTCCAGGTGTCCGTGTTCGTGAACACGCTGCTCGCCTCGCTGCTGCCGCCGGGCAGCATCTCCTTCCTCTATTACGCCGACCGGGTCATGGAATTCCCGCTCGGCGTGTTCGGCATCGCGCTCGCGTCGGCGTCACTGCCGACGATGGCCCGCCAGGCGGCTCAAGGCGATCACCGGGGCCTCGCGGCCACGCTGAATTTCTCGCTGAGGCTCGGCTTCTACGTCGCGGTGCCGGCCACGGTCGGGCTCGTCATGCTGCGGACGCCGATCACCAGGGTCCTCTTCGAGCGCGGGCAGTTCACCGCTCCCGACACCGTGGCGACCGCCCAGGCCCTGCTGTGGTACGCCGTGGGCCTGGCGGGATTTTCGGGCGCGCGCATCGTGGCCCAGGCCTTCTACGCGATCGGCGATGCCTCCACCGCGGTGAAGCTCGGCATCCTGTCCGTCGCCGTCAATGTCGCCTCCGCGCTGCTGCTCATGGCGCCGCTCGCTCATGGCGGCCTCGCCCTGGCGTCATCGATCGGCGCCTACGCGAACCTTGGATTTCTCGTGATCATCGCGCGCCGTCGCTTCGGCGCCCTCGGCGTCCGCTCGATCGCCTGGAGCCTCGGGCGCACGTCCGCCGCGTCGCTCGCGCTCGCCGCGTGGTGTGCGGTCCTGCTTCGATGGTGGCCGTCGGCGACGACGCGGGCGGTCGAGGCGGGATGGCTGGTGGGGGCGATCGCGGGTGGGGCGCTCGCCTTCTGGGTTGCCAGCGGCGCGCTGGCGGCGACCGAGAGGAACGCGCTGGCGGCGATCTTGCCGTCGCGCCGATCACGTTGATATAATCCGTCGTGCTCAACCCGCTCAGAGCGCGCCAGCAAATCGTGCGGAGCGGCCCCGACCCCGTCGAAGAATTCCTCGCCGTCCTCCAGACCGAGCAGGGGGCCTCGCGTCACACGCTTGCCGCCTACCGCCGTGACCTCGCGGATTTCGTGGCGTTCCTGCGTGGTCGCCGGCAGTCGTTGATCTCGGCCCGCGCCGAGGATGTCGTCGCGTACCTCGAGCACCTCACGCGGGTCGGTCTCAAGGCCTCGAGCGTGGCCCGCCGGCTCTCCGCCCTCCGCAGCTTCGCTCGCCACCTGGTGCGCGAGGGAACCGTGCGCCGTGATCCGACCGAGCACGTCGAACGTCCACGCCTCGGCCGGCCGCTCCCGAAGACGCTGTCGCCCGCCGGCGCCGCTTCGGTGGTGGAGAGTCCTGACGTGACGACGCCACGCGGGCTCCGCGATCGGGCGCTGCTCGAGCTGCTCTACGCGACGGGCTTGCGGGCGTCCGAGTGCCTCGGGCTCCACCTCGACGATGTCAATCTCACCGCCGGCTACGTGATCTGCACCGGCAAGGGGCGCAAGCAACGGCTGGTGCCGCTGGGCGGCGAGGCGGCGGTCTGGCTCTCGCGCTATCTCGCCCGTGGACGTCCGCGAGACACGCGCCGCCGCGACAGCGACCGGTTGTTCGTGAATCCGCGCGGGGGCGCGCTGTCGCGTCAATCGCTCTGGGTCATCGTACGCCGCGCGGCTCGCACGGCGGGCGTGACGCGCCGCGTGTCGCCGCACGTGTTGCGACATTCCTTCGCCAGCCATCTGCTGGAGGGCGGCGCCGACCTCCGCTCCGTGCAGGCCATGCTCGGCCACGCCGACATCGCGACGACCCAGATCTACACACATCTGCCGTCGGCCACGGTCCGCCGCATGTACGACGAGTTCCATCCTCGAGCCACGTGATGGCCAAGCGGGCGCACGCCTATCCGCAGGTCGACCCGGGCGCGGCAGCTCTGGTCGATGCGCCGGTGGCGAGCGTCCCGCGTGGTGCCCGGGTCGGCGACGCGCTCCGCCTGGCCCGCCGGCGGCAAGCCGTGGCGGTCAGTGCCGACGGTCGCGCCTGGATTCTGCGGGACGACCTGGCGCGAGCAGCCCGTCTCGGCCTCGACGAATTGCCGGCGGCGATGCTGGCCCGGCCGGTGCCAGCCGTGGAAAGCCGCGTGAGCGAG
This sequence comes from Candidatus Rokuibacteriota bacterium, assembly GCA_003220615.1. Classification (GTDB taxonomy): domain Bacteria; phylum Methylomirabilota; class Methylomirabilia; order Rokubacteriales; family CSP1-6; genus 40CM-68-15. Next base: position 10,700 of record QHTB01000140.1, read on the forward strand.
ATCGCCGTGCGGCGGCATCTCGCGTCGGGCGCGCCCGTGGTGATCGTTCGCGACGGGCGGCGCGGCGCGCTCGGTGCCATCGGTGCCGTGGCGGCCACCACCTTCACGAGCTCGTCGCCCAGATTCCCCGAGCGCCTCAGCGCCTTCGCGCGCGACGCGCTGACCGCGCTCGGTCCGGTGGCCCGCGAGCAGAAGGCGGCCGCGTTCCTGGTCGGCGGCGTCGTGCGCGACGCGCTTCGGAGCCCCGGGCCGCTCGCCACGCGTGACCTGGACGTCGTCGTGGAAGGTGATGGGATCGCCGTCGCGCGAGCTCTCGCCGGCGCCCTCGGTGTAGGCACCGGTGGCCTCACCGAGCACGCACGATTCCTGACCGCCTCACTCACGTCGCCTCAGCAGGCCCGCGTGGACATCGCCACGGCGCGCTCCGAGCGCTACGAGACGCCCGGAGCGCTGCCCCGCGTGATGCCGGCCAGCATCGGCGAGGACCTCGGCCGGCGTGACTTCACCATCAACGCGATGGCCGTCGAGCTCGCGTCCGATGGCTACGGGGTCCTCGATCCGTTCGGCGGCCGGGCGGCACTCGCGCAACGGCGCATCACGGTGCTGCATCCGCTTTCGTTCGTCGAGGACCCCACACGGCTGTTTCGAGCCGCGCGCTATGCGGCCCGTCTCGGATTCACGCTGGATGCCTGGACGGCTCGCGCCGTGGGCCTCGCGCTGCGACTGGCACCGTATACGGCGCTGAGCGGCCAGCGCTTGGCCGCCGAGCTCGCCCTGATCGTCGGCGATCAGCGGCCGGACGTCGCCCTCCGACAGCTCGGTACCGCCGGTGTGTTCAGGCTGCTCGCTGCGGAGCATCGCTTCTCGGACGCTTCGGCCGAGCGCGTGCGACGGTTGCCCGCGGCACTCGCGTGGTGTCGAGCCCACGGCGTGACACCGACGGCGATCGAGACGGCCGCGGTCGTGGTGCTCTTCGGTCAACCGCCGGCGGTTATCCGGGCGGCGCTCGACCGTCTCGTGATCACCGGCGAGCCGCGAGCACGGATCGAGCGGGCGCTGGCTCGTCGGGTGACACCGGCTGCAGCGGGGACGCGGGCGAGTGACCGCGCGCGGCCGTGGTGGGGATTCGACGATCTCGAGATCCTGGTGACGTGGCTCGGTGGTGGTGCGGCGCGCCGCGACGTCGAGTGGTTCGTGGAGACCGCGCAGACGGCCCGGCCGGCGCTCGGTGGCGACGACGTCGTGGCCGCCGGCGTGGCGCCCGGGCCGCGCGTGGCCGAGGCGTTGCGGGCACTCCGTGACGCGCGCCTCGACCGGCGGGTGACCGATCGCGACAGCGAGGTTCTCTTCGTGCAAGGCTTCGTGAGCCGAAAGGAGTGATGACGTGGCCCCCAAGTTCATCTTCGTGACCGGCGGCGTGGTCTCCTCGCTGGGCAAGGGCCTGGCGTCGGCGTCGATGGGCTCGCTGCTCGAAGCCCGCGGCTATCGCGTCACCCTCCAGAAAATGGACCCGTACATCAACGTCGACGCCGGGACGATGAGTCCCTATCAGCACGGCGAGGTCTTCGTCACCGACGACGGCGGCGAGACCGATCTGGATCTCGGCCACTACGAGCGGTTCACCTCGGTGCGGGTGACGCGCAACCACAACGTGACGACCGGCAAGGTCTACTTCTCGGTGATCCAGAAGGAGCGGCGCGGCGATTACCTGGGGCGGACGGTGCAGGTGATCCCGCACATCACGGACGAGATCAAGGCCGCCATCCACCGCGTCTCGGGCGACGTGGACGTGGTCATCGTGGAAGTCGGGGGTACCGTCGGCGACATCGAGAGCCTGCCGTTTTTGGAAGCCATCCGCCAGTTCAAGAAGGACGTCGGCAAGGACAACGTCATCTACGTCCATCTCACGCTGGTGCCGTTCATGCAGGCGGCCCAGGAGTTGAAGACGAAGGCGACCCAGCATTCCGTCAAGGAACTTCGAGCGATTGGCATCCAGCCCGATATTCTTTTGTGCCGGACCGATCGTTACTTGCCGCCGGGCATCAAGTCCAAGATCGCCCTGTTCTGCGACGTCGAGGAGGAGGCTGTCATCACGGCCAAGGACGTGGAGACGGTGTACGAGGTGCCGCTGGTGTTTCATCGCCAGGGCCTCGACGACATCATCGTCAAGCTGCTCGGCCTCGAGCCCCGGTCCACGGATCTCACGCGGTGGGAAGACGTGGTCAAGCGTGTGACGTCACCGCGGCACGAGACGCGGATCGCCGTGGTGGGGAAGTACATCGAGCTGAAGGACTCCTACAAGAGCTTGATCGAGGCGCTCATCCACGGGGGCATCGCCAACGACTCGCGCGTGGACGTGTCCTGGGTCGACGCCGAGCACATCGAGCGCGATGGCCCGGCCGCCCACTTCGCCGACGTCCACGGCATCCTCGTGCCCGGCGGGTTCGGTGACCGTGGCATCGAAGGCAAGATCATGGCCGTTCGCTACGCCCGCGAGCGGGGTGTGCCATACTTCGGGATCTGTCTGGGCATGCAGTGTGCGGTCATCGAATTCGCCCGGAACGTCTGCGGGCTGGGCGGCGCCAACTCCACGGAATTCGACCCGGTGACCCCGCACCCGGTGATCGATCTCCTCCCCGAGCAGCGCGGCGTCGCCGACAAGGGCGGCACCATGCGGCTCGGGCTCTATCCCGTGGTGCTCGCCGAGGGCAGCTCGGCGGCCCGGATCTACGGACAGTCGATCATCCACGAGCGTCACCGCCATCGCTACGAGGTCAACAACGATTACGTGAAGGATCTGGAAAAGAACGGCCTGCACTTCTCGGGCATCTGGGCCGAGAAGCAACTGGTCGAGATCATCGAAGTCGCCGATCACCCGTACTTCGTGGCCGGACAGTTCCACCCCGAGTTTCGGTCGAGGCCGTGGGACCCGCACCCGCTCTTCGCCGCCTTCGTGCGGGCGGCATTGAAACACCAGGCGGCGTGATCTCAGCCACGCACGAGGTCCGAGTCGGCTCGATCGCCATCGGCGGCGGCCATCCGCTGGTGCTGATCGGCGGTCCCTGCGCGATCGAGAACGAGAAGCACGCCCTGATGACGGCCGAGCGCCTGGCCGCCATCGCCAGCGACCAGCGCGTGCCGTTCATCTACAAGTCGTCCTACGACAAGGCCAACCGCTCGTCGATCGGTGGCTACCGTGGGCCCGGGCTCAAGGAAGGTCTGCGCATCCTCCGCCGCGTTCGTGAGGTCGTCGGGGTGCCGGTCCTGTCCGACGTCCACCAGGTCGAGGAAGTCGGACCGGCCGCCGAGGTTCTCGACGTGCTCCAGATTCCGGCGTTTCTCTGCCGCCAGACGGATCTGATCGTGGCCGCCGCGCACACCGGCAAGCCCGTCAACGTGAAGAAAGGCCAGTTCGTGGCGCCCGGTGACATGAAGAACGTCGTCGACAAGGTGCTCAGCACGGGTCATCGCGGTGTCCTGCTGACCGAGCGCGGGACCAGCTTCGGCTATCACAACCTCGTGGTCGATATGCGCGGTCTCCTCCAGATGCGCGCGATCGGGTTTCCGGTGATCTTCGACGCGACGCACTCGGTCCAGTTACCGGGCGCGGGCGGCGACCGCTCCGGAGGCGAACGCCAGTACGTGCCGGCGCTCGCCCGTGCCGCCGTCGCCGTCGGCGTCGATGCGCTGTTCATGGAGATGCACGAGGATCCGGATCGCACGCTCGACGACGGCCGCCCACTGTCGGACGGCCCGAACATGCTGAGGATCGACGACCTGCCGCGGCTGTTGCGCGAGCTTCGGGCCATCACGACGGCGGTTCGGGGATGACGGACGCGCGCCGGCTGGCCGAACGCGTCCTGCGCCTGGAGGCGGAGGCGATCCTGGCTCTGATCGCCAAGCTCGACGAGCGCCTCGATCGCGCCGTCGCGCTGCTCCAGGGCTGCTCGGGCCGCGTGATCGTGACCGGGATGGGGAAATCCGGGCTCATCGGTCGAAAGATCGCGGCCACGCTGGCTTCGACCGGGACGCCCGCCCATTTTCTTCACCCGGCCGAAGGCGTCCACGGCGATCTCGGCATGGTCGCGCGCGGGGACGTCGTGCTCGCGCTGTCGAACTCCGGCGAGACGGACGAGGTCCTGGCCATCGTGCCGCCGCTCAAGCGGCTCGGCGTGCCGATCATCCTCTTGACCGGCAATCCCCAGTCGACGCTGGCCCGCCAGTGCGAGGTCGTGCTGGACGCCAGCGTGTCGGAAGAGGCGTGCCCGATGAACCTTGCGCCGACGTCGAGCACGGCCGCGGCGCTCGCGCTCGGCGACGCGCTGGCCATGGTGGTGCTCGAGCGGCGCGGGTTGAGGCCTGAGGACTTCGCGGCCTTGCACCCGCGTGGGACGCTGGGATGGCGAGCCCTCGTCCGGGTGGCGGACCTCATGCACACCGGCGACGCCGTGCCGATGGTGCGCGAGGACGTGCGTATGAAGGACGTCCTCGTCGAGATGACCGGCAAGCGCCTGGGGATGACCACCGTCGTCGACCAGGCGGGCGACCTCGTCGGCGTCATCACGGATGGTGACCTCCGCCGCCTCTATCTCGGTGGTGAACCTATCGCCGAGCTCGCGGCCGGACGCGTCGCGACCCGCGGCGCCAAGCTCATCGGGGCCGACGAGCTGGCCGCAAAGGCACTCGAGGTGATGGAGACGTTCGCCATCACGAGTCTGGTGATCGTCGACCGTCATCACCGGCCCGTCGGCGTGATTCATCTGCACGATATCCTGCGCGCAAAAATCGACATTTAGGTCACAGCGCAAAATCTGCTTGTCCTGAGTCGCAAAGCGTGTGTTAGGCTGGTACCGAATTTGCACGCAATGCGATGCAACGTTTAGCAACTCGCATCCTGTTCGTCGTCGCCGGATTCGTGCTGGTCGTGGCGGTGCTGCTCGTCACGAAGAGCCGAAGCGTGCGGACGGAAGCCAGTGGGCCCGCGCCTACGGCTGCAGATCTGAGCATCAAGGACGTGGAACTCCAGGAGGAGTCCGCGGGGGGCGGCCACTGGCGGTTGCTCGCCGATCAAGCCCAGGTGTTCGATCAGGAGGGGCGGACCGCGCTTCGCAAGGTGACCGTGTACGTCAAAGACAAGGAAAAGAACTGGACGATTGTGGGCGACGAAGGGGACCTCTTCAAGGAATCGAAGAACCTCGAAGTGCGGCGCAACGTCGTGCTGACCTCCGACGATGGCCTGCGCCTGGAGACCACGGTCCTGCGCTGGCTTGGGTCGGAGCGCCGCCTGTGGACCGACGCCCCGGTGAAAATCGTCCGGGAGAACGCGGTCATCCACGGCACCGCCCTCGACGTCAACCTGGACGGCGAGGCCACCACGGTCAAGGGGCGGGTCAATGCGACGTTTGCGCGCGGGACGGGCAAGTGAGCGCCCGTTTCATCGTGGTGGCCCTGCTGGTAGCTCCTCTCGTCGGAGTGGAACTCGCGGGCGCTCAGGCGCCCAAACCGGCGGGCACCCCCGGTGCCAAGCCCGAGGCCAAGAAGGCCGAGGACCGCGAACAGCCGTTGACTGTCGACGCTGACCGGATGGAGCGCTACGGCAAGGAAAGCCTCGTCATCTTCACGGGCAATGTCGTGGCCCGCCAGAGCGGCGCGGTGCAGTACGCCGACCGCCTGGAAATCTATCTCGACGAGAAGGGCGACAAGGTTCTGCGCTCCGTGTCCACCGGAGCCGTCAGGATCACCACCAAGGACTGCAAGATGGGGACGGCGCGTCGGGTCGAATACTTCGAACTCGAGCAGCGGATGGTGCTCATCGGGAACGCCCGCGTTTGGCAGGAAGATAACGTGGTGACCGGGGAGACCATCACGATCTTCCTGAGCCAGGACCGCAGCGTGGTCCAGGCCGGCAAGCAGGAGCGCGTGAAGGCCGTCTTCTACCAGAAGCCAGAGACCTCGAGCAATGGCGCGGCGACCTCGTCTCCGACGACCGCGTCATCCATGGCGCCCACCAAAGCCGGAACGCCGTGCAGCTGAACGATGGAAGGCCTTGTCGCGCTCGACCTCATGAAGTGGTTCAAGCACCGCAAGGTGGTCGACAAGGTCTCCCTCGACATCCAGCGTGGCGAGGTCGTCGGGCTGCTGGGACCGAACGGTGCTGGCAAGACGACGTCGTTCTACATGATGGTCGGGCTGTTACCGAGCGACGGCGGCCGGATTTTCTTAGAAGGGCAAGAGATCACCGCGTTACCGATGTACCAGCGCTGCCGATTGGGCGTAGGCTATCTCCCACAGGAATCTTCGGTCTTCCGGAAGCTCACGGTGGAGGAAAACCTGCTGGCCATCCTCGAGACCCTCGACCTGTCGGCGTCGGAGCGGCGCGAGCGGGCGGCCGAGCTGCTGGCCGAGCTCGGGTTGACGGCTCTGGCGCCGTACGCAGCCTACACGCTGTCGGGCGGCGAGCGGCGCCGGCTCGAGATCACGCGCGCCCTCGTCACGTCGCCCCAGTACCTGCTGCTCGACGAGCCGTTCACGGGCATCGATCCGATCGCGATCGGCGACATCCAGGAAATCGTCGGCCGCTTGCGTGAGAAAGGTATCGGGATCCTCATCACCGACCACAACGTCCGCGAGACACTGCGGATCACCGACCGGGCCTACATCATGTACGACGGCAAGATTCTCGTCGCAGGCACCGCCAGTGAGATCGCAGCGAATCCTATAGCCCGGGAGATCTACCTGGGAGAGAAGTTCTCTCTCTAGCCGGGCGCGAGACTAAAAACGATGGCGATGGAAGCGAGACTTTCTCTCCGACAGAGCCAGCGGGTCGTCATGACCCCGCTGCTGCAGCAGGCGATCCAGCTGCTGCAGCTGTCCACGCTCGAGCTCCAGGAAGTCGTCCAGAAGGAGCTGCTGGAGAACCCGCTCCTGGAAGAGGTGCCCACCGAAACGCCGGAGACGCCTGAAGCGACGGCGCCCGGCGAGACGCCGGCGCCGACGGCACCGACCACGGCGGAAACCCAACCCCTCGAGCCGCCGCCGGTGGACCGTGAGCGGGGCACCGACGATCTGCCGTTCGATCTCACGGCCGTCATGTTCGACGACCACGAAGAGCGCTCACTGGTGGCCCAGGAAGACCGGGACGAGCTGCCCTTCGAGAACATGGTGCGGTCGGTCTCGTCGCTCACCGATTATCTCGACGAGCAGCTCCGCTTCGCCGTCGAGGACGAGACGATCCGCCGCATCGGCAACGAGATCATCGGTAACCTCGACGAGGACGGGTACCTCCGGGCCGAGGTGAGTGAGATCGCCGACCGCTGCCGGGTCACGGCCGAAGAAGTCGAGAAGGTCCTGGCGCTCGTGCAGGCCTTCGATCCGCCCGGCGTGGCCGCCCGTTCGATCCAGGAGTGCCTGCTCATCCAGCTCAAGAGCGATCCGAACCCCGACCCGGTCTCGGTGGAGATCGTCGAGCAATACTTCGACGACCTCACCAAGCGCCGCTACCCGGACATCGCCCGCGCGCTCAAGCTCTCCCTCGACCGCGTCATGGAGTCGGTCGAGGAGATCATGAGCCTCGAGCCCAAGCCGGGTCGCCGCTTCGGTGGCAGCGACTCGCGCTACATCGTGCCCGACGTGGTCGTACACAAGATGGGCAACGAGTATGTGGTCGTGCTGAACGAGGACGGTATTCCGCGGCTCCGGGTCAACTCGCTCTACCGCTCGCTCTTGCGCAACTCGGGCGACGAGGCCCGGGCGTACGTCGAGCAGAAGCTTCGCTCGGCCGTCTGGCTGATCAAGAGCGTGGATCAGCGCCAGCGCACGCTCCGCAAGGTGACCCAGTCGATCGTGAAGTTCCAGCGCGAGTTCCTGGACAAGGGCCTGCCCTATCTGCGTCCGCTGTCCCTCCGCGACGTGGGTGAAGACATCGGCATGCACGAATCGACCATCAGCCGCGTGACGACCAACAAGTACGTGGAGACCCCGCAAGGCCTGTTCGAGCTGAAGTACTTCTTCCACAGCGGCATCGCCTCGGGCACGGGCGAGATGGTGTCGTCCGTCTCGGTGAAGAAGATGATCCAGGACCTCCTGGCCAACGAAGATCCCTCCAAGCCGCTGAGCGACCAGGAAGTCGCCCAGATCCTCAAGGGCCGCGGCCTCGTCATCGCGCGGCGGACGGTCGCCAAGTACCGCGAGGAGCTCGGGATCCTGCCGTCTCACCAGCGGCGGCTCGCTCCCAAGCGCCGCTGACCCCGGAGCCCGATGGCCGACAGCATCGCCTTTGTCGTCATCACGGGCATGAGCGGGGCGGGCAAGAGCTTCGCCATCAAGTGCCTGGAGGACATCGGCTTCTTCTGCGTCGACAACCTGCCGACCACGCTCATCCCGACGTTCGCCGACCTCATCGCGCGGGCCGGTCAGAAGTTCAGCCGCGTGGCGCTCGGCGTCGACGTGCGCGAGGGCGAATACCTGCCGCACCTGCTCGACGCGATCGGCGAGCTGCGCGCGCGCGGCCACAAGGTGGAGATCCTGTTCCTGGAGGCCAGTGACGAGGCGCTGGTGCGGCGCTATCACGAGACACGGCGGCGCCATCCCCTCAGCGGCGAGGGCCACGTCCACGACGCGATCCGGGCCGAGCGCAAGGCGCTCGCCCACATGCGCGAGGTCGCCGACCGGATCATCGACACCTCGTCGCTCACCGTGCATCAGTTCAAGGAGCTGCTCGGTGATCTTCACGGCACGCCCCGCACGAGGCCGGGCCTGGCCACGTCGCTGGTGTCGTTCGGCTTCCGGCACGGCATTCCCATCGACGCCGATCTGGTCTTCGACGTGCGGTTCCTGCCCAACCCGCACTTCGTGGAAGGGCTCCGGCCGCTCGACGGCCGTGACGCGCGCGTTCGCGAGTACATCCTCTCGCACGGCCTGAGCCGCGACCTCCTCGAGCGACTTCAAGACTTGCTCCGCTTCCTGCTCCCGGCGTACCAGCGCGAGGGCAAGGCGTATCTGACCGTGGCCATCGGGTGCACGGGCGGCCGTCACCGATCGGTCGCCTTCGTCGAGGAGCTGCGCGGCTTCATGGAATCCCAGGGATTCACGCCCACCGTGGTCCACCGGGATCTCGATCGCGAGTAGGCGAGCCGCTGGAGTAGTCCGCTCGTGAGCGACGACGTCCTCGCGCTGTGCTTCGGCGTCCACAACCACCAGCCCGTCGGAAATTTCGACCACGTCGTCGCCGAAGCGACCGAGCGCGCCTATGCGCCGTTGCTCGATCGGCTGATCGCGCGCCCCGAGGTCCGGCTGACCGCTCACTTCTCCGGCAACCTGCTCGAATGGCTGCGCGAGCGAGCCCCGGCGACGTTCGACAGGCTCGCCACGGTCGTCGCGCGCGGCCAGGTGGAGCTCCTCACGGGCGGCTTCTACGAGCCGATCCTGTCGATCCTCCCCGACGGCGACAAGCGGGGCCAGATCGCGCGGCTCAGCGAATTCATCCGCGCGCACTTCGGCGTGCGCCCGCGCGGGATGTGGCTGGCCGAGCGCGTGTGGGAGCCGCACCTTCCGGGACCGCTCAGCGCCGTCGGCGTGGAGTACGTCCTCGTCGATGATCGGCACTTCGCGCTCGGCGGGCTCGATCCCGAGGCCATCGGTGGGTATTACCTGACCGAAGATCAAGGCCAGCGGCTACGCGTCTTCCCGATCAGTCAGCGGTTGCGCTACCTGATCCCGTTTGCCGACGTCGAGGCGAGTCTGGACTATCTGGCCAGCCGCCGCGGCGCCGTCCCCGTGCTCACCGTCGTCGACGACGGCGAGAAATTCGGCGTGTGGCCGGGAACGTACACGCACGTGTACGAGCACGGCTGGCTCGACCGCTTCTTCGACCGCTTGCTGGGGACGTCGTGGCTGTCGCTCACGACGTTCTCGGACGTCGTGGACCGCCTTCCCGCGATCGACCGCGTCTACCTGCCCACCGCGTCGTATCGCGAGATGGGCGAGTGGGCGCTGCTCGCTCCGGCCGGCCGTGAGCTCCTCACCGCCAGGCGCGACCTGTCGGCGCTGGCCGACGGCGAGCGGTTACAAGGCCTGCTCCGAGGCGGGTTCTGGCGGGCGTTCCTGATGAAGTATCCGGAGGTCGCCGACACGTACTGGAAGATGGTTCGTCTGTCTCACGCGCTGACCGCAGCCGAAGGTGATCGGCCGGGTGACGGTCGGCTCGCCGCCGCACGCCTGGCGCTCTGGCGGGGACAGGCCAACGACGCGTACTGGCACGGCGTATTCGGAGGCTGCTATCTCCCGCACCTGCGCCGCGCGATCAAGCAAGCCTTGCTGGAGGCCGAACGCGGCATCGACGCCGTTGTCCAGCCTGCCTTACCGGCGTGGACCCGCGGCGATCTCAACGGCGACGGGCGCGAAGAGATCGAAGTGCGGACCAGCGATCTCACGGTCATGATCTGCCCGGAAGCCGGTGGAAGCCTCACCGAGATCGCCGCGACGAGCCGCGGCCTCGATCTCGCCGACGTGCTCGCCCGTCGCCCCGAGGCCTACCACGACGAGGTCCGCCAGCGTCTCACGAAGAGCGATGACGCCGGCGCGCGCACGATTCACGACGCACCCGGGCACAAGGAAGCTGGCCTGGAGAAGTTTCTCCAGTACGACGACCTGCGCCGCGCTTCGCTGCTGGATGGACTGTGGGACGACGGCGAGGTGCTGGACCCCGTGGCCCCGTGGTCCGATGCCCGGTTCGTCCTCGGCCGCATCCCGATGGCGGCCACCGTCATGGCAGCGAGAGTCGATCGCATCAGCGGCGCCGTGACGGTCGACCTCGTGCCCGCCGCCGAGTCGTCGCCGGTACGAGTGGAAAAGCGGTTGGTCATCGAGGGCGGGAGCGTCGAGGCGCGCTACCGGCTGACCTCCCGCGGCGCCGTCGTCGGCGGACGCTGGGGGGTGCAGTGGAACCTCGCGGTCACCGCCGGTGAAGGCCGGGAACGGTATCTCGACGTGCCGGGGCGGCCCGCGCCACGCAGCGTCGGCCGCGAGACGCAATGGACGCGACTGGCGCTGATCGACGAGTGGATCGGAATCGAGGCCGAGCTCACCTGGAGTCCGGGCGCCGAGATCTCCTGGGGCCCGGTCGAGACCATCTCGGTTTCGGAGGCGGGCTTCGAGCGCATCTATCAGGGGACTGCTTTTCTGCTGGTCTGGCAGCTCGACGACGTATCCTCGGAGGGATGGGAATTCACGACACGACTCACGACGCGCGCGCGCTGATGCTCGACGCCCCCGTCACCTACGAACGAGCCGACGTCCATCGAGTCCGGGACGTCCTGGCGAAGTTCCCGGCCCAGTGCCGCGCGGCGGCCGAGCTCCGTCCCGTGCCCACCCCGACGTTTCCTCGCCCGCGGCTCGTCGTCGTGGCCGGCATGGGCGGCTCCGCGTCGAGCGGCGACCTCCTGGCGGGCTGCGCGGCCGAGCGTCTGGACGTGCCGGTCATCGTGCATCGCGGCTACGGCCTGCCCACGCTGGCCGGAGGTCGAGACCTCGTGATCGCAACCTCGTACTCGGGCGACACCGCCGAATCACTGTCGGCGGCCGAGGCCGCGCTGAGCCGCGGCTGCCCACTGGTCGCGATCACCTCGGGCGGGCGGCTGGCTGCGCTGGCGCGGGAGCGCGGAGTTCCTAGAGTCACGCTGCCGGTCGGGCTGATGCCGCGCATGGCGCTCGGGTATCTGTTCTTCCCGCTGCTCGGCATCCTCAAGTCCACCGACCTCCACGTCAGCAAGGGCGGGGAAGTCGAGGAGGCGTTCGAGGTCATCGACGCGCTGGCTGGCGAGCTCGGCACGGCCCGGCCGACGGCGACGAACGAAGCGAAGCGTCTGGCCCAGGGGATCGGCAACCACCCGCCGGTGGTCTATGGCGGTCCCGTCACGGGCACGACCGCCTACCGGTGGAAGACGGACTTCGAGGAGAACTCTAAGACGTTCGCCGCTGCCGGCGTCCTGCCCGAGATGAATCACAACGAGATCGAAGCGTGGAGTGGACCGCTCGCGCGCGAGCTCTATCTGGTGCTCCTGCGCGATCGCGAAGAGGGCCCGGAGATCACCCGACGCTTCGCGCTGCTGCGTGAGCTGATCGGTCCCAGCGCCGCCGGCGTCGCCGAGGTGTCCACACGCGGCGGTGGCTATCTCGCCCGCCTGCTGTCACTCGCCTATCTCGGCCAGTGGACGAGCTACTATCTCGCCATCGTGCGCGGCGTCGACCCCTGGTCGGTGCCGGTCCTCGACGCGCTCAAGGGACGGATGCGTACCGACCGTTGAGCGTGCTAGAGTGGGGCCAGTTTTTCCGGGAGGGAACGCATGGCGCGGGATGAATATCTGTTCACGTCGGAGTCGGTGACCGAAGGTCACCCCGACAAGATCGCCGATCAGATTTCCGACGCGGTCCTGGATGCGATCATCGGCCAGGATCCGATCGGGCGCGTGGCGTGCGAGACGCTGCTGACGACCGGCCTCGTCGTCGTGGCCGGCGAGATCACCACCTCGTGCTACGTCGACATTCCGCGCGTGGCGCGCGAGACGATCCGCCAGGTCGGATACACCCGCGCCAAGTACGGGTTCGACTACGAGACGTGCGGCGTGATCACGGCCATCGACGAGCAGTCCGGTGACATCGCCATGGGCGTGGACAATCTCGGCGCCGGCGACCAGGGCCTCATGTTCGGCTATGCGTGTACCGAGACGCCCGAGCTGATGCCGTTGCCGATCATCCTCGCTCACAAGCTCGTCATGCGGCTCAGCGAGCTCCGGAAGACGGGGGGCGTCGACTACCTGCGGCCGGATGGAAAGTCGCAGGTCACGGTCCGCTACGTGGACGGCAAGCCGCACTCGGTCGAGACCGTCGTCATCTCCACCCAGCACAGTCCCGACGTCAGCAACGATCGTCTGCGCGAGGACATCATCGAGCGGGTCATCGTGCCCACGATTCCGGCCGAGCTGCTCGATCGCCGGAAGTGCGTGTTCCACGTGAACCCGACCGGCCGCTTCGTGACCGGCGGGCCGATGGGTGATACCGGGCTCACCGGACGCAAGATCATCGTCGACACGTACGGGGGGTCGTGCCCGCACGGCGGCGGCGCCTTCTCCGGGAAGGACCCGACGAAGGTCGATCGGTCCGCGTGCTACATGGCGCGCCACGTGGCCAAGAACGTGGTCGCGGCCGGGCTGGCGGAGCGTGCCATGGTCCAGGTCGCCTACGCCATCGGCGTGGCCGACCCGGTTTCGATCATGGTCGAGACGTTCGGGACGGGCAAGGTCCCCAACACCCGGCTCGAGCAGATGATTCGCCGCCACTTCGACTTCACTCCCGCCGGGATCATCAAGTACCTGAACCTCCGCCGGCCCATCTACAAGAAGACGGCGGCCTACGGTCATTTCGGCCGCACCGAGCCGGAATTCAGCTGGGAGCAGACGAACCGCGTCAAGGACCTGCGCGACGACGCCAGGATGTGACCGGGGAGGGAGCCTCGCCGGCTCCCTCCAACACCTTCCCACGAGACGAGCCGCGCGCGCAGCGCCGTAGCACGAAAGGACGACCACCCTCATGGCTGAGCACGACGTCAAGGACCTGGCGCAAGCCGCGGCCGGGCGCCTCCGGATCGAGTGGGCGGAACAGTCGATGCCGGTCCTGCGTCAGGTGCGTGAGCGCTTCGCCAAGGAACAGCCGCTCAAGGGCATCCGTCTCGGCGCCTGCCTCCACGTGACGACGGAAACCGCGGTGCTGATGCTCACGCTCAAGGCGGGCGGCGCTCAGGTCGTGCTCTGCGCGTCCAATCCGCTCTCCACCCAGGACGACACGGCGGCGGCGCTGGTCAAGGAGTACGGCATTCCGGTCTTCGCTCACAAGGGCGAGGACAACACGCGGTACTATCGGCACCTCGAAGCCGTGCTCGCGACCCGGCCCCAGATCACGATGGACGACGGCGCCGACCTGATCACGCAGCTCCACCGCGATCGGCGCGAGCTGTTGCCCGACGTCATCGGCGGTACCGAAGAGACGACGACCGGTGTGGTCCGGCTTCGCGCCATGGAGAAGGAGGGCGTGCTCGCCTTCCCGGTGATCGCGGTCAACGACGCCGATACCAAGCATCTCTTCGACAATCGCTACGGGACGGGCCAGTCCACCATCGACGGAATCCTGCGCGCGACCAACATCCTGCTCGCCGGCAAGACGGTGGTCGTCGCCGGCTACGGGATGTGTGGCCGCGGGGTGGCGGCCCGCGCGAAGGGGATGGGGGCGCACGTCGTCGTCACCGAGGTGGAGCCGATGCGGGCGCTGGAAGCGGTCATGGACGGCTTCCCGGTCATGCCGATGGCCAACGCCGCCGAAGTCGGCGAAGTGTTCGTGACCGTGACCGGCAACACGTCGGTGATCCGGAGCGAGCACTTCGCCCGGATGCGGGACGGCGCCATCCTCGCCAACTCCGGTCACTTCAACGTCGAGATCGATCTGGACGCGCTGGCCAAGACGGCCACCGCGCGGCGCCAGGTGCGTCCCTTCGTCGAGGAGTTCACGATGCCGGGCAAGCGTCACGTCTATGTCCTGGGCGAGGGACGGCTGATCAACCTCGCGTCCGCCGAGGGACACCCGGCCGCCGTCATGGACATGAGCTTCGCCAACCAGGCGCTCGGCGCCGAGTTCATGGTGAAGCGCGGGCGGAGCCTGGAGCGCAAGGTCTACGTCGTACCGATCGAGATCGATCGTGAGATCGCGCGCCTCAAGCTCGCGTCGATGGGCGTCGTCATCGATGCGCTCTCCGCCGAGCAGGAATCGTATCTCGCCTCGTGGAGGCACGGAACCTAATCCCACCCCGGATGCAGCGCTCGCAAGCCGCCCTGTTCCTGGTCCTGGGCCTCGTGGCCCTGGGCGTGGTGGGCGAGATCGTTCCCCTCTACACCGACTGGCTGTGGTTCCAGGAGGTCGGCTACACCGGGGTCTTTCTCACCACCCTCAAGCTGCGGGGCTCGCTCTTCACCGCCGTCGCCGTGGTCGTGCTGGTGTTCCTGTATGGGAACCTGACGTTCGCCGCCCGGCGCGCTCGCCCCGATGTCCTGTGGGAGCTGGAAGACCAGCTCGGGTTGCCGGGACGCGTCGTGATCGAGCCGATCATCCGGCGCTTCCTGCCCGTCGTCCTGGCGTTCATCGCGTTCGCGTCCGGTCTGCGCGCGAGCGCGCGCTGGGAAACTCTGCTCCAGTACTCGAGCGCGGTACCCTTCGGCACGATCGATCCGCTCTTCGGCCGCGACCTCGGATTCTTCGTGTTCACGCTGCCGTTCTGGCGGATGGTCGTGGGGTGGGCGACGGCCCTCGTCATCGGCACGCTCGTGCTGACCGTCGTGATCTACGTGCTCCAGCGCAGTCTCGTCCTGACCGCGCGCGGGCCGCGCCTGGCCGCGGGCGCGCGCAGCCATCTCCTCCTGCTCGGATGCGTTGTCCTGATGCTGGCCGGCGTCGGGTTCTGGCTCGACCGCTTCGAGCTGCTCTACTCGCCGCGCGGTGTGGTCTTCGGCGCGTCGTACACCGACATCCACGCCTCGCTGCCCGTGCTGAACGCGCTGACGGTCCTCTCCGCGCTCTGCGCGCTCGCCTGTCTCGTTCAGATCACGCGCGGCGGTCTCCGGCTCATCGCCGCCGGCTTGCTGGTCCTCATCGGCGTGTGGATCCTCGGCCTCGGCATCTATCCCGCGCTCCTCCAGCGCTTCCGCGTCACCCCCAACGAGCTGGCGGCCGAGCGTCCGTTCATCCAGCACAACATCCGCATGACGCGTCAGGCCTACGGCCTCGACCGGGTCGAGGAGAAGGAGTTCCCCGCCGACGAGTCGCTCGACGCACGGGCCCTCGAGCGGAACGCGTCCACCATCAAGAACATCCGGCTGTGGGACCACCGCCCGCTCTTGCGCACGTTCGCCCAGCTCCAGGAGATCCGGACGTATTACCGCTTCGTCGACGTGGACAACGACCGGTACACCGTCAACGGCGAGTACCGCCAGCTCATGCTGTCGCCGCGGGAGCTGTCGTATCAGAACCTCCAGACACGCGCCGGCTCCTGGATCAACGAGCACCTCACGTTCACGCACGGGTACGGCGTCGTCGTCGGCCCCGTGAACCGCATCACCCCCGAAGGCTTGCCCGAGCTGTGGGTCAAGGACATTCCGCCGCAGAGCGAGGGCTTCACCAGGGTCACCCGGCCCGAGATCTACTTCGGGGAGATTTCCAACGACTACGTGCTGGTGCGAACGCGCTCGCAGGAGCTCGACTATCCCGCCGGCGACCAGAACGTCTACGCGACCTATGCCGGGCGGGGTGGCGTCCCGCTCGTGTCGTGGCTCCGCAAGCTCGTCTTCGCGGCGCGGTTCGGCGAGGTCAAGCTGCTGCTCTCCAACGACCTCACGCCGGAGAGCCGTCTGATGATGTACCGGACGGTGGGCGAGCGCGTGCGGACGATCGCGCCCTTCTTCCAGTACGACCGGGATCCCTACATCGTCGTCACCGACGACGGCCGCCTGCAGTGGATGCTCGACGGCTACACGACGACGGATCGCTACCCGTACTCCGATCCGGTTCGCGGCCTGGGCAACTACATCCGCAACTCGGTCAAGGCCGTGATCGACGCCTACCACGGGACGGTCACCTTCTACATCGCCGACGCCACCGATCCCATCGTCCGGGCCTACGCGCGCGCGTTTCCCGGTCTGCTGAAGCCGCTCAGCGAGATGCCGGCCGACCTCCAGCGCCACATCCGCTACCCGGAAGACTTCTTCACGATCCAGGCGCGGAAGTACGCGACGTATCACATGCTCGATCCCCAGGTCTTCTACAACAAGGAAGACCTGTGGGCCGTCCCGCGCCGCACGGTGGAAGGTCGTGAGCGCGATATGGAGCCCTACTACACGATCATGCGGCTTCCCGGCGAGGCCCGGGAGGAATTCATCCTGCTCACGCTGTTCAATCCGGCGCGCCGCGACAACATGATCGCGTGGCTCGCCGCGCGCTCGGATCCCGGCCACTACGGCCGGCTCATCGCCTACAACTTCCCCAAGCAGAAGCTCGTCTACGGGCCACGCCAGATCGACGCGCGCATCGACCAGGACCCCGTCATCTCCCAGCAGCTCTCGCTGTGGAATCAGCGGGGCTCGACGGTCATCCGCGGCTCGCTTCTCGCGATCCCGATCGACCAGTCGCTCGTCTACGTGCAGCCGCTCTACCTGGCGGCCTCCGAGCAGGGCGCACTCCCCGAGCTCCGTCGCGTCATCGTCGCCTACGGCAACCAGATCGCGATGGAGGCCACGCTCGAACAGTCGCTGGCGCGGATCTTCGGCGGCCGGCCGGTGCCGACGGCCGTGTCGCCGCCGACGCCCGCGGGCGGCGCTCCCCGCGAGGCGGTGACCGGTGCGCGCGCCCTCGTCCTGCGGGCGTGGGAGATCTGGGAGCGCTCGCAAGACGCGCTGCGCCGCGGCGACTGGGCGCAATACGGCGCCGAGCAGAAGCGGCTGGAAGAGACGCTCCGCTCGCTCCGCGAAGCCCGCTAGCGGCCGTCAGGTCCGGGCGCGGAGGAAGAGCGAGGCGCCGACGCCGAGGAAGATGAAGTTGGCGGTCCAGGCGGCCAGCAGCGGTGGCAGGAGGTCGGCGCGGGCGAAGGCGCGGGCGGAGTAGTCCACCACCATGTAGGCGGCCATGATCCCGATGGCGAGCGCGATCCCGTACAGCCGCCCGCCGCGCGGCGACTGCAGCGCGAACGGGATGGCCACCAGGACCATGATGAGGTTCTTCAGCGGATCGGAGAGCTTCGAATACATGTCGACCAGGTACTTCTTGACCTGGAACCCGGCCGTCTCCAGACGCGCCACGTAATCGCGCAGCTCGCGATAGCTCATCGCCGTCGGTGGTTTCTGGATGTCGGTGAAGTCACGGATGGTCTCCTCCA
This sequence comes from Candidatus Rokuibacteriota bacterium, assembly GCA_003220615.1. Lineage (GTDB taxonomy): Bacteria > Methylomirabilota > Methylomirabilia > Rokubacteriales > CSP1-6 > 40CM-68-15. The sequence goes on from QHTB01000140.1 coordinate 28,665, forward strand.
GCTCCACCGCGGTGTGACTGAAGGGAATGGTCGTGACCTTCCCGTCGCGGGCGATCTCCCGAGCAGCGCCATCCATCAGCTCCCAGCCGGTCGGCGTCCAGTGCGCCCTCCGCGCGTCCAGTCGACTGACCAGGCGGAAATCCTGGGGATCGATCTCGAGCACCGTCACGCCGTAGAGATCATTCGTGGCGGGATTGAGCAGCTCCACCCGGTAGAAGCGACTCTCGGCGCTCCGCAGCCACAGGCGTGTCCGCGACTGGAGATGTTTGGGGAGCTGGCCCTTGATCTTGACCCGGTCCACCTCCTCGCCGCGTTCGTTCAGAACGGGGAGGACGAACTCCTGGAACATGCCGGCGCCGAGCGCGATCGCGAGCCCGGTCAGGAGGACCGGCGCACTCGCCCGGTAGAGACTCACGCCGGCCGCCTTCAGCGCGGTCAGCTCGTGCCAGCGAGTGAGCGTCAGGAACAGGAAGACGGTCGCCACCAGCATGACGATCGGAAGCCCCTGGTGGAGCGCGACCGGCAACGCGTAAACGAAATGCTCGAAGACGTAGACGAGGGGCGGCTTGACGCGAAGGTAGCGGTCGAGGGTTTGTAACAGGTCCACCACGATGAAGAGGGCGGCCGTCACGGCGAGGCCGATGCCGATGAAGGTGAGGAACTGGCGGATCAGGTACCGGTCGATGATCAAGGTCGTCTCGCGAGCGGTGGCCGTGAAGCGCTCGGCCCGGCCGGCTCGTCGGCGCGGTACCCGCTGCCAGACGACGCCGATGACGCGCCAGACCGTGCGCAGATGCGGCGCCCGCCACTCGCGCGCGGTGATGCCGAGCAGCCCCGTGCCCATCGCCCCGAACAGGATGTTGGGCATCCAGATGGCGAGCCACACGGGCATGCGGCCGCGCAGGGCGAGGCCCTCCAGCGTGGTGAGGATCAGGTAGTAGCTGACGAGGATGACCAGCGTGCCGACCATCGCCACGCTGCGCCCGCCGCGATGCGAGCGCACCGCCAGCGGGAATCCGAGCAGCACGAAGATGATCGCGGCCACCGGAAAGGCGAACCGCTTGTGCAGCTCGGCTTCGTGCGGGGGCCGATTGACGGGATCGTTCCGGTACTCCTGGATCTTGGCGACGAGCTGAGGCAGGTTCAGATCCCGCTCGGGCTTCTCGACGCGCGCTGCGGTCTTCAACGCTGACTCGAGCTGCAGGTTCATGTCGTAGATGCCGAACCCGGTGAAGCGGTAGCGCTTGGGTCCGGCCGCCCCGCCCGTCGTCTCTTCGGTCGTCACGCCCTGCGGAGGATTGGCCGGCTCGACGTCGCCCTCGTTGACGCCGCCGTTGAGCAGCCGCAGGGTGATACGTCGCGTCGTCTCGTCGGTGAGGAGCCGTCCCTCGCGGGCGGTGATGACCCGCGTGAGCTTGGGATCGCGCTCGTCGGAGACGACGAGCCCGCGGAGCCCAACCTGCGAGGCGCTGATCTCCTCGACGTAGACGACGGTGTCGCCGAAGCTCGTGTTGAACACACGCTCCTTGAGCCCCGTCACCGCGCGTGTGCGGAGGACCTCGAAGAGCTGGGATTGAAACTCCTTGTTGGCCAGCGGGTTCAGCACCAGCGTGAGCAGGGCGGTGGCCGCGGTCACGACGATGCCGGCCAGAAGGGCAGGCCGGAACAGCCGCAGGAGGCTCACGCCAGCCGCCTTGAAGGCGACGATCTCCAGGTCGCCGGCGAGCCGGCCTCCGGCGAGCAGGACGGCAACCAGGAGCGCCATCGGCAGCGTGTGGGCCAGGAACGAGGGCAGCATGAACACCAGGAGTTGCACGACGAGGTGGAACGGCACCCCCTTGGTGATCACGAGCTCGGTCAGGTTGTAAATGCGGTCCAGGACAAGGAAGAACGTGAACAGCGTGACGCCGAGCGCGAACGGCGACACCACCTCGCGCATGATGTAGCGGTCGAGCACCGCGAGCGGCAGCGGTTTCACGGCTCTGTTGTAACATAGCTCTGTGAATCGCCAGGGCTGGCGGCTCGTGTTTCTTCTGGCGCCGGTCCTCCTGGGCGCCGTTGCCGCTCCCGCGCAGGACGACCGTCTCGAGCGCTTCCGGACCCTGGCCGCCACCCGCCTCGCCCTCGTCGGCACCGACGACGGCGAGCGTTCCCGCGAGGCCCTGCGCGAGATCTATGCGCTGCTCGACGAGGAGATCGTCGAGAGCCTGCAGAGCGGCAGCGTCTTCACGTCGCTCCCGTTCCTTCAAGAACGCCTCGACGGCTTCGCCGACGCCTGGGGCGGCGCCTCCTTCAAGCTCCGGCGCCTCGGCCCGCTGACCGTCGGTGCGTTTCAGCTCGTGGACAGCAGCCCCGGCAATTCGGTGAGGGTCTACGGTGAAGCGGGTGGCGAGGCCCGACTCCTGCACGCCTTCGTGCGTGACGGCCGTCCGGTGCTCTATCCGCTGGCCGGCGGCCCGGCTCCCCTCATGGTGGTCGCCTGGGAAGGGTGGCCGACCAATGCCGGCGTTCGCCCGCTCCGCCTCGAGATGCTGCGCATGCGCGGTGACGACGTGACGGTGACCTGGGATACGGCGCCGCTCTATCCGGAAGGTCTCGTCGCGCGCGACTGGAGGCTGCGCGGAAACGAGCTGCGCATCCGATACGAGCTGCACTACCCGGGCTGGACCCCGGGATGCGAAGGCCAGACCGAGCAGGAGGACGTGTACCGGTTGCCAACCGATGGAACGGTACCCGCACGCGTGGCCCGCCGCCAGTACAACGCGTGGCACCAGGCGCTGCACCATTCGGTCTCTGGATTGTTCGCCGCGCTGGCCTCGGGCGACCGCGCGTCGCTGACGGCGTTCGTGCCCGACGCCGAGCTGCGACGTCGCCTCCCGGCAACGCTCGCGGCCGAACCCGCCTGCGACGCGCCCGACCCAGCTGCCGATCCCGACGCGGTTTCGGTCGCGGCGGTGGAATCCGAGCGACGGCCGTGGTCGCTCACCTGGCGTCGTGCCGGCCGGCGCTGGCAGCTAGTGTCGGCAACGCCGGTGCTATGATCGATTGGTGAGCGACCCGGGGCAGGTCCTCTCCGACCGCTACGATCCCGCGGCCGTCGAGGCTCGCTGGTATCCGCTGTGGGAGTCTCGCGGCTACTTCAGCGCGGATCCGAAGTCCCAGCAGAAGCCCTACTCGATCGTCATCCCGCCGCCCAACGTGACCGGCTCCCTCCACATGGGCCATGCGCTGAACAACACGCTGCAGGACGTGCTGATCCGGATGAAGCGCATGGATGGCTTCAGCGCGCTGTGGGTGCCGGGCACGGACCACGCCGGCATCGCCACCCAGGTGGTGGTGGAGCGCCAGCTCGCGGCCGAGGGCAAGACCAAGGACGATCTCGGCCGGGCGGCGTTCGTCGAGCGTGTCTGGCGCTGGAAGGAGGAATCAGGCGGAACCATCATCCGGCAGCTCAAGCGTCTGGGCGCGTCCTGCGACTGGTCGCGCGAGCGCTTCACCATGGATCCCGGCCTCTCGCGGGCGGTTCGCGAGGTCTTCGTCCGGCTCTACGAGGACGGGCTCATCTATCGTGACGACTACATCGTCAACTGGTGCCCGCGCTGCCAGACCGTGCTGTCCGATCTCGAGGTGGAGCGCGAAGACCGGGACGCGCAGTTCGTGTACATCAAGTACGGCCCGCTGACGCTCGGCACCGTGCGTCCGGAGACGAAGCTCGGCGACACGGGCATCGCCGTGCATCCCAAGGACAAGCGCTACGCGAAGTACGTCGGCCAGGTGCTCGACGTGCCGTCGGTGCAGGGCACCGCGAAGATCAAGGTGGTGGCCGACGAGGCGGTCGATCGCGACTTCGGCACCGGCGTCGTCAAAGTCACGCCCGGCCACGATCCGGTGGACTTCGAGATCGGCAAGCGCCACAACCTGCCGATCAAGACCGTCATCGGCTTCGACGGCAAGATGACGGCCGAAGCGGGCAAGTACGCCGGACTCGATCGCTTCGAGGCCCGCCGCCGCATCGTCGAGGACATGCAGGCGCTCGGCCTCATCGATCGCATCGAGCCCTATCGCCACGCGGTCGGGCTCTGCTATCGGTGCAAGACGGTCGTCGAGCCGCTGGTCTCCAAGCAGTGGTACGTGAACGTGACGCCGCTCGCCGCCGAGGCGATCAAGGCCGTCCGCCAGGGCCGCATCAAGATCGTCCCGCGCGGCTGGACGAAGACGTACGACCACTGGATGGAAAACATCCGGCCGTGGTGCATCTCGCGCCAGCTCTGGTGGGGCCATCGCATCCCCGCCTGGTACTGCGAGCGCGACGGCAGCGTGCACGTCTCGCGCGAGGACGTGACGGCCTGCCCCACCTGCGGCGGCCCGGTGCGCCAGGACACCGACGTGCTCGACACGTGGTTCTCGTCAGGGCTCTGGCCGTTCTCCACGCTCGGGTGGCCGGACGACACGCCCGAGCTGAAGAAGTTCTATCCGACGTCCGTGCTCGTCACGGGCTTCGACATCCTGTTCTTCTGGGTGGCGCGGATGGCGATGCTCGGTCTGCGCTTCATGAACGACGTGCCCTTCCGCGACGTGTACATCCACGCCCTCGTTCGCGACGCCGAGGGCCAGAAGATGTCGAAGTCGAAGGGCAACGTGATCGATCCACTCGTGATGATGGACAAGTACGGCACGGACGCCTTCCGCTTCACCCTGGTGGCGCTGGCCGCCCAGGGGCGCGACGTGCGCCTGGCCGAGGAGCGGATCGAGGGCTACCGCAACTTCGCCAACAAGCTCTGGAACGCCGCCCGTCTCGTGCTCTCGAATCTCGACGGTTACGACGCTCGGCAGGCCGCCAAGACACCGGCAGGTCTGGCCGACCGCTGGATCGTGAGCCGCCTGGCTGCGACGACCGCCGAGGTGCGGACGAGCCTGCGCCGCTATCGCTTCAACGACGCGGCGTCGGCGGTGTACCAGTTCCTGTGGCACGAGTTCTGCGACTGGTATCTCGAGATCGCGAAGGTGGCGCTCTATCGGCGTGACGACGCCCCGGCGCGCCTGCGCGCCCAGCACACGCTGGTCACCGTGCTGGAAGCGACGCTGCGCCTGCTCCATCCGTTCATGCCGTTCATCACCGAGGAACTCTGGCAGCGGCTCCCGCGTGACAAGCGCGCGCCCGACTCGATCATGATCGCCGACTATCCGAAAGCCAGCCGGCGCCTGCATGACGCCGAGGCCGAGCGCGACATGGCCGCCGTGATGGACGTCGTCACCGCCATCCGCAACATCCGGGGCGAGATGCGCATCGCACCCGGCGTGACGCTGGCCGTCACGGCCAAGCCCGGAGGCGAGCACGCGGCGGCGCTCCAGGAGACGGCGCGACTCGTCGAGTTTCTCGGCCGCTGTCGGTTGACCGTCGATCCCGGCGCGAGCCGGCCGGCCGCTTCGGCTCTCGCCGTCATCGGGCCGTCCGAGATCTACGTGGACCTGGCCGGAGTCGTCGATCTGGCCGGCGAGCGTGCGCGCCTGGAGAAGGAGCTGAAGCGTGCCACCGACACGCTCGCCTTCCTCGAAGCGAAGCTGGCGCGCCCGGAGTTCGTCGAGCGGGCGCCGGCCGAGGTCGTCGAGAAGGAGCGCGACCGTCTTGCCGAGCAGCAGCAGCTACGCCAGAAGCTCGAGGCAAGCCTGGCCTGGCTGAGCGAGGCGTCGCGCTGACCCCTTCGCGGATCATCAGGCTCCAGACGGTCGAGTCCACGCAGAGCGTCGCGTTCGACCTTGCCAGCCAGGGCGCCGCCGATCGAACGGTCGTCGTCGCCGAGCATCAGACGGCAGGCCGCGGCCGTCGCGGCCACCACTGGCAGGATGAACCGGGCGCGAACCTGCTCTTCTCGATCATCGTGCGTTCCTCGCTTCCCCTCGCTCGCCGCCCGTTGCTCTCCTTTGCTGCCGCCGTGGCCGTCGCCGAAGCGCTCGCCGAGGTGGCCAGGGTCGACGCGCGCCTGAAGTGGCCGAACGACGTGCTGGTCGCTGACCGAAAGGTCGCCGGCATCCTGCTTGAGTCGCGAAGCGCCGCCACGGGCAGTGAGCCTGCCGGGCTCGCTCCGACGATCATCGGCATCGGAGTGAACGTCACCCAGTCGCGCTTCGATCCCGAGCTGGCGGGACTGGCGACATCCGTCGTTCTCGAAAACGGGCGGAGCGTCCCGCGCGACGAGCTCCTCGACGTGCTGCTGGACCACTTCGATCGCTGGCGTGCGCGGCTCGAGAAGGAAGGCTTCGCGCCGGTGCGTGAACGGTGGCTCGTGCTCGCCGATACGATCGGGCGTGAGGTCCGGGTGGACGGGCAAATGGGGCTGGCCGTCGGCCTGGATGAGGACGGGGCGCTGCTCCTCCGAGACGCGGGAAGGACGCACCGCGTCGTGGCCGGCACGGCGACGAGCAGGGGCGGCGACCGCGATTGACACCCCCGATCACCGAGGCTATACTGCACCAAATCTAGTAGGTCAACGCGTGGCGATCCCTATATATGGAATCGCCCGGGCGGGGTGAACACAGCGAGCCAGGGGGTACCGCATGGGGATGTGGGTCGGGCGGGGGCGCAAGGCCAGGGTTGCCTATGGGTTCGACGACATCGCGCTGGTCCCCGGAGCCATCACGGTCAATCCGAATGAAGTCGACATCTCGTGGGAGCTCTGTGGTCGTCGCTTCGATCTCCCCATCATCGCGGCGGCCATGGACGGAGTGGTCGGTCCCCGCCTGGCCATCGAGATGGGCCGATTGGGCGGGCTCGCCGTCCTCAACCTGGAAGGCGTCTTCTCCCGCTACGCCAACCCGGACATGGTGCTCGACAGGATCGTCTCGGCCAATCAGGAAGAAGCCACCAAGATCATCCAGGGCATCTACGGTGAGCCCATCAAGGAAGACCTGATCCACCGCCGGATCAGCGAGATCAAAAAGGGCGGCAGCGCGGTCGCGGTTTCGTCCATTCCCCAGCGGGCCGAGCGATTCGCACAGATCGCCCAGGAAGCCGGCGCCGACGTCTTCATCGTCCAGTCCACCGTCACGACTGCCCGCCACTTTGCGACCGAGTACACGCCCGTCGACCTGCGCAAGCTCAAGAAGCAGCTCGCGATTCCCCTCATCATCGGCAACGTCGTCACGTACGAGGCGTGTCTCGAACTCATGGACTGCGGCGCCGACGCGCTGCTCATCGGCGTGGGCCCGGGCGCCGCGTGCACGAGTCGTGAAGTGCTCGGTCTCGGCGTGCCGCAGGTGACGGCCACGGCCGATTCGGCGGCAGCCCGCGACTTCTACTACAAGCAGACCGGACGCTACGTCCCCATCATCACCGACGGAGGCATGACGACCGGAGGCGATGTGTGCAAGGCGCTCGCCTCGGGCGCCGATGCCGTGATGATCGGCTCCGCGTTCGCGCGCTCGGTCGAGGCGCCTGGCCGCGGCTACCACTGGGGCATGGCGACGCCGCATCAGAATCTGCCGCGAGGGACGCGGATCCGCGTGGGCATCGCCGGGTCACTGGAACAGATCCTCTTCGGGCCTGCGTTCACCGAGGACGGCACGTTGAACCTCGTCGGCGCCATTCGCACGTGCATGGGCTCGGTGGGGGCTCGCAACATCCGCGAGCTGCAGCAGACCGAGCTGATCATCGCGCCCGCGATCAAGACCGAAGGCAAGATCTTCCAGCAGGCCCAGAAGCTCGGCCGCGCGCGGTAAGGGCGCCGCCGAGCATGGTGGACGCGCCCGACAAGATCGCGATCATCGACTTCGGTGGGCAGTACACGCAGTTGATCGCCCGCCGCATCCGCGAGCTGTCCGTGTATTCCGAGATCCTGTCGTGCACCGAGCCCATCGAGACGGTGCTCCGAGGCGGGTACTGCGGCATCGTGCTCTCTGGCGGTCCGGCCAGCGTCTACGAGGATGGCGCGCCGCTTCCCGCGAAGGCGCTGTTCGACGCCGGGATCCCGGTCCTGGGCATCTGCTACGGGATGCAGGCGATGGGGTATTTGCTCGGCGGTCACGTCCTCCAGTCGGAGCGCCGCGAATACGGCGCCGCCGAGGTCACGCTGAAGGGTGAGGGCCCGCTGCTTCGTGGCATGAAGCCCGACAGCGCCGGACGACTGAGCGTGTGGATGAGCCATGGCGACTCCGTGACGCGTCCGCCGAAGGGCTTCACGAGTCTCGGGACGACGACGAACTGTCCCGTCGCAGTGATGGCCGACGACGAGCGCAAGCTGTACGCGGTGCAGTTCCACCCCGAGGTCGCGCACACCCCTCAGGGGATGACCATCCTGACGAACTTCGTCGAGATCTGCGGCGCCCGGCGCGCGTGGTCGATGGCCTCGTTCATCGACACGGCCGTCGAGGCGATTCGGGCCAAGGTCGGCCGTGACCGCGTCCTCTGTGCGCTCTCGGGCGGCGTCGACTCCGCCGTCGTCGCCGTGCTCGTCCACCGTGCGATCGGCGACCAGCTCACGTGCATGTTCGTCGACAACGGCGTCCTCCGGAAAGGCGAAGCCGCGGCGGTGGTTCACACCTTCCGGGACGCCTTCAAGCTGAACCTCATCCACGTCGACGCTTCTCGCCGTTTCCTCAACGTGCTGCGAGGGGTCACCGACCCGGAGCTGAAGCGCAAGCGCATCGGCGCCGAGTTCATCGCGGTCTTCGAAGAGGAAGCCGCGCGGCTCGGCGACATTCCCTGGCTGGCTCAGGGGACGCTCTACCCGGACGTCATCGAGTCCCTGTCGTTCAAAGGGCCGTCGGCGACCATCAAGACTCATCACAACGTCGGCGGATTGCCCACGAAGATGAAGTTCAAGCTGGTCGAGCCGCTCCGCGAGCTCTTCAAGGACGAGGTTCGCGGCGTGGGCGAACTGCTGGGCCTTCCGCCTGCCGTCGTGTGGCGCCAGCCCTTTCCAGGACCCGGGCTCGCGATCCGCGTCCTCGGCGAGGTGTCGGAGGAGCGGCTCGAGCTGCTGCGCGACGCCGATGCCATCGTCCAGGAGGAGGTCCAGGCTGCCGGCCTCGAACGGGAGCTCTGGCAGGCGTTCGCCGTCCTCCTGCCGGTCCGTACGGTGGGCGTGATGGGAGATTTCCGCACGTATGCGCAGGTCATCGCGTTGCGCGCCGTCATGAGCCAAGACGCCATGACGGCGGACTGGGCGCGGTTGCCCTACGATCTGCTCGGCCGCATCTCGAACCGAATCATCAATGAAGTCAAAGGCATCAACCGCGTCGTGTTCGACGTCTCTTCAAAGCCGCCAAGCACGATCGAGTGGGAATAGGTCACCGAAGATGACGCATGCAGCATAGCGATTTCGTCCATCTCCACGTGCACTCGGAGTACTCGCTGCTGGACGGCGCCGCCCAGCTCGAGAAGCTGGTGGCCAAGGCGAAGGAGCTGAAGTTCCCGGCCATCGCGCTGACCGATCACGGCAACCTCTTCGGTGCCATCGACTTCTACCAGGCGGCTCAGAAGGGGGGCATCAAGCCCATCGTGGGCTGCGAGCTGTACGTGGCGCCGCGTGGGCGCAAGGAGCGGGGCGGGGAGGACGGCGGCTACGAAGGTGCCAACCACCTCACGGTCCTCGTCCGCAATCTCACCGGTTACAAGAACCTGATCAAGCTCGTGTCCAAGGCCTACCTCGAGGGCTTCTACTACAAGCCGCGCGTCGACAAAGAGCTGCTGGCGCAACACGCCGACGGTTTGCTCGTGCTGTCGGGCTGTCTGAACTCCGAAGTCTCGCGGCTGATCTCGGCGGGTGATCACGATCGCGCCCGCGAGGCAGCCGGCTGGCACCAGGAGGTGTTCGGCAAGGACCACTACTTCATGGAGGTCCAGGCCCACGGCCTCGACGAGCAGACGAAGGTGACCGCGGAGACGCTGAAGCTCGCCCAGGCCATCGGCGCGCCGATCGCCGGGACCAACGACTCGCACTACCTCGAGGCGGGGCACGGACGCGCTCACGAAGCGCTGCTCTGCATCCAGACCGGCTCGACGCTCCTCGATCCGAAGCGCTGGCGCTTCTCGACCGAGGAGTTCTACGTCAAGTCGGCGGACGAGATGGCGCGGGTGTTCGCCGAGATCCCGGACGCGTGCCGCAACACCCTGGCCGTCGCCGAGCGCTGCAATCTGACGCTCGAGTTCGGGAGCTTCCACCTGCCGAGATACGTCGTGCCCGAGAACCACACGCTGGAGAGCTATCTCGAGCACGTGGCCCGCGATGGCCTCAAGCGCCGCTACGGGGCAAATCCGGGCGATGCCATCGAGGAGCGCTTCGCTCACGAGCTTCGCATCATCGAGAAGATGGGGTTCGCCGGCTACTTCCTGGTCGTGTGGGACTTCATTCACTACGCGCGCGAGCGAGGGATCGCCGTGGGCCCCGGCCGCGGCTCCTCGGCCGGCTCTCTGGTGGCGTATTGCCTGGGCATCACGAACGTCGACCCGATCCGGTATGGCCTGCTGTTCGAGCGCTTCCTCAACCCGGAGCGGATCTCGATGCCCGACATGGACATCGACTTCGCCGACGATCGCCGCGACGAGGTCATCCGGTACGTCGCCGAGAAGTACGGCCACGACCGGGTCGCTCACATCATCACGTTCGGGACGCTGGGCGCCAAGGCCGCCATTCGCGACGTCGGCCGCGTGCTGGGCATGACCTACGCGGACGTGGACCGCATCGCCAAGCTGGTCCCGGCGTTTCCGCTGAACATCACGCTCGACGACGCCTACCAGAAGTCGCCGCCACTCGCCGAGATGGTCAAGACCCAGACGAACGTGAAGGAACTCTGGGACATCGCGCGGACGCTGGAGGGCTGTACGCGCCACGCGTCGGTCCACGCCTCCGCCGTCGTCATCTCCGACGACGCGCTCGATGAGCACATTCCGCTCTACAAGGACCCCAAGCGGCCGGAGCTGATCACCGGGTTCGCCATGGGGCCGATCGAGAAGCTCGGCCTGCTCAAGATGGACTTCCTCGGCCTCCGCACGCTCACCGTCCTCGCCAACACCGTGGCCTTGATCCGCGACTCGCGGGGCGTGGCGATCGACCTCGACACGCTGCCTCTGGACGACGCCAAGACCTATGCGCTGCTCACGGACGCGCGGACGTTCGGCGTCTTCCAGCTGGAATCGGGGGGCATGCGCGATGCCCTGCGCGGGCTCAAGCCGTCGAGCCTCGAGGACGTGATCGCGATGGTGTCGCTCTACCGGCCGGGCCCGATGGAGCTCATCCCGGATTTCATCGCGCGCAAGCACGGCCGGGCGAAAATCACGTACGAGCATCCGGCGATGCAGAAGTTCACGCAGGGCACCTACGGGATCATGGTGTACCAAGAGCAGATCATGCAGATCGCCTCGGAGATGGCCGGCTTCACGATGGGGGAAGCCGACACGCTGCGGCGGGCCATGGGCAAGAAGGACCGCGAGCTCATGGCCAAGCAGCGTGACAAGTTCCTGGCCGGCTGCGCCGAGAAGGGCACGGCGGCGGCCAAGGCCGAGCGCGTATGGGAACTGATGGAGAAGTTCGCGGGCTACGGCTTCAACAAGAGCCATGCCGCGGCGTACGCGCTGGTCGCGTATCAGACCGCCTACTTCAAGGCGAACTATCCGGTCGAGTTCATGGCGGCCCTGCTGACGTCGGAAATGGGCGACACCGACAAGATCGTCAAGTACATCGACGAGTGTCGAGCCATGGACCTCCGGGTGCAGCCGCCCGACGTGAACGTCTCCGCCGTCCAGTTCAGCGTCGCCGGCGACACGATCCGCTTCGGCCTGGCCGCGATCAAGAACGTGGGCGAGGCGGCCATGGAATCGATCCTGGCCACGCGCAAGCAGGACGGTCCGTTCAAGAGCCTCGAGGATTTCTGTGCGCGGGTCGACCTGCGCCTGGTCAACCGCCGCGTGCTGGAGTCCCTGATCAAGGCGGGCGCGTTCGACTCGCTCGGCTTGCCGCGCGCGCACCTCATGGCCGGCGTCGACACCGCGCTCGAGACGGGCCAGCGGCAACAGCGGGAGAAGGCCGAAGGCCAGGCCTCGTTCTTCGATCTACTGCCGACGCCGGTGGCCGCGCCGAAGGCCGAGCCGATCGCCCTCGTGGCCGAGTGGGACTCCGATCAGCGGCTCGAGTTCGAGAAGGAGGTCCTCGGCTTCTACATCTCGGGGCATCCGCTCGCGCGCTATGCGTCGATGGTGGAATCCTTCGGGATCACGTCGACGAGCGAGATCGCCGCCAAGAGCGCGGGCGCGCGGGTGCTGCTGTTCGGTCAGGTGGCGGCCTTGAAGGAGACGGCGACCAAGAGCGGCAGCCGCATGGCGTTCGTCACGCTCGAAGACATGGTCGGTACCGTCGAGGTCACCGTCTTCCCCGAGCCCTTCAAGGCGGCGGCCGAGCACCTGCGGGGACGGCAACCCGTGCTCGTGCGCGGCCGGATCGACGACGCCGACAAGGGGCGCGTAGTGCTCGCCGACGACATCCGCCCGCTCGAGGCGGCGCTGGCCGCCGACGGCCGGGGGGCGGTGAAGTCGAGCAGCGAACCAAACGCCGTGCGCGTACGGATTCGCCCGGCCGGTGACCCTCGAGAGTCTATCGCCGCGCTCAGGACGATCTGCGGGAATCACCCCGGTCCCGTGCCCGTCTTCGTCCATCTGCTCCTGCCCGCGCAGGAGGTCGTCGTACGGACACGCGGCCTCGCCGTCGACGCCGCTCCCGACCTGGTGGCCGAGCTGAACGAGCGCTTTGGCGACGGCGCCGTGACCGTGGACCATGCCTGAGACGCTCGAGTTCGAACAGCCGCTCCTCGAGCTTGAGACGCGCATCGCCGAGCTGCAGGCACTCGACGATCCGGCCCAGCGCGAAGAGATCGGAAAGCTCGAGGAGCGGCTCCAGCGTCTGCGCCAGAAGGTGTTCTCCAGCCTCACCGCGTGGCAGACCACCCAGCTCGCGCGCCATTCCCGCCGCCCGCACACGCGTGACTTCTGCAAGCTGCTGTTCGAGGACTTCCTCGAGCTCCACGGCGACCGGCTCTTCGGCGACGATCCGGCGATCGTGGCCGGCCTCGCCCGCTTCGAGGACCAGAGCGTGGTGGTCATCGGGCACCAGAAGGGGCGGGAGACGCGCGAGAAGATCACGCGGAACTTCGGGATGCCGCATCCCGAGGGCTACCGGAAGGCGCTGCGCCTGATGCAGCTCGCCGACAAGTTCCGCAAGCCGATCATCACCTTCATCGACACGCCGGGCGCCTACCCCGGCATCGGCGCCGAGGAACGCGGCCAGGCCGAGGCCATCGCCCGCAACCTGCGAGAGATGTCGGCGCTGCGCGTGCCCGTCGTGGCCGTGGTGACCGGCGAGGGCGGCAGTGGCGGCGCGCTCGCTATCGGCGTGGGGAACCGCGTTCTCATGCTGCGCTACGCGGTGTACTCGGTGATCTCGCCGGAAGGCTGCGCGGCGATCCTGTGGGGCGATGCGGCCAAGGCGGCCGAGGCGGCGGAGATCATGAAGATCACCGCGACCGATCTGCAGAAGCTCGGCGTGATCGACGAGGTCGTGCCCGAGCCGGCCGGCGGAGCACACCGCGACTGGGACGTCACCGCGCTCAATCTCAAGGCCGTGCTGGCGGACCACCTGCGGTCTCTGCGAGGTAAGACCGAGGACGCGCTCGTCAACGAGCGCCACGAGCGGTTCCGGCGCATCGGCGCCTTCGAGGAGGAGTTCCGGCCTAGTTCTTGAGGACGGCCGCCGCCACGTCCTCGTCGGTGACGAGCACGTTGCAGAAGCGGCCGAGCAGGGCGCCCCGCACCGCCGTCACTTTGGCCTTGCCGCCGGCCACGGCGATCACCGTCCGATCCTCCTGCCGGCTCAGCTCGCGCAGGCGGTCGCCATCGACGGCGAGCATGCGACGCATGAGCACGCGCAGCTCCGGGTGGTCCACCAGGTGGCCCTCGACGTCGAACGGCTGGTAGTTGATCTCGCCGACCACGCCCAGCTCACGGAGCCGTCGAACGCTCACGCCGTAGGTCTCGGCCAGCGAGCAGAAGCCCGGCGTCTGCTCGGCGATCTGGCCGATGCCGACGAGCACCATGTCCACCGAGCGCGCGGCCTCGTAGATCTTCCGGACCTCCGGATCACGGAGCAGGCGCCGTCGCTCGCGCTCGATGTCGCGCAGGGAGACGAGGTGCTGGACGGGCAGGGCGTAGGCGGTGACGTGGGGCCGGTACTTGGCGGCCATCATCCCGACCAGCGTGTTGGGCGAGATGTCGACGAGCTTGAGCGTGCTCTCGCCCGACAGGGGGTAGAGCGCGAGATCGCGGAAGCGGCGCTCGTGCAGCGCGCGAATCGTCTGATAGAGGGTGAAGCCGCAGGAGATGCCGATGCACAGGCCGTTGTCGACAACCTTCTCGACGTAGGCGGCGGCGGCCAGACCCAGCTCTTCGCGGACGTCGGCCCGCCCGCCGGCGCGGACCACGACGGCGTCGCGCAAGCCGAACCGCTCGGCCAGCGCGGTTTCGAGCTCGGGCGTGCGGGGCAGGTCGAGCTCCACGCGGACCAGGCCCTCGTCCATGGCCCGCTTGAGCAGACGCGACACGGTGGCCGCCGACACGCCGAGCGCGACCGCGATGTCCTTCTGGCTGCGGCCCTGCCGGTAATAGAGCTCCAGGCACTGCACCATGAGCCTGAGCTCCCCGCCGTGACGTTCAGAAAGTAATTTCATGACCGTAAATATCTTGCTTGACGGCCCCAGTGTACGCCGTTAGACTCCGACTGTCGGATTTTTTTACAGCGGCTGACGAGGCGAAGGGAGGCGTGCATGGCAGCCAAGCGCTACGGCCCCGTTGACGGGAAATCCCGCCCCGGGCTCGCCGACTACCACCAGTCCAAGGACGAACTGGCCGGGCTTCCCCAGACGGTGGCGGAGAAGATCCCCGTCACCAATACCCCGAACATCTTCTCCTACAAGGCCTACGTCTTCGCCAAGAACCCCGCGCTCGTCCAACGCTTCATCAAGGCCACCAAAGCCGACGTGGGCGGGGTCGGCGGCCACGTCGTGGCGGCCGACGAAGTGAAGTCGATCATGGCCAAGTTCGTCCTCGACAACAATGGCTACCGCGGCGAGCCGATCTTCACCTCGTTCATTGTCACGCACACCGGCGACGACGTCGCCGTCACCGGCATCATGTCCGAGGCGACGCCGATGAGCGTGGTGGACGAGCTCATGTGGGACGCCCTGCAGGAGGGCGCCAGCAAAGCGGCCGAGCTCGGACTCTATGGTCCCGGCCAGGACCTGGTGGCCGACGCCTTCACCGGGAATCTGCGCGGAGCGGGCCCGGCCACCGTGGCCTTGCCGTTCCCGGTGCGCAAGGACAACGCCTCCCAGACCGTGCTGGTGTCGTTCGCCGACAAGACCGAGCCGATGGCGTTCAACTACTACGCCACCGGGGCCTACATGCTGCCCCGCTTCAACACCGGCCTCATCATCGCCGCCTCCAAGATGAAGCGCGGTTACATCATGGACATCGTCGACCTCGACACCAAGGCGCAGGCGATCGAGGCGGGTGCCCATCCGCGCGATCAGAAGGCCCTCGACGGCAAGATGGAAGAGCTGGCCAAGGGACTTCAAGAGAAGGTGATCCGCTTGCGCTCGCCCGAGGACCTCTACGACATCGAGGGACTCACGCGGTCGTCCCGCTTCGTCATCGCGCGGATCTGGTCGCGGGACGACAAGGGCGAGGCGGATCAGCTCGGCTACGTCGTCTCGGCCGAACGGCTGCACAACATCAAGACGAAGAAGGGCTTCACCTACGGGGGCAAGGACGATCCGGTGCTGCTCGCCTTCGCCCAGGGCGACTGGCCGGCGCCGGGCGAGATCACGTCGCCGTGGGCCTCGTGCCCGATGGTGGCCGGCGACTGCCGCGGCAGCCACAACCTGCACATTCTCCCGATGCCGATCAACTCGCAGACCTCGTACTGGTCGGGTCCGATCCTGTCGGCCATCACGCTGTCGTGCAACATCCACACGGGCCGCATCGGGGCCATCTCCGATCAGTTCGCGCTCGGCACGCCCTGGGATCAGGTCCGCAAGCAGGCCGGCGAGCTGGCCATCCAGTTCAGGCTCGCTCACGGCGTCAAGCAGCCGGCGACGCTGCACGAGGACGAGCTCGAGTACCAGGAGGGCTGGAAGGAGCGGCGCGCGCGCCTCGAGCGCCAGTTCCGGGTCTCGCCCCCGCTCATGTTCGGCAACGGAAACGGCAACGGTCACCAGGGCGCTCGCGCGGCGAAGGCCGGCCGGGGCGCCGGTCGAGCGGACGAGATCGATTGATCTGACCTGACCGGAACCGGATTCACCGTTCACGACACGGAGGGGTCGCGAGGCCCCTCCGTTGTTGTATTGGCCGCCCGATGGTGCTCGTCCTCCACGCATTCCGTGCGCCGAAACTCCGCGTCATGGTTTGACTTGCCAGGGGGTGGGTGCTACGGTCGAAGCAACATCGAGCCCTGATACTCATGGCAAAGCTCCACCTGATCACGTACGGCTGTCAGATGAACGAGTACGACTCCGAGCGTGTCGCGGGTCTGCTCAAGGCGGACGACTACGAGCTGACCGACAGCGAGCACGACGCCGACCTCATCCTCCTCAACACCTGCGCGATCCGCGAGAAGGCCGAGGACAAGGTGTTCTCGAAGCTCGGCGAGCTCCGGGCGCTGAAGCGCGCGCGCCCCCACGTGATGGTCGGGGTGATGGGCTGCATGGCGCAGCTCCACAAGAACGAGATCCTGAGACGTGCCCCGGGTGTCGACCTCGTGTTCGGCTCACCGGCGATCGCACGAGTCGGCGAACTGGTCGCGCGCGCGCGCCGCGAGCGGCCCGTGCTGGAGACCGGCGAAGCGCCGCTGGTGAAGATCACGGCCCGGCCCGACGGCGCCTCGCGCCTGAAGTCCTTCGTGACCGTGATGGAGGGTTGCGAGAAACACTGCACGTTCTGCGTCGTTCCCGTGACGCGGGGCCGGCAGCGCAGCCACACGCCCGCCTCGGTGCTCGACGAGATCGAGCGGCTGGTCGCCGACGGGTGCCGTGAGGTGACGCTCCTGGGCCAGACCGTCGAGATGTACGGCCGGGACCTCGACCCGCCCACCGATCTCGCCGCGCTCTTGAGGGCGGTGAACGACGTGGAGGGCATCGCTCGCATTCGCTTCACGACCTCCAATCCGTTCAACTTCACGTCGCGACTCATCGCCGCGATCCGGGACCTGCCCAAGGTCTGCGAGTACGTGCACCTGCCGCTCCAGTCGGGCTCCAACCGGGTGCTGGAACGGATGAACCGCGGCTACACGCGCGAGCGCTATCTCGATCTCATCGCCGAGCTGCGTGAGGCTGTGCCGGACGTCGCGCTCTCCACCGATCTCATCGTCGGCTTCCCGGGTGAGACCGACGCCGACTTCGAGGCCACGCTGGAGACGGTCGACCGCGTCGGGTACGACAATGTGTTCGTCTTCCGCTACTCGCCGCGCCCCGGCACGCCGGCCGCCACCATGCCGGATCAGGTGCCGTTGGCCGTGAAGGCGGACCGCAACAGCCGCGTGCTGGCCGTCACTGGCCGGTCGGCCACCACTCGTGGCGCACGGCTCGCTGGGCAGACAGTCGACGTCCTGGTCGATGGCCGCGCGAAGAAGAACGGCGAGGAGCTCTGCGGCCGCACCCGCTGCAACCGCGTCGTCAATTTCGAGGCGGCGGCCGGCGTGGCCATCGGCGACGTCGTCGCCATTCGCATCACCGACGTGCTGCCGCACAGCCTGCGGGGGACCCTCGCTGCGCGTGTCGAGGAGGCCGTATGTTTGTCGAGATGAAGGTCCGCGGGCTGGCGCTGGATCCGCTCTCCAACATGCCGATCATCATCCTGCGCGACGAAGACGACAAGCGGTCGCTGCCGATCTGGGTTGGCATCTTCGAGGCCAACGCCATCGCGCTCGAGCTGGAGAAGATCTCGACGCCGCGGCCGATGACGCACGACCTCATCAAGAACATCCTGGAGGCCATCGAGGCCCGCGTCGTCAAGGTGGCCGTGACCGACCTCAAGGAGAACACGTTCTTCGCCGTGCTCCACCTTCAGGTCGCGGGCGCCGAGTACCAGGTGGACTCACGGCCCTCCGACGCGATCGCGCTCGCGCTGCGCGTGGGCGCGCCCATCTACGTCGACGAGGACGTCGTGCGCAAGGCCAAGACCCTCGACGTGGCCACGCCCAAGGAAGCCGACACGCTCAAGGCCGACGACCCCGAGCGCGTGCGCGAGTGGCTGGGCAGCATCAAGCCGGAGGACTTCGAGAAGTTCAACAAGGCCTGACGGGCGGGCCGCCGACGGTGCGCGTCGCGCTGGTCACCAACAACTACCTGCCGTTCTGCGGGGGCGTCACGACGTCGGTCGAAACGCTGCGCCGCGGCCTCGAAGTCCGTGGCCACGAGGCGTGGGTCCTGGCGCCTCGCTTCCGCACTGAAACCGCCGACGGCCCCCGCGTCATCCGGTATCCGTCGATTCCGGCGGCCACCTATCCCGAGTTCGCCCTCGCCGTGCCGTTCGCCCCGCGCATCACCCGGCGAGTGCGCCGGCTCGAGGTGGACGTCTTTCACAGCCACCATCCGTTCCTGCTCGGCCCGGCGGCGCGTCGCCTCGCGCGCCAGCAGCGCCGCCCACTCGTCTTCACCTATCACACGCGCTACGACAAGTACGCCCACTACGTCCCGTTCCGGCGCAGCGTCGTGGAGGGCCTCGCGGTGCGACTCAGCACGCGCTTCGCCGCGGGGGCCGATGCCGTCATCGCCCCATCCTGCGTCATCCGTGACGAGCTGATCACGCGCGGCGTGCGCACGCCGATCGCGGTGGTGCCAACGGGCGTGGACCTCGTGCGCTTCCAGCCCGGCGACGTGGGGGCCGCGCGCCGACAGCTCGGCCTCGACCCGCGCGACATGATCGTGCTCTACGTGGGCCGCCTCGATCGCGAGAAGAGCGTGGACCTGATCCTGCTCGCCTTCGAGCGCGTCGCCGGCACGGTGTCGCGGGCGCGGCTGGTCCTGGTCGGCGACGGCACCCAGCGTGAGGAGCTTCGGCGGCGCGCCGCGCGATCGGCGGTGAGCGAGCGCGTGACGTTCCTGGGCGTCCGTCCTCACGACACGCTGCCGACCTGCTACCAGGCGGCCGATCTCTTCGTCTTCGCCTCCGAAACGGAGACGCAGGGCCTCGTGCTGGCCGAAGCGGCGGCCTGCGGCCTGCCCGCCGTGGCCGTGGCGGCGCCCGGCTGCAACGAGGTCGTCCGCGACGGAGAGACGGGCGTCCTCACCAAGGGCGATCCCGGCGGCCTGGCCGAGGCGGTGATCGGTCTCCTCGTCGACGTCGAGCGCCGCCGCGTGATGGGCGCGCGGGCGCGCGAGGTGGCCGAGAGCGAGTTCGACGTGCGCCTCCAGATCGACCGCACGCTGGCGGTCTACGAACGAGCGCGCTCGCGCCTCGTGGGACGCCGGCGGTGAGCGCCGACGGTACTCCGGACGGCGCGCCGCCGCGACGGATCCTCGTCCGCCTGCGCGACGAGTGGGCGGGCGAGCGCGGGTTGTTCGCGAGTGATCCGCGCGTGCGCACGCTGCGGCGCGTGCTCGTGAGCTATCCCGAGGTCCGGCACATCCTGCCCGACATCATCAGCCTCGAAGGCGTGGTCGATGCTCGCGTCGTCGACACGATGACCCAGTTCCTCCAGCGCCAGCAGTGGCTGGTGAAGTCCGTCGACTTCGAGTGAGCGGCCGAACCGGCGAGAGCCTGCGGCGCACCGAGGCCGAAATCGCGGCCGAGAAGGCCGCCACCCTCGGCCGGGCCGGTGAACGTCTGGAGGAGGCGCTTCGGCTCGCCCGCGCGGCCCTCGCCCGGCTCGACGCCGCCGACGGCTCGGAGGAACGCCGGCAGCGTCTGGCCGAGTACGAGCGGGTGCGCGAGCGAGCGGCCCACGAACGCCTGATCCTCATCATCCAGCGCGAGGCCGTCGGGCTGCGCCAGCATCGCGTCGTCGATCAGCAATTCCCGGAGCCGCCGCGGCGGTCGTGACGGCCTGATCGATGATCTGGAATCCGCGTGCCGAGGCCCAGTCGCCGGGTGACCGGGCCGCGCTCCAGCTCGCACGGCTCAAGGAGACGCTCGCGTGGGCGATCGGCCGCGTGCCGTTCTACTGGGAACGTCTGGGGGCCGCGCGCGTCGAGCGGCTCGACGACCTCGCCCGCCTGCCGTTCACGCGAAAGAGCGATCTGCGCGAGCACTATCCGTTCGGCCTCTTCGCGGTGCCGCGCGAGGAGATCGTCCGCATCCACGCCTCGTCCGGGACCAAGGGCAAGCCGACGGTGGTCGCCTACACGGCCGGCGACATGGAGGTCTGGCGCGAGGTCATGGCGCGCACGATCGTGGCCGCTGGCGGCCGCCGTGGCGATCTGTTGCAGAACGCCTTCGGGTACGGGCTCTTCACGGGCGGCCTCGGCTTCCACCAGGCGGCCGAGCTGATCGGCATGACCGTGGTCCCGGCCTCGTCCGGCAACACCGCGCGTCAGTGCCTGCTCCTGCGTGACTTCAAGCCGGCGGCACTGTGCGCGACGCCGTCCTTCGCCCTCCACATCGCCGAGACGCTGGCCGAGCAGGGGAGCAAGCCGGAGCAACTCGGACTCCGCTACGGGATGTTCGGCGCTGAGCCCTGGACCGACGGCGTTCGCCGCGCGCTCGAGGCGGGCCTCGGCTGCCCGGCCTACGACATCTACGGGCTCAGCGAGATCATCGGCCCCGGGGTCTCCGGCGAGTGCGAGGCGCGCGAGGGCCTGCACATCGCCGACGACCACTTCCTGCCGGAGATCGTCGACCCGGCGACCGGCGAACCGCTGGGGGCGGGTGAGCAGGGCGAACTCGTGCTGACCACGTTGACCAAGCGCGCGATGCCCGTCGTCCGCTATCGGACCGGCGACGTCACCACGCTCACGACGGCGCCGTGCCGTTGCGGGCGGACATCGGCGCGAATGGGCCGCCTCGTCGGCCGGGCCGACGATATGCTTATCATCAAGGGTGTGAACGTGTACCCGTCGGAGGTCGAGGGCGCCCTGCTGGGGGTGGCGGACCTCGTGCCCCAGTACCTGCTGGTCGTCGACCGGACCGCCACCCTGGCCCGCGTCGAGGTCCAGGTGGAGCCGGCGCCGGCGTTCCTGGAGCGATGCGGCAGCATCGAGCCCGATCACCCGGAAGTCGGCAAGCTCCGGGGCGAGGTGGCGGCGCGGCTGCGGGCCGCGCTGGGACTGGACGTCGAGGTCACGCTGCTCTCGCCGCGGACGATCCCGCGCTCGGAGGGCAAGGCCGTTCGCGTGGTGGAACGAACGTGACGGAGGACGAGCCATGAGCAGCCTCGAGCACACGATGATGGGTAAGATCACCAGCGGCGACCGGCTGGAGTCGGCCGGCGAGATGACTGCGGAGTATCGGGACAACCTCGTGCATCTCATGACCATGCAGGCCGACTCCGAGCTGTCCGGCGGGTACGGCTACGTGCCGTGGATCATGAAGGCGCCCGGCGTGGAGGAAAAGCACGTCGTCGCCCAGATCGTGAAGGACGAGCTCCGCCACGCCACCGTGATGTACGGCCTGCTGGCCGATCTCGGCGTCGAGGTCGACCGCCACGTGGCGGCCCACGACGAGATCCTCACGATGCGGATCGAGGCCGACCGCGACATCGGCACACAGCGCATCACGAGCGACAAGCGCGTCAACATCTTCTATTACCCGATCGACACGTGGGCGGACTTCGTGTTCTTCAACTTCTGCATGGACCGGGGCGCCGGACATCAGCTCGAGGACGTCCGCCAGTGCTCCTACGGCCCCTGGGTCCGTGCCATCGAGGGCATCTTCAAGGAAGAGAAGTTCCATATCCGCCACGGCGAGTTCTGGGTCAAGAAGCTCAGCGAGGACCACGCCACCCACGACGAGGCGCAGACGACGTTCAACAAGTGGTACATCCGCACGATGAACATCTTCGGCCGGCCGGGCTCGCCGAAGAACCAGCGCTATCGAGAGCTGCGGCTGAAGCTTCGCGACAACGATGACGTTCGCCAGGCCTTCGCGCAGGAGGTGGCCAACCTCTGCGAAAAGTTCGGTCTGACGGTGCCCGAGTGGAAGCCGAAGTGGGGGGAGTTGCCGGAAGAAGCGCACATTCCGGGCTGATCTGGCACCGGCGCTGGCGCGCTGCGCTGAAGTTTACATAATGCCTCTTATCGGCGAATCGCCCGGCTCGGGCTACGCTGCCGCGGCGCGATCCGGCGCCGCTCCGGCCACCATGCGCCGCGCGGCTTCAACGATCGCCACCCGCCCAATCCCGTAACGCTCGAGGAGCTTCCGAGTTGGGCCGCTGCGCGGGATCTCACGGACCGCCAGGCGGCGGTAGGCGTCGACGCCCCACTCGAGCATCGTCGAGCCCGATTGTCCCAGCCCGTTGACGTCGACGATGGCCACGAGCTGGTCGACGCGATCGTGCGCCGCGAGGGTTACGAGCGCCTGCGAGGGATCACGCCGACCGCCGCCCACGCGGCATAGAGCAGCGAGGCCGCGTGGCCCTTGCTCAACACGAAGCGATCGCAGGTCACGGCTCGAGGATTCTCGGGATCGAAGCGCATGACCGAGAAGAACAGGGCGGCCACGATGTCGGCGGCCGAGGCGGCGCTCGTGGGATGACCACTTCGGGCCGCCGTCGTCGCACGGATCGAGTCGATGCGCAGCCGCGTGGCCACGTCTTCGAGCGCGTGGACGAGGGCTTCGGTCGGCCATGGTCGAGGCTCACGAAAGCGGCAAGCGTGATGCCTCGACGAGGAGCGACGCGCTAGGGAGATGCGCCCAGGCGGGTGAGACCCGCCTTGACCTCTTCGGCGCGCGGACTCTTGGGAAGCTCCTTCAAGTGTCGGCGATAAGTGTCGGTTGCAGCGTCCTTTTTACCCACCTGCTCCTGGGCGCGCGCCAGGTCGAGCAGGAGGTCTTCATAGTAGAAATCGCCGGGCTTCAGGCTGGCGAGCGCCGCCTGGTAACTCTCCACGGCCTTTGCAGGATTCCGTTCGGCTTCCCACGCGTAACCGACACCGGCTCGAGCGAGCGCCCTGAGGGTCGGCGACGCCGATCTCGCCGCCGTGATCTCGTAGGCCGCCCGGGCTCGTGCCCAGTCCCGCTCTCCGAAGCGCACGTTACCGAGCTCGTAGGCACCCAGAGGCGCCATCGCGGCGGACGGATAGCGTGCCAGCGCCGTCTCGAGGCTTCGCGCCGCGTTGGCCCGTGCCTCCGGGGTGGGCGGAGGCCCGGACGGGCTCAGCTGGTTGATTGCCTGGACATAGGCTGCCGTCGCGCGACGATCCTGTTCATCGGACCAGAACCATGCGCCGATGCCGACACCGGCCAGCACGATCACGCCCGCGATCACACCCAGCGTGACGCGCGATGGCGGCCAGGTGGGAAGGAACGTCAGCATCGCGGTCCCCTTCACCGCAGACGCAATCCGCGGCGGTACTGACGGCCACAGAAGCCACAGCGAAGCCAGCCTTGCACCACGCGACGCACGACACGGCCACAGTGTGGACAGCGCTGGTACAGGCGCCGCGCGTAGATCAGTCCGAGCCCCACGACGACCGCAATGCCCACCATGAATGGTGGCCCGAGGAGGAACTCCACGAAGGCTCATGCTAGCAGCGCGGCCGGGTGATCAGAGGAGAAATCTTTTTCACGAAAGTGGTGGTACGAAGTTCCATTCTCCGACGGGCCCGGACACGATCTGTCTTGCAACTGTCGAGGAAAAGGGCGAGACTCCGGTGGTCACTCAGCGGCATGTCGCTTGCGGGTGCTCACGGTCCGATTGAAGGGGGGCGGCTATGCTCGATCGGAACCCGCGACTGACCGTCGAAGTTCGTCTGCTGCCGGATCCCTGCCTCTGGTGCTGGGAGATTCGCGACGCCCAGCGCAACGAGGTGCTCGAGAGTAGCTGGGCCGGCGAGTGGACCGCGTACAGCTCACCCGAGGAGGCGCTTCGGGCCGGACGCCGTCGCCTGACCGCACGGCCCGCGGCCTGAACACGCCACCGCCCGGAGCGCGGGCTCCGGGCGGTGGATGCCTACATCCCCTTGCCGATCATCGCGAGGCCTTCCTTGGCCGCTTTCACGGACTCTGCGTGCTTACTCTCCGCATGCAGTTTCTGTGCTTCGGCCGCCTTGTCCTTCGCGTTGTTGCTGGCCGCGTCGACCCGATTCCCGGTCTCGGTGTTGAGCTCAGCGATCAACTTCGGGCACTGAAAAGCCAGCGCGGGGCCGGCGAACAGGACCGCGACCACCGCCGCGACGACAACCGCCATGATGAGCCGTGGCATGCCCTCACCCCCCTCGTCGATGCGTCAGCCGGGAATATCCACGAACACGTCGCCGTTGTCCACCGCCACCGCGAAGCAGGCGACCTTCACCGCCGGGTTGTTGACGTTGAGCCCGGTCGTCACGTCCCATCGCCACGCGTGCCACGGGCACATGACGACGCGGCCGTCGAGATCGCCCTCGCCGAGCGGCCCGCCGCGGTGCGTGCACGCGTTGTCGATGCAGTAGAACGTTCCGTCGATGTTGAAGACCGCCAGCGTGTGACCGCCGACTTCCATCACTCGCCCCTCACCGGCCGGCACGTCGACGATCGCCGCCACTCTCATTCGCGCCACGTTCGATGCCCCTCCTCGTCGCGAAAATATCGCAAAAAGCCGGTCGTTCGAAGGGCCTTATAATAGCGCCGGAGACGGCGGATGATCTTCCATCAGCTCATCAACGAGGATTCGGGGTGCCTGTCCTACCTGATCGGATGCGGCGAGGCCGGTGAAGCCGCCGTCGTCGACCCGGGCCGTGATCGCGTCGACGAGTACGTGCGCCTGGCCCGGAAGAAGGGCCTGCGCATCACCCGGATCCTCGAGACGCACACGCACGCCGATCACATCTCGGGCAATCGCGACCTCGCCGCCGTGACCAAGGCGTCGATCGTGCTCCATCGCTCGACGAAGGCCGTGTTCGAGCACGCGGCGGTGCAGGACGGCGACGAGATCGTGATCGGCAACGTCGTCCTCAAGGCGCTGCACACGCCCGGCCACACGCCCGACAGCCTCTGCCTGCTGGTGACCGACGGCTCGCGCGCGAGGGAGCCGTGGTTCGTCCTCACCGGCGACACGCTGTTCATCGGCGACGTCGGCCGGCCCGATCTGGGCGGCGCCGCGGCCGCCGGACAGCTCTGGGAGAGTCTGCACGCGTCACTCCTGCGCCTCGACGACACCGTCGAGATCTATCCCGCCCACGGCGCCGGCTCGTTGTGCGGCCGGGCGATGTCCTCGAAGACGGCGTCGACTATCGGGTTCGAGCGGCGCTTCAATCCCGCGCTGCGCGCCCGGAGCCAGGCCGAGTTCGTCGATCTCCTGATGGCCGGGCTTCCCCCGAAGCCGCCGTCGTTCCAGACGATCGTCGGCAAGAACCTCGGCACGCTCCCCCTCGAGCTGCCCAAGCCACGGCCCTTCACCGCGCGCGAGGCGTGGGACGCCGTCAGGGCCGGCGGCGCCTGCGTCCTCGATCTGCGCGAGCCCGGGACGTACGGCGAGAGCCACGTGCCGGGCGCGCTCAACGTGTGGATCGAGAGCCCTCAGTTCGGCGATCGCGTCGGCTGGTTCGCCCCCGACGGCACGCCGCTGATCCTGCTCACGCACACGCCGTCCGACGTCGATCGGGCGCTGCGCGCGCTCTCCCGCGTGGGCGTCGATCAGGTGATCGGCGTGATCGAGCGCGGGATGATCGAGTGGAAGAGCGAGGGCCTGCCCGTGGAGACGGTGCCGCAGATCACCGTGTGGGATCTCGCCGAGTGGCTCGACGAGGGACGCGACGTCGCGGTGATCGACGTGCGTGAGCCGGTCGAGTGGCGCGACGGCCACATCGAGGGGGCGGTCCACCTGCCGATGCTGGAAGCGCTCCGGCGTGTTGGCGAGGTTCCCGTCGATCGCCCCAAGGCCGTCCTCTGTGCCGGCGGCCTCCGCTCGAGCACCGTGATCAGCGCGCTCAAGCGCCACGGCATCGAGCGCTGGTTCAACGTCACCGGTGGCATGACCGCGTGGCTGAAGGCCGGCTCCCCCGTCACCCGCTGACGCTGCGCTCCGAGGAGACCACCCATGGCGACCACCGTCGAGACCGCGTACGCGCGTCGGGCCCGCTACTATTCCTCGGCCGACGGCTTCAACATCAAGCGCCCTCGGATCCCCGCCCACGTCTTCGCCCGCGAGCGTGATCGCGCGCTCGATCCGGCCACGCCCACCGGTCTCCTGCCGCTCGACCTCGGTACGGCGCTCGGCACCGACGGCGCCGCCACGACGCCGCTGATCCTCGCGCGCTACGCGCGACTCCGCGCCGGCGAGTCGCTGGCCACGCGCTTCGAGGCCTCCGGTGAGATCTACTACGTGATCGCGGGGAGCGGTGAGACGACGTGGGGCAGCGAGGCCATCGGCTGGGACGCGGGCGACGTCTTCTGCCTGCCCGGCGGCGTCACGGCCACTCACCGGGCCAGTACGCGCGACGCCGTGCTGTGGATCGTCACCAACGAGCCCGAGCTCGCGTTCGAGCGCGCGCAGGCGCCCCGGCCAGGACAGGCTCCCGTGGAAGCCGTCCACTATCCGGGTGGGGAGATTCGCCACCAGCTCGAGCTGATCCATCGCCTGCCCGCCGACAAGACGATGACGGGGAAAGCGGTGACGCTGTCGAGCGCCGCGCTGGACAGCCAGCGCACGTGTCTGCCGTCGCTCACGCTGGCCATGAACTCGCTCCTGCCGGGGGAGTCGCAGCGGCCCCACCGCCACAACGCCATCGCGGTGACGCTGGTCGTGCAGGGCGCCCGCTGCCATTCGATGATCGACGGCGAGCGCGTCGAGTGGATGCAGCACGCCGTCATGATCACGCCGCCGGCCGCGATGCACTCGCATCACAACGAAGGCGACGAGCTCGCACTGTTCTTGATCGTGCAGGACGGTGGGCTCTACTACCACTGCCGGACGATGGGATTCAGCTACGCCTGAGTCGTGACGGGCGCGGTACGGTGACCGCGCCCGTCGGCGGTGCTCCTCGAATCTACTTCTGCTGGGCTTCGTGGACTTTGCCGATCATCTTGGCGCCGGGGTTGAGCAGCATCTTGTCGCCTTCGTCCTTCCACTTCGAGGGGCAGACCTCGTTGCTCTTGCTCGGCCTATGGTCAGGCCAGAGGGCACGTCGAAGGTAACGCAGCGGCCGAAGCGTCCGACACATGTTCGCCAACATCCCGGCGAGGATGACCTTGCTCATGCGACGCTTGCGCAGTTGCAGCACCAGGTCATTGGTCTGAGGCCCAAACACCCGGTGAGGACTAACAACGATGGTCTTCCCATCCTCGATGTAGGGCTTGAAACGCTCGAGCCAGTCGGCGCCCGACCTGGAAAACCCATCGAGGCTCAACACTCCGCGGCGAGCGAACATCCTCTCCTCGGACTCAATCCTCTCGAGAGGTCCGTTGAATCGCCGTGGGATGAAAGTAGTGGGGGGATAAAGACCGCCCCGGGTGATACCTGTTCCTTCTCCTGCCTCGTGCGTTTCAAGGGATCCTTGAGGATGTTGTAGTCGGCGGACGGCCGATTCGCCGCATCACGAGCCCCAGGCACTCCATATCGAGCGCGGTGATCGACTTCTTCACGCGCTCGGCGCAGGCCGGGTCGGCCTTGGCCAGGTGGCCGAGCATACGGCCCTGTAGGGTTCGCTCAACCTCGACGTGGTCCGGGATGACCCGAGGCCACGTCGAGGCTGTCCGGCAGAAAACCCTTAAGGCCTATTCTCCGAGATCATGCGAGGTCGTAGCGATCGAGGTTCATCACCTTGGTCCAGGCGGCGACGAAGTCCTGGACGAACTGCGCTTGCGCATCCGAGCTTCCATAGACCTCCGCCAGGGCCCGGAGCTGGGAGTTCGAACCGAAGACGAGATCGACACGCGTGGCGGTCCACTTGACTTGGCCCGTCTTGCGATCGCGCCCTTCGAACACGTCCTCACCGTGCGCTGCCCCCTTCCACTCCGTGCCCATGTCGAGCAGGTTCACGAAGAAGTCGTTGGTCAGCGCTTCCGGCCGCTTGGTAAAGACGCCGTGTTTCGTCTGTCCGAAGTTGGTGTTCAAGACGCGCATGCCGCCAACGAGAACCGTCATCTCGGGCGCGGTCAGCGTCAGCAATTGCGCCCGATCGATCAGCAACTCCTCGGCCGATACCGGGTACTTGCCCTTGAGGTAGTTGCGGAAGCCATCCGCGATCGGTTCGAGCACGGCGAAGGAGTCCGCATCGGTTTGCTGCGGCGAGGCGTCCATGCGTCCCGGCGTGAAGGGGACCTTCACGTCGTGGCCGGCCTTCTTCGCGGCTTGCTCGACGCCTGCGCAACCCGCCAAGACGATCAGGTCGGCGAGCGAGACCTTCTTGCCGCCAGACTGCGCGCTGTTGAATTTGCTCTGGATGCCCTCCAGAGTCGTCAGCACTTTCGCCAGTTGATCCGGCTGGTTGACTTCCCATGCCTTCTGCGGCGCGAGGCGAATGCGCGCGCCGTTCGCACCGCCGCGCTTGTCGGAGCCACGGAAGGTGGACGCCGCCGCCCAGGCGGTCGAAACCAGTTGCGAGACGGACAGCCCCGAACTCAGGATCGTGCTCTTGAGGGAGGCAATGTCCTGCTGATCGATCAGCTTGTGATTGACCGCAGGGATGGGGTCTTGCCAGATGAGATCTTCAGACGGAACCTCCGGGCCGAGGTAGCGTGGGCGCGGGCCCATGTCGCGGTGCGTCAGCTTGAACCACGCCCGGGCGAATGCGTCTGCGAACTGATCCGGATGTTCGTAGAAGCGCCTCGAGATTCTTTCGTAAGCAGGGTCGAGCCGCAGGGAGAGGTCCGTGGTCAGCATGGCTGGCGCGTGACGCTTCGCCGGGTTGTGCGCATCCGGAATCGTGCCGGCGCCTGCGCCACCCTTCGGTTTCCACTGATGCGCGCCGGCCGGGCTCTTCGTCAGCTCCCACTCGTAGCTGAACAGGTTCTTGAAGTAGTCGTTGCTCCACTTCGTGGGCGTGGTGGTCCACGTGACTTCCAGGCCGCTGGTGATCGTGTCACCGCCCTTGCCCGTGCCGAATGTACTTCGCCAGCCGAAGCCCTGCTCCTCGATGCCGGCCGCCTCGGGGTCAGGCCCCACATGGGACTCCGGGCCGGCGCCGTGGGTCTTGCCGAACGTGTGACCTCCCGCGATGAGCGCCACCGTCTCTTCGTCGTTCATGGCCATGCGAGAGAACGTCTCGCGGATATCCACGGCCGCCGCGATCGGGTCCGGATTGCCGCTCGGGCCCTGCGGGTTGACGTAGATCAGACCCATCTGAACGGCGCCGAGCGGATTCTCGAGATCCCGGACGCCGGAGTACCGCTTGTCCCCCAGCCACTTGTCCTCCGAGCCCCAGTAGACCTCCTCCGGTTCCCAGACGTCCGGACGCCCGCCGGCGAACCCGAAGGTCTTGAACCCCATCGACTCCAGCGCCACGTTGCCCGCCAGGATAATGAGGTCGGCCCACGAAATCTTCCGGCCGTACTTCTGCTTGATCGGCCACAGCAGCCGGCGCGCCTTGTCGAGGCTCACGTTGTCGGGCCAGCTGTTCAGGGGCGCGAACCGCTGCTGGCCGGCCCCGGCGCCGCCCCGGCCGTCGCGGATGCGGTACGTGCCGGCGGCGTGCCACGCCATGCGGATGAACAACGGTCCGTAGTGGCCGAAGTCCGCCGGCCACCAGTCCTGCGAATCGGTCATCAGCGCCACGAGATCCTTCTTCACCGCCGCCAAGTCCAGGCTCTTGAACTCCTTGGCGTAGTTGAAGTCCTTCCCCAGGGGATCCGCCGGCTGCAGCATCGTGAGGTTCAGCTGATTGGGCCACCAGTCGCGGTTCGACCTGACGCCGCTAGCGGTGTGCGTGAAGGGGCACTTTGCTTCGGTTGACATCTGTTCTCTCCTCTGGTCTGTGGGTCGCCGACACCACCTACGTGCCGACCTGGGCCGACTTCCTGTGTCTCGCCATCGTACTCGACGCGTTGGAGCCAGCGCGTGATCGACGAGGCCATAGAACCCCATCTGCGGACCGAGTTCGTCCTGGCCGCCGCCGTGGACATGGCCTGGCGCAGCGTCGCCTCACCGACGTCATCCAACACTTGGACCAGAGCTGCCAGTACACCGCAGCCATGGCCCTCTCTCTCCTCGTGCTGTGGTTGATCTGCCCCGCGCTTGCCGCCCACGGCAGGCGGCGCAGCGCCCGAAGATCTCGATGGCGTGGCCAGCCACGGTGAACCCGTGTCGGGCCGCCAGCGCGGCGGCCGGCCGCGCGGCCGCGTCGAGTCGCGGCTCGGCCACATCGGTCACGCGGCCGCAGACCGTGCACACGAGGTGGTGATGCGACGTCACGTTGGCGTCCCACCGGCCACGCGCACCGAGCCGTGACACCGGGCGCACCGCGCCGACGGTCGCCAGCGTGTCGAGGGTCTTGTACACCGTCGCCAGCGAGAGCGTCGGCAATTCGCGCCGCACCGTGGCGTGCAGCTCTTCGGCGCTCGGGTGGCTGTCGGTGGCGGCGAGGTGTCGGAAGATCGCCAGACGCTGCGGTGTCACCGCCAGGCCCGCCGCCCGGCACTGGGCCACGAAGCCCTGGACACGGTCCCGCATGCTCCCGCCGATCATCATTCTCCTCGGAGAATAATTATCCGGGGCGCGTCAAGGGACGGGGCCCGTCGACGTGGGTTGCGGCGCCCGGTACGATGGAGACGAGCGCATGGCCGGTCCGGCTGGGGAGGTTTTTGCCGCTTCCTTCCCCTTTGCGGGCACCCGAAGCGGAGCGGCGTCAGGGTGCGCGACGGGCCGCCACGCGCCGGAACGGGCTCGACCGTGGTGACCGCCTGACGTCCGTTGGCGGTAGAATGCCCGCGCCGCGCACACACCGTCCCCCGAGGGGGTTCCGATGAACGACACACGGTACGACATCTGGCTCGGCATCGGCTCGGTCATCCTGATCCTCATGCTCGTCGCGTCGTTCACGGCCGTGCTCCGGGCGGCGCTGAGCGCTCACTAGCCGTCGCCCGGAGGCACCTGCCTCGGCGTCGTCACTCGTTGGCGAGTGATCAGCCGCGCAGACGAAGCGCGGCGCCGACGGCGCTGCCGCCGAGGACCAGCCACGCCGAGTTCAGCTTGAAGCGCAGGAGCAGGGCGAGCGCGACCAGCGCGAGCGCCGCCGTCGTGAGATCCACGATCGCTGCGCGCCCCAGTTGCCAGGTGACGGCCGCCATCAGTCCGAGGGCCGCAACGTTCACGCCGTCGAGAAACGCTCCCGCCCGACGTGAGGCGCGGATCTTCGGGACGAGCGGATGGCTCAGCGCCACGAAGACGAAGGAAGGCAGGAAGATCCCGAGCGTGGCGAGGGCTGCGCCCGGGACGCCACCCAGCACGTAGCCGATGAACGTCGCCGTCGTGAAGACCGGACCGGGGGTGACCTGGCCAATGGCGATGGCGTCGAGGAGTTGCCGGTCGGTCAGCCAGCCGAGACGATCGACGAAATCGTGGCGAAGGAAGGCCAGGAGCACGTAGCCGCTCCCGTAGAGCACCGAGCCGATCTTCAGGAATACGAGAAACAGTGTCGTGAGGCCCACGCCGGCGCCGAGTCCGAGGGGCGCCGCCACGCCACGGCTGCCCACCGTCGTCAGCAGCACCGCGACGACCCCGCCCCCCAGCAGCAGCGCGATCTCGTTGGCTCCCAGGAGTGAGAGCATGAGCGTGACGACGCTGATCGCGCCCAGGAGGTAGCCCTTCACGGCCGACCGGAGCAGGCCCCACATCGCCTGCACGACGATGGCGATGATCACGGGCTTCACGCCGTAAAGGAACCAGCCCGCTTCGGGCCGCGCGCCGTAGCGCACGTAGAGCCACGCGCACCCGAGAACGATCAGCATGGCGGGGACGATGAAGCAGATGCCGCCGGCGATGAGTCCCGGCCACCCGGCCCGAAGAAAGCCCAGGTGGATCGCCATCTCGGTGGAGTTCGGCCCCGGGATCAGATTCGTCGCGCCGAGGAGATCCACGAACTGCTCGTCGCTGAGCCAGCGGCGGCGCCGTACGACCTCCTCACGCATCATGGCGATGTGCGCGGCGGGGCCGCCGAAGGCGATCGTGCCGAGCTTGAGGAAGAGCCAGGCGACCTCGCGCATCGGCGGTAGGCTAGCAGGCATGGCCGAGGACGCGAAGCGCTACCACCGCCTCCAGCTCATCCTCGGCATGCTCGGCCTGGCCGTGACCGGCGCGTACTTCGTCGTCATTCTCTTCGCCGGCCTCGGGCCCAGGGTCGCACGATGGGCCGGCGGCCTGTCGGACGCCCTCGCGTGGCGCGTCGCCGCTGTGGCCGCCGCCATCGCGATCGGTCAGGCTCTGGTGACGTTTCCCCTCGCGTGGCTGCGTGGTTACTGGCTGCCCAGGCGCCACGGCCTTCTTCACCAGACGCTCGGCGCCTGGCTCCGCGACCGGCTGAAGGCCGCTCTGATCGGCGGCGCTCTCGGCCTTCTCACGGTCGAGATCGTCTACGCCCTGATGGCGACGACGCCGCTCTGGTGGCTGGCGGCCGCCGGCGTGCTCGTCGCACTCCAGGTCGTCGTCGCCTTCGTGTTTCCCGTGTGGCTGTTGCCGCTCTTCTATCGCCTGACGCCACTCGCCGACGAGCACCTGTGCAAGAGCGTCGTCGACCTGGTCTCGAAGGCGGGCATTCCCGTCGTCGGGGTGTGGGTGGCGGACCAGTCACGCAAGGGCCGTACTGCGAATGCGGCGCTGGCCGGAATCGGCCGGACCCGTCGGGTCATCCTCTTCGACACGCTGGTCGCGCGCTTCGCCCCCGACGAGGTCCGGGCGGTGCTCGCGCACGAGCTCGGTCACCACGTGCACCATGACGTCTGGCGGATGCTCGTGCTCCAGGCCGGGCTCACGGTGCTGGCGCTGTGGCTGGGGGACGTGCTGCTCCGCGCTGGCGCCAACTGGTGGGGATGGCAGGCGCCGTGGGATCCGGCCGGCCTGCCCTGGCTGGTGATCGTCGTCGGTGCACTGGGCCTCGTGACGGCTCCATTCGTCAACGCGGTGTCACGCGGGGTCGAGCGCCAGGCCGACGACTTCGCGCTGGAGCTCACCGGCGACGCGACGGCGTTCATCGGCGCGATGGAGCGGTTGGCCGATCTGAACCTCGCCGAGCGGAAACCGCACCGTCTCAAGGAACTGCTGCTGTACTCGCATCCCTCGATCGAGCGTCGCATCCTGGCGGCGACCGCATCACGAAGTCGCGCCGGCTGAGAGCCGGCCGGCGTCCTGGGCGTGATCGTCGGACGGGTGCGGTATCCGAGGCTCGCGCGCGGGCAGGCTGCCGTCCCGGCGTGCTTCGTCCTCGGTCGCGTAGCACCGTTCGGGGCTCGCCTCCTCGTAGAAGGGGCCGCCCGGCACGTAGTACACGCGACGCCCGGACTCGTAGGAGACGTAGCCCTTGATGGGATGGCTCTCCGGGCAACTCCACGGGGTGTCGGGCGAGACGCCGGGACGCTGGCCCGCGGACAGCAAGCCGGCACTCGCGAGTACGACGAGCCCCAGCCCAATGCGCGTCAGCCGCGCGTTCCCCTCACCTCGACCTTCACTGCGGTCGCAGCCGCGACCGTGCGGTAGAGCGGTCAGCGGCCCCGATAGGTCTCGACGAGCGACTCGGCCTGCTCCTGGCTGACGCCGCGGATCTCGAACGTCATCGCGATGCTGGCGAAGCGCGTCGAATCGCTGGCCGCGCGGACGCCCTCGATGGTGACGTCCAGGCCGCGGATAGGAATTCCCGTCTCGCGCGCGTGGCCTTCGATCAGCGTCACGCCGCACGAGGAGATGCCGGCCAGGAACGCCTCGCTGTTGGTGAACGCGTCCGGTTGCGGGCGCGCCGACGAGTCGAGCGTGAGATGCTGGCCACGAACGTGGCTTTCCGCGCGACCGACCACTCCCATGCTCGACGACCGGATCGTATCGACCTTGTCACTGCTCATGTGTGCAGAGCCTCCTTCACACGCTCGGGCGTGAACGGCACGCGACGGAGACGGACACCGGTGGCGGCGAACACGGCATTGGCGATGGCGGCCGGGACGGGACAGGCGGCCGGCTCGCCGGCACCCACCGACGGTTGGTCACGGCGGTCGATGAGCGTGATCTCGATGGCGTCGGGCACCTCGCTGAAGCGCAGCAGCGGATACGACTGCCAGTCCAGGCTGGTGACGCGCCGCCGATCGAAGCGCACCTCCTCCTTCAAGGTGCGGCTGATCGTCTGGACCACGTTGCCCTCGATCTGGTTCCGCACGCCGTCGGGGTTGACGATGAGCCCGCAGTCGTGGGCGACGAACACACGCCGCACGCGGATCGCGCCCGTGCGCCGGTCGACCTCCACGTCGGCGACCATGGCCGCGTAGGCGTTCTCGTTCTCGTACTGCGCGTAGGCGAAGCCGCGGCCGCGGGCA